>JAFGPE010000053.1 GCA_016926055.1 Candidatus Woesearchaeota archaeon | reverse complement strand
TGAAGAAGAACTATGATGAAAATATGACACCTTATACGCCATCAGTTAGCCACCTGATTGCTTTGAACAATCAGCTCGACTATATTTTGAAGGAGGGACTTGAGAACAGGTTTAGCAGGCACAAGGGTATGGCCAAGATGGCCAGAGAGTGGGCAAAGAACCATGGCTTTGAGCTCTTTTCTGAAAAGGGCTATGAATCGGATACAATAACCTGTGTCACGAACACTCCTGGCTTGGACTTGGCTAAGGTAAAGGAGGAGATGGGAAAACGAGGATATCTCTTTGATGCAGGATACAGGAAGCTGAACGAGAAATTGGCCGAGAAGAAACAGCCCAATACATTCCGCTTGGTCCACATGGGTGATATCCAAGAGGATGAGCTGAAGGAATTCCTCGACAATCTCGAGGAAGCAATGAATCTGTGAGGTGGAAAAATGAAAGTACTTGTAACTGATAACGTGTGCCCTTTGGCGATAGATGTTTTTAAGAACGCCGGAATCCAAGTGGATGTAAAGCCGACACTGGCTGAGGACGAGCTGGCGAAAGTGATTCCGGAATACGACGGCTTTGTTGTGAGGAGTGCAACCAAGGTCACAAAAAAGATACTTGACAGCGCAAAAAAGCTTAAAGTCATTGGACGGGCAGGAGTCGGTGTTGACAACATAGACATACCAGCTGCAACTGATAAAAAGGTTGCGGTGATGAACACGCCGCTTGGAAACATGAATGCTGCTGCAGAACATACTGTTGCAATGATGTTTGCTTTGGCAAGGCATATCCACCATGCGCACGCCCATCTCAGGGCAGGCGGCTGGGAAAGGAAGAAATACGTGGGAGTTGAACTGAGGGGAAAAACTCTTGGAATTGTTGGCTTGGGGAAGATTGGAAAGAGAGTGGCTGAGTTTGCCGCAGGTATAGGCATGAACATCATTGCATATGACCCTCTTGTCAAGGAGAGTAACGGGGTGAAGATAGCAGATTTCAATGAAGTAATACAAAAATCTGACTTCATCACTGTGCATGTCCCGCTGAACGACAAGACAAAATACATGATTAATGAAGAGCAGTTTGGCATGATGAGGAAGGGCGTAAGGATAATCAATGTTGCAAGGGGAGGGGTTATTAATGAAGAAGCCCTGTATAACGCAATAACTTCAGGCAAAGTGGCTGGCGCGGCAATTGATGTCTGGGAGAATGAACCACCACACAGCTCAAAACTCCTTACGCTTGACCAGGTGCTTTCAATCCCCCACCTCGGTGCTTCCACAAAAGAAGCCCAGGAGAACGTAGCCATAGATGTAGCCGAGCAGATGGTTGTGTTCTTAAAGGAAGGAAAGAAGATAAACGTGATTAACAAGGTTTAATTATTTTGATTTCTTTTTTACTGTAACGTCATTCTCTAAAAGGAAAAGTATTTAGTATTATCACTATTAACCAAAAACCATAAATATTAGTCATTGGCTAATATTATTAACATGACGCAAAAAGATATTCTGCTCAGAAATTTTACTGAGTATTTTGAGTTGGCGGAATACGCATTCAAGGCAGGAAAGTTCAATGGAGCTGTAACGCTCTACTATAAGGCATTGGTTGAGCTTTGTGACATCTCGCTTTTGGAGAATACCGGAAAGATCGGCGTCAATCACACAGAGCGGTTCAGCTTGTTGAAAGAATATGAACCTGCTCTTTATGAAACCGCATCCAAGCTTTTTGGTTTTTACAGGGATTCTTACTCAACAACTATTTCAAAAGCAATTGCAGAAGATATAAAGAAGAGAGTTATTGATGCAAGAAAAGAAGTTATCAAGGAATGAGATTCGCAAATGGGTTGCCCGTGAAGGAATAATAGATGTAGTTATTTTCGGCTCGACTGTACGAGGAAAAACTTCACCAAACGATATTGATGTGTGTCTGATTATTCCAGTCACTGTGGAAAAGAAGGCAATTGATATTGCAGCCAGTTTCAGGAAAGAATTTGGCGAGTTTCACGTAAGCGTCATGACTGACAACGATTTTGTCAAGGGCAGGCATACTCTTGTCAAGACCCTTCTGACTGAAGGAGCATCCGTCATGAATGGCGAATCTGTGTCAAAATTATTCGGATTTAATAATGAGACATTGTTTACCTATGCTTTGGCTGGCTTTAGGCCAGCAGACAGGGTAAGATTCCATTATTTGCTAAGAGGACGGCGAGGCGCCAAGGGAATCTTAAAAGAGACAAAGGCGCAGATTCTTGGAGATGGAGTTCTCATTGTTCCAACTGAAAAAGAGGATGTAATCAGGGAAGTGTTCGAGAAGTGGAAGGTGAAGTTCAAGTCAAGAAAGATGCTTGTTGGTTAATCATATTAACCAAAACGTGTTTTTATCTCTTCTTGGTTAATGATGTTAACATGAAACAGAGATAAGATTTTTATAACCATGCATAACTCATAATTATGTTCGCGAGGGTTGCAGAGCCTGGTCAAATGCGCAGGACTTAAGATCCTGTCCCTTAGTGGGTCCGTGGGTTCGAATCCCATCCCTCGCAGTTTATTCTCAGTTTAATGCGTTGTTTAACAAAACCTTATGAAATAGCTATAAGGCGGGTGGAAAACATGGCAGAAGACGACATCTATGGAAGCAAGAAGAAGTATTGCGATTTCATCCGAAAATTTACCCCAAATAATGGGCTTTCATTGTATTTCTTTCGGATTTCTGGAAAGATTTATATACCTGTTTTCTCAAAATATATCGAAAAAGAGGTAGAGGTGTTAAAATGCAGATGGACTTATTCGGTCTGGGAGGAGAAAGGGATTCTAAAAGAAGTTTAGGTCAACGAGATAAGCAACTTCTATATTTACGAGCTAAGGAAAAATGCGAACTCTGTCATAAACCCATAAAATATCTAGAAATGGAAGTTGGTCATAATAAAGCTTGGACTAAAGGTGGAAGAACGACTCTGAAAAACTGTTTATGCCTTTGCCCTACGTGTAATAAGCTTCAAGGAACAGATAGTAAAAAACAGTATCTAAAAAAGATAGGGGTGAAAGATAAGGATGAAATATCCAAGAACAAATTGGAAAATTTATCTCTCTCTGAACTCAAAGCAATAGCCAAAAAGAAAGGCATCAAAGTCAAAGGGAGAGCATCAGAGGGTTTGTTTTATAGCGAAACTTCAGCACCTACAAAAAGGCAGTACATTAATAAGTTGAAAGGTGCTGTTTCAGGAAATGAAATTAAAGGAACTAAGAAAGCAAAAACAACAAAAATTAAGAAAAAGCGAAGGAGAAGAAGCACGAATGTGTTTGACTTAGGGTGGTGAAAATGGGAGCCTTAGAAACATTTTTAACATGGATATTCGGTATATTTATTGTGTTGGCAATAATAAGGGCGTTTGCAAAACAACTTGGTATTCCAATACCTTATTTAAACGAAAAGGGGAAAAGCAAGAAGAAATAATGTAATTTAGTTCGCATCGATAATTAAATGCCCCTTTTGATTAATCTCAACCTTGAGCTCTTGGCCTTTCTGCCATCCCTTAGCCCTTACTATTTGTTGTGGCAAAGTTATAAAGTCCCACCGAGTATTCGTCAGCGTCTGGAGCGCAGCGTAAGACCTGACGTCGAATCGGTGCTAGATAAATCGTAAGATTTATC
>JAFGPE010000052.1 GCA_016926055.1 Candidatus Woesearchaeota archaeon | reverse complement strand
ATGGCGGTACAAGGCACTACGAAAAAACAAACTTTAAGTTGAGAAAAATGATTATGAGAAGGCAGACAAAGTGGTCTTTTTTTATACCAACTTTTATGCGATTGCCATTAAGCAGAAGCATAGGGAACATATACGGAGAGATCATATTTATACTAGAGAAAAATTAACCAACAGATTTAACCTTTTAGATGCCCCCTTTCGTAGACCTGTTAAGAGATTAGGATATGCTAAAATGATGAGAAAGGAAAAATATTATGACGGTTATTGGCAGAATCTGAACGAGAAGAGCATAAGGCTCTACAAGCAACAAGGAAATCTCCAAGAGCTATATAACCTGCTTAGGGATTGCGTAATTCCATACCTTGAAAAAGAGGATCTGAAAAGCATTGTAGAAATTGGCTGCGGGCATGGCCTGATATCCGGATATGTTCATTCAGCAGGAAAGAAGATAGAAGCATGTGATATATCAAATGTTTCGCTCAATTATGCGAGAAAAAAGTTTCCGCGTATAAACTTCTTTATTCACGACATAGAAAAAAGCCCGTTGAAGAAAAAGTATGATGGAATAATTCTTTTTGGCATTTTAGAACACCTCTTTGATTATGACATTGCTATTAGAAATGTATATAAGAGCCTGAATGAGAATGGGCTTATATTCATACAGATTCCTTGTATAACATGGATAAGGGCAAGGCTCAGATTTCTTTTTGGAAACATAGAGGGCGAACTGACATGGAAACCCCATATAAGATTTTTCTCAGTAAAAACCATAAGAGGACTACTTGAGGAAAGTAACTTTGAGATTGTTAGGGTTTATGGAATTGGCAAACTCAGCCTATTCCCAAGCTTGTGCGGGACCATGTTAATAGTCGCAAGGAAAAAATAGGGGCAGTTTATCGCCATGCCCAGGGCTTTTTGCTTTACTGCTCGTTGAAGGCGCCAAGAACCGCGGATTGCAGCTCTTCCTTCAAGCCATCATCAAGCAGCATTGTTGTCGGATACCATTTGCCATCCCGGCCTTGTGTCTGAGGCATGGTGATGAATATGCCTTTCTTGCCTTCAACCACTCTGATGCCCTTCACAAGCACCTGATTGATAATCACGTCAGCGAATGCTTTTAACGCTGAGCCATTATCCTCAAACCTGTATAACCTTGCCACCTCAACCATTTCTATCACCACCTTTCAGCTATCTTGATTTTCTCTATCTCGCTAGCCTTCTTAGGCTCAAAATAGAGATCCCTGTCAACCTCAAGGAATTTAACTTTCAGCTCATCCAATTCCCTGAGGCTGAAGTATCCCCACTCTGCCATTTCATAGTCATTGTTCAGTATGGCAAAGCCAAAGAACAACTGCTGTTTAGGATCATACTCAGCAGCATACCAGTCGCAGCCTCCAATAAAGAAGTGCGTGTGAATTATCTTCTCTTTAAGAGGCACTTTTTCTGTTGAATAAAACGCCGGCAGCTTTGTTAACTCTTCCTTGCTTGGCTTGTTCCACATGACAGCTCTCCTTTCCTTATTCAAGTATCAGGTTGTGGTTATGAATCAATGTAGCACCTGGGCTTTTTAGCTTCTTGAAGATTTCCTTATTAACCAGTACAGCAAGCGGTGTTGTAATGTAGTCACCTGGCTTGCCATCCAAGGACGCAATCACTGATGTTTCAACCCCATCCAGCTCAGTAGCAAGCAAGACAAAATTGCTGAACTGTCCGCTTGTTATATCCCTGTATTTCTTTGCCTCCTCCTGTGTAATGTTTCTCATTCACCACCTCCTTTCTTCCAGGATAATGTTTATCCTTTCGTTCCTGCTGTCTGCTATCCATTTAAGCCCTGTAATAAGGGCGATTGAGAGGAATTGCCACTCTACTACTGTAAAGAACATGGACAGCAGTATTGAAAGCATGGACAAGGCAAAATACCTTAATGGCTTTAATGCCTGCAACTGCCTTGTTCTTGAAACTTCGACATCCTTGTAAACAAGGTTTCTCATTTGCTACTCCTTTCTTGTCAGCTCATCAGCCATAACCAGTGTGCCTTTTGATTTAAGGATCTCTTTGACTGTCTTTGGAATATACTCATCAAGAGCTTCCTTAACCATCTCTGTTATTGGCTTCTTCACTTCAAGGCTGACGTAACTCATCTTCAACAGATAAAGTTTCCTTACCTGTTTTTCATCAATTCTTGGAGAGTACATCTTCAACTCCTTTCTCTAATCCATTACATAAACTGCATTCGCATGCTGAATAGCCGCAGCAAGGACAGATTATGCAGCCTTCAGAATGCAACAACTGGCCGCCACACTCAGGACAGAACTCCATACCAATCACCCCCTTTCCAGAAAAAAAGAGGGGAGCTTTAAACTCTCACCAAAACCTTCGCAGGAAAAAGCAAGAGGCTCCCCGTAAGCTTCCCGTCAAGAGAAGCTTTTAACTAAATATTGACCCTGGAATGAGGATAAAGGGGTTTAAATAAATTTTCAGCAGGGTATATTAATGCTGAAATTGCAGATGGGATTTAAACGGATTGTATAAGGTCAGAAATTAAAGTTTGAGGCTAAGGTGAGTGTTACTTTTTTGTCGAGGTTTTTTCTTTGTAATTCCTGTTTAATCTTTTCTTCAGTGTCTTTGTTTGTAGCAATGCATACTATCTCATCAAAACCTGCTTTGATGTTTTTCTCGATGTTGCTAATCGCATCTGAATTTCCTGTTTCGATTTCTATTGCTGTTTTTCTGCCTCTATTCAGGACGATAATATCCGGCTTGCCATTGATGTGTTCCTCGACAAGAACTTCGAAATTTTTATTCTTGTAATATTCCGCAATTCTATGTTTCCAGAATTTATGTATAATGCTTTCCTTGTCATTTCTGGTTTTGTATCCTAAGTCGCGCAATACGGCCTTGCCCTTCTGCGTTAATTCAAACAAGGTAATCCATCCTGTCCCTGTGATTATTTTCTTCGATACAATGAACCCCTTTTCTATCAGCTGATCCTTACACTGGTTACCTGCTTGAAAATATATCCCAATCCTCTTGTATCTCTGGGTAACGCTCGATAAAGGATTATGAAAAATATCCGTAAGAAATTTATCTCCCAAGATAGGGGGGTATTCTTTAAACCCATCTTCTTTCTTATCACCCTGAGAATACCCCCTATTTATGCTAGTCTTGCCGTCGATAATAGGCTTAGAATACCCCCACATGTTAGTTTTAAGCCATTCATCAGTAATATCGCCTTTCTTTACAGGCACATAAAAGAATCTGACGTGGCATGGATTGATTCTTCCCATAATCTTTACTATTCCAAATCCTGTCTTAAGCATGTTGAAATACTGTTCTTCCTCTCTAGGCAGAAACATTGCTCTCCTTGCGGCTTCGACATCTGCTTCATGTTGTAACGCTAAAAATATCAATGTTCTTGAATTGCCAAGAACATAAGTGGGAAGAGTAGATGGATGTTGTGTTATGCTTACAAGTCCTTGCCCGAAGCTTCTTATTTCTCTATAAACGTTTTCAAGGCTGTCTATCCTGTCTTTTTCATATTTCATTTTCTGTGTTAGATTATGAATCTCTTCGAGAAACAAGACATGTCTTAACTCATCTGTTTCACCCTGATTCAGCCTGTAGAGGTGAATGAATCTCAAAATAATCTCAGAAAAAAATATCCTCAATGGCTTTGGCATCTCCTGATCCAGCTCAAATATGACTGGCTTATCAAGCAATTCCTCAAGTTTTATTGGATCTCTTGTATTAAATGCCTTGGCGCTTGGACCAAAACAGAAGCTTTTGAATATTCTTTTTGTAGACTGCCACCATAAAAATTCCCTTCCGCCTACTTTGAAATTCTCCAACTCATTCATTCCATCGTAGAAATTAGGATAGCATTTCTCGTCTTTCATTTCCTTGTAAAGCTTCTCGTATATCCTTATTACAAAATCTGCAACCCCAAGCCCTGCAAGATGGCTTTTCTCAAGACATTCAATTATCACAGAAAGCCATGTCTTGTAATCAACGCCTTTAGGCGGTCTGAAAGGATTCCATGAAAAAGGCACTGTATCTCTTCCTATAGTATATACTCTTAAATCCTTGAACTCCGGGAAATCCGGCACAGTCAATATTGACCTCCATTGCCTTTTCCAGTCAATAACCATGAATGGAATCTTGTGTTTTAATAATTCCAGGGCAAGAAGCATACTTGTATTTGTTTTTCCTGCTCCTGTTATACTGAATATGCCTATCTGCTTGATGAAATCTTCTTCTCTTAAATATAACTTGGTTATTTTCCTGTTGTGATATGCCACATCGCCTAATATGAATTTTCCCTTTGCCTGTTCTTCTGAGGGCGGGGGCAATAGAATAGGTTTTTCGCCAAGAGTCTTGTCGGTCAAGTATCTCTCTGCTAATACACTTACATCTATCTCTAGTTCCTTCCTTTCCTGCCAATTAGAAGCAAGCCATAAATGCCATAATTCATCAGCCTGCCTGCCTATTATAGGCTTGAGCTTCCTGCATATCGTCTCTACATCTATCATTTTCCGGATCCATTGAATAACCTCTATTGCCAGTCAGCCAATAATCTTTCAGGGCAGAGAATAAGTCCTTTTTTAACCCCATTAAATCTTTCCAGCATTCGAGGTATTCCTTTCTTTTTTCCTGTTCGAGATTAAGAACGTTGCTTTCCATCTGTATTTTCTTGTCATGCAAGTGCTTCTGCGTTTCTGGATGATAATTGAATCTGAATAATTTCCTTAATCCTTCATAATAATTATGCTGCCTGCATATGTCCTCCTCTATCCTGTAGAGAAGGAAGGAGTCAATCCTTTCGCGAAGCATGATTTCATTGAATAAGGCTTTTATCGTTGATTTCAGTGTTCTCTTTTTGTCAGAGAGAATACCGGCAGGCTCTATTGTAGGCCCTTCATAAAAAACTATGTTCTCAAGACTTTGTTCCATGCCTGTATGGTAAAAAGGCCTTGGTTTTGTTAAAGAGTTTTCCAAGTAGCTTGGAAATGCGTCTTTATACATACTGTCTTGATATTCCATTTTATCT
>JAFGPE010000007.1 GCA_016926055.1 Candidatus Woesearchaeota archaeon | reverse complement strand
GCCCCATCCTTTAATTAGTTTTCTTAACTACATATTTGTCATCAAAACCAAAATCTTTAATAAGCTGTTGATTAATTATTATTCCATGCCAAACATCTTCAATTCAGAGAAGGACATTGAGCAGGAGCTTAAGTTAAAGCTCATCATGATAGAGCAGAGCACTGATGACCCTGTTCTCGAGTTGAAGCTGATTGATTTATTGTATCAGATATACAAAGAATACAATATCAGGGTTCCTAAGAAAATAGAAGATTTTCTTGCTAAGGAGAAGGAAAGAATAGTTCCTCTGCTGAAGGGGATGATTGATGCAAAGAAACAGGAACTGAATTCTCTGGTTGAGAAGAGGGAACAGGCAATCCTCGCCAAGCAAAGGCAGGAAGAGGAGATGCTTGAAGAGGAAAAGGAAAAGCATCTCTCCAGAACGCAACTGATATTCGGCGATAAGGAATTCTAGAGCTGAGGTTTATGTTAAAAGGGCAAGGACAGAGATTGATTCTGCCACGGTGTTGTTTGACACATCAAATGATATTGAGCTTAAGGAGAAGTTCAATCTTGGCAATGAGGAGACGTCATATGGCGGAGCCATATCCCATTCATGCTACGCCATATTCTATTCTGCCAAGGCAATGCTTCTTTCCAAGGGAATAACAACTGATTCCCCTGAGCTGTACAAAAAGACCTTTGATGCTTTCAAGAAGACCTTCATCGACACAGGGCTTTTGGATATGGAATTGCTGTTGATTTATAAAGAGCTAATTGTCAGAGCAGAAGTTCTTCTTGGCATATGTAGAGAAGAGAAGAAGAAAAGAGGAAACTTTACCTATAACACAATTCCCCGGGCAAACAGGAATCTGCTGAAGAGTCAATTAAGAATGCAAAGACGTTTCTGAAGCACTGCAGCGCTTACCTTCAAAAATGAGAGTCAAGGACATTCCTGTTGAAGGGAGAGAATCACTTGTTTCTGTTCTCAAAGTACCTTACTCTGTCATTGATTAGTGTTTTAATCTTAATGAGAAGATATGACTTCAGGTCTTTCTTGATGGTTGAAGGTTTGACAGAGATGCAGGAGATATGCAGATTCTTGTATGCTGCCAATTTGGCTGCTTTTCCTTTCTCATAAGCAGGATCTCCTTCTTTCCCCCAGTATTCAATAATGATGGAATATGCAGGCAGCCAGAAATCCGGATACCAGATGCGTAGCTTTTCAGTGTCGCCTTTCTTTTGTTCCTTGATCAGCACAGGATATTCGTACTCAAATTCGATATTATACTTGGTAAGAACATCAGCAATGGCAGCTTCGCCTTTTGACTTGTATATTGGCATAATCAGTTAATAATCAAAATGGTATATAAGGGTTGCGGTGCGGGGACAAATAATTAGACACAAAGCTAAAGAGATTACTGTTTTTTAAATTCAAATAACATCTGAGAATTGGATAATTCCGCCTCACTACAATTTATGTAGCCATTTCTCAAGAATCCTATTTTAAGAAAATTCTTTTTACCGAGTTTGTGAATAGCTTGATTTTTATAATAAGTTCCAAGATTGTCTACAACAAGATGAAATAACCATTCGCTAACTGCTTCTGGTCCACCGAATTGCTCCTCGATGCATTTTCTTAGCTCATCATCGTAAAAATGATTTTTCCTTCGATGATTCTTCCCCATGTTCTTTTCATCTTTATCCAGAAATTTATGAAGCCCTCTGTACGTCTTACCCGTTCTGATTCTGCTTATTGCACAATGAACATTTACATCAGGCATTAGACTTCACCTTCCTTCACACCTTGGATGAACTCTCTCAATGAAAGCTGAATCCTTGGAACAACTGGGAAACCAATGTGATGTGTATCTCCATGATCTTGTGCAATCATGAGCTTCAGATTTCTTGGAGAATTGTTCAATCGTTCACCATCATCGTGATGAATCTCATAACAACTGAATGGCAACGGATATTTGTCTCTGTTCTTCAGGTAGATTTCATAATAAGCAATCTGTCTATGAATCAAATCAGAATGACGAAAAGCATTCCTGCTTTTAAGCTGCGCAGGTTTAGCCAAAAGACCTCTCAAATAACCATTATCGTCGATTCGAGCCATATTGGACAGAATTCAACTAGTGATATTTAAATCTTTCGTTTTTTAACTACTCATAAATGACTACAATAGTAAATATTGAAAAGATATTAAAATCGGCATCATATTCCTGGCTGAATGAAGAAAGAGTCCAAGGACGTAATAGACAACGCAATTAGACAACTGGGCGAAATAATAAATGAATATCCTTTCTATTTTCTCAATGAAGAGGATATCTGACTGGAGATATGTCGGAATATTGCATCTCATTATGAACATAAAATCACATTGGTTTCAGATGAACCAGACGTGAAATCAAGGGCAATCCATTCTAATGCATTTATCCGAGACAGGTATTCAGGTAAACACTATGCAGATGTTTTAATTTATTACACAAAACAACACGTTCCTGTTGAAATAAAAAGGAACAAAGTTCGATTTCTAGGGAATGCATCTCAATCAAAAAAACCATCTAGGAAGAATATTGGAAGAAGATACATAATTGAAATCAAGATATCTTCCTCATTAACTGCAAGCAAATCAAAGATTACTGAAAGAATCAGAAAAGACATAGAAAAAAGACAAAAGATTGAGTTCGACAAAGAGTATATTGTTTTTGTGGATAAAGGGAACAAGCTCGAGGATAAGGATTCACTCAGGGAGCTTACGAAAAAGCACAAAAAAGCAAGGATTTTCTACATTGGCTGCAATAAGGAAAAAAAGAAGGGCAGATTATTGTATTTCAGACGCGGAAGATGCACTTCAAGTTAATCCTGTATTCCTTTCATTCTCGTCGGAAATCTTCCGGAAAAAGCGAACAAAGGTTTATAAATTAGAAAAACACCTAAGCACATATGCAAATAAAAGAAATGCCTCCCGAGAACAGGCCAAGGGAGAGATTAACGTCTATGCTTCGTTCTCATGTGCTTTGACTGGTTTTTGCAAACCCAAAGGTTGTCTGGATGGTTGCATAGCTTTCCTTTGAAGCCATGATGCACTACTTCATCATCTTTCAAAGGTCTTCCAATCTTCTGCTCTGCTGCCCATCTGGATACTTGCTTACAGCTGTCTGCGAAGCACCTGTAACCGTTATTGTCCATGAACTCAAGAGTTTTCATGGCAAAAGCCAGAGCAATGCCAATCAATAATTCTATGCCAGAAAAACCCAAATATCCTCAAAAGCCTTCCGAACCACATTGAAAACTTTTCGAAAAAAGTTAATTAAAAACCTAGTAACCCTTCCAGAAACTCCAAATTCTGTTTCGCTTCAGCAAACTCAGGATTTATCTCAACCGCTTTCGCGAAATACTCCTTCGCCTCAGGAAGTCTGTTCAACCTGCCAAGGACTATTCCCGCATTGAAGAAAGCATCACAGTTCTCCGGCTCAAGTTCAGCAGTCATAACGAAGTCAACAAGCGCTTCCTCATTCCTTCCCTGTTCAGCCAATAATAATCCGAGCGAGTAATACGCCTTTCCATAATCTGAATCAACCTCTGTTGCTTTCCCAAACTCCTGCTCTGCTAATTCCAGCTTTCCCTGCTCATAATAAACAACTCCGAGATTATGTCTAGCGACAGCATCATCCTCTATCCCTAGCCCAATCAACAGATACTTCTCCGCGCTTACAAGATATCCTTTCTCGGCAAGGAACTTTCCCAGGGAGAAATAGAAATCAGGGTTCTCCATGACATTGTCTGTTGTTGTTTTTAGTCCCAATATTGCTGTCTCTGCGCTAACAACTGAAACCAGCACTAACCCAATCACTAATAACACTATATTCTTCACTTCTGACACCCCCTTTGTTTATTCACTGCATTTAGGAATATTCTCGTAAACAACTGATTTCTCCAACGGGCAGATGACTTGCTTGTCGTTCTTCATGACCTTTGGGAAGAGCTTTATTACCCTCGGCTCACCATATTTTGAAACATCATAGCCAGCTTTTATCTTTTTTGCCTCTGCTTTTCCAATCCTTTCTGCGGTAATTGATTCTGCAGTGAAGATATCCTTTGAGCCATCCACAATCATCTTTACTCCTTCAATCTCGATTAAAGGACCGTTTTGCACAGTTATCTCCAGGGAATCCGCACTATAACACAGCACAGGTTTTCCTGTTCGCATGAACCATGCAAACTGCACATCCTTGCATTCCGTCCCGACAGCACTCTCCTGTATCTGGTTCTTCCCCCAGTTCATGACAACTGCTCCAAGCGCGACAGCAAACGCAATAAGAAGTACAGTTGCTATGAGCGGCGAAACCCCTTTTTTTCCTTTCATCTTATTGTCCCGTTTTCTATTGTTTTTTATATCTTTCTCTTTTTGTGATGCATCAAAACTATGGCGAAATACAGTGGCACAACAATCACAATCATGGTTATGGCTAGCACAAGGAACAATATCCTTATACCTGCATGCTGTGCAATCAGGGCGCCTATTGGAATGGCCAGCACATACGGCAAAGTCATTAGCACTGTTGACGCCTTGAAGAACGCTGCCCTTTTTCTTTCGGGAATTAATTCCACAGTCAGTATCCCCCTTGAAATGCCAACTATTGTGCTTCCAACCACGCCAAGTATTGTTGCCATGCTCATGGCGATCAGTGTAGTGTTGTAAAAGAATGTCAGCGGCATTATCGCGACCAGCAGGGTGCCGAAAGTCAGCATTGGAAATTTCCCATATTCGCGAGCATTCTTCTTTGTTATGAATGAACCTACGAACGAGCCAATTATAGCGAAGATAAATATTATTGCAACATTCAGGTATCTTCCAAAGCCGGTCTGGCTAAGGTTTTGGTATATGAATAACCCATAATAAGAATAGCCAAGGGTCTGCACAAGACTCATTACTGTGCCAGTTATCAGCAGTATGAGAATTACCTTGTCATGGATGAAATCATGTATGTGATGATGGATGTCCGAGAAATATTCCCTTAGCTCTGCCTGAAAGCTGAGCTTTCTCAGCTCTTCGACCGGTTTTTCGTGGACAACAAGCATGGAGAAGCTTCCTATGATGAATGCAGCGGCGGCTATCCAAAACACAGTCGCGTAACCAAGTTCTGCTTTATTTAGTATCAGTGCAGCCGCAACAAGGCTCAGCGCAGCGACAAGACTTCCGGCCTTATTCAGTTTATTGAGATAAGGACTTTTGCCTTCGCCAGGCATCTGCTTTTCAAGTAGCTTTTGGTAGCAGTTCCCGTAAACAACTATTGCAAGCCCGCCTACAATCATGCCTGCCCCAAACAGCCACGCTATGTTGTAGTATTTTGCAATGCCCATTATCAAAAAAGATGCTGCATAAATTATCCCGCCAAGGAAGACAATCTCCTTGAGCTTACGGAACCTTCGGTGATACTGGTCGAGAAAAGATGAAACAAACACTCCAAGGAATGTTTTCAGCCCGTTGATTATCCCGATAAGAAAGTAATTCGCTCCTGCAAGAAAGAACAATATATTGAGATACTGCAGTGACCCAAAACCGAAGCCGGCCCTGTCAAAGAGCTCCTTCACAGTAAACTTCCTTCCGAGCATGGTGTGCTGGCGCTCTGTCTTACTCTTCTTCGCAGCACTTATGCCAATGTTCAGCGCAGTGCTCACATCCTCATCAAGAAATCCCTTTGATACTAGTTCATTGCGTATGGCATCAGGAGACTCCCCGCCAGCAATCCTCTTTTTTACATCAGCTATCGTCACTGAATCCATAACCTGATTTATAAGTTGTTTCTATTTAAATGTATCGAAAATCCACTGCGTGGATTTTCGGAGTGTCAAAAAAATCTAATGATTTTTTTGAACTATCGGAAAAATGCTTCGCAATTTTTCGGAGTTCTTAAGGAACTAGAAAAAATACAAAATGTTTTTCAGGTGTTCAGAAAATCCTTAATTTTCTTGAACTATTCAATTTAGCCTCCACTCCCCACTCCCCACTGGACAACCGCTCGCGCAGCGTATTTAAATGAATAAATTCAGCCATATTTCTGTGAGGGCAAGGCACACACCCCCTTTCAACCCCCCTTGCCTTCATTCATTCCAAAAAGCGAGGTGATTGACATGGATTTGAGCAATGAAACAATATCTGGATTGTTTTTAGAGCAGATGAAGATGGTTACGATGAAAAGCAACAGGTCTCTTAGAGGAAACAGGAGGTGGTAGTTATGTTTGAGGAAGAAAAGGACATTGGCTTTGATGAGCATGATTTCGACATTTACACCGACTCAGGTATAATCGAGCACATCGAAGAGGATGAAATATCTGCAGTTGAAGAAGGCTTTATGCAGGGCTATCTTGCAGGGATGTAAAAATTAATTGGAGTGCTGTGGCAAGGAACTCAATAATAATATTGCAAAAGACAGAACGAACAAAAGAAGATTTTGACAAGTTAATGGTAATCATAAAGAAAAAAATTAAAACGATTTATGTTAAAGTTTATTCAACAGAAGAGTTGGCTCAGAGAACCTACTAGTAAACTTTAAGCATCTTCCTTAACACCATCGAGAATATTATTGACAGTATGATGTAAGACCAGATCCAGCTCAAGTTGAGACCAATCACGCCGAGAGGATGAATTGCCCTGTAGTCTGTCTTTATCTCTCTCACAAGAGAGTTGGCAGGTATGGGGTCTTTCGAGGAGCTATATATAAAATCGAATAGCATCTTCTTTTTCTTCGTGCCATGGACCTGCAGTTTTTCTTTCGACACAACAAATTCATTCTGCACATACTCGCTGTTGAGCTCATACACAAGATTATATGTTCCCTCTTTATCCGCCTTAATCTTCCAGCTTGCTTTTCCATCAGCAATTGTCTGGTTGGATTCGCTCAACAGTTCAACTCCATCCGAAACAAGAAGCTGGATATTTCCCGTTATGCTTTTGTCAAGAAAAACAGTTGTTGTTATCTCCTCGCCAGGCAGAGCAGGATAAAAAGAAAAGTTTGAAGCCATCCAGCCAAACAGGATTATTACCGGAATAAACGTATAGAGTGTTGATTTGAAGCTGTGCTTCATCATCTCCATGTTTATCTCCATCATCTCCTTCTGCTTTGCCATCATCTTCTCAGGATTTTTCTTGGATTTCTTCATGTCCTCCTGGAACTTCTTTAGCTTTTCCCTTAGCTCCTTCATCCTCTCCTGGTTTGTAGCTGCCTTGTAGATGAAGATTATTATCAGTGAGATAATCAATGTGATTATTGCAAGCCCGAGAAAAGCATCAATCCTTGCAATGGGTCCTAGAAGAAAATTGAGTACAGTATCGAGAAAGTTGAATATTCCCATCGTTACTCCATGAACCTCCGCATCATTGGATGCATGTCCATCATGTGCTCTTTTGCAATCTCTTCATACAGCCTGTATACAATCATGACGGTAAGCAGGATTCCTGTTCCCCTTCCCAGGGCGCCGGACAGGTCGGCGAGTGCCGCCAAGATTCCAATCGCGATTCCACCCATCACAGTGAGCGGCTTGATGTATCTGTCAAGCAGTCTTTCAAGTACTCTTTCATCCTTTCTGAATCCGGGAATCTGCAGACCAGAAGCCATTATCTGCTTTGCCTGGGACTTTGCATCCATTCCTGCCGACTGCATCCAGAACCATGAGAATATGATTGAGCCCATTACCATGAATGAAAGGTAAGCCAGCGAATGCATGATGTCTGCTCCACTCAAGCTTCCGGTTATTATCTTTGTTACAAGCTCAGGCGAATGTATCCATGCCACAATTCCCGAGACAGGAGTGTTTCCAACGAATCTTCCAAATATTGGATAGCCCCAGTTCTGCATAAGCCTCGCCCATAGTTGGATGTTTGCCATCAAAGCTGCGGTAAGTATGACTGGAATGTTGCTAGTATAAAGGAAATTCAGGGGCCACCTTATTCCATACCCCCTTATTCTTCCAAACGACAAAGGTATTTCAATCTTCATTGCCTGCGCGTACACAGATGCAGCAAACACAACAACAGTTGCAATGACCATCGACAGCAGTATGCCTGCAGTGGTGGGGTCCCCCATTGAAAGGCTTTTGAACAGTCCTGGAATTGCTCCTGAAGGCATGTTCGGATTATTGGGGCTGGCAAAAGGGCTGAACGCCCTTATGAAGATTTCTGCGGAAACTCCTGCAGCAATAAACAGCGAGATTCCCGAACCAAATCCCCACTTGCTTACAACTTCATCCATGAACATTATAAGTATTCCGCCGATAAATAGCTGGAATATCAGCATCAGCTGCATCTCAAGATAAATTGTCGTTCCTGCGAGTTGAGGCGCAGGTGCTAATCCTCCCATCAGCACATAGATTGCTGCCTCGAATAATATGAAGAACACAGCAAGAATCTTCTGGATTCCCTGGAATCTCTTCTTGCCTTCGTGGCTGGAAAGATCCATTTTCATCAGGCCTGAGCCCTGAAGAAGCTGCAGCACGATTGATGCTGTAACTATTGGCCCAATCCCGAGGGAAATTATGCTTCCGAATTTTGCTCCAAGTATTATGGACAGATATTCGAACTGTTCAAGTGCGTTCTGGCCAAGGCCGAACAGAGGTATCATTCCAAGTATGAAGAACAAGATGAGTATTGCTCCAGTCCATTTCAGTTTCTCCTTGAAACCAAGCTTTTTTTGGGTAGGTGCCTGGACTTCAGGAAGATTGTTGAGGATGTTGTCAAACCAGGACATTTTTCATTATTCTCCTTGTTTTTTCTCCTTCTTTTCCTCTTCTTCTTTCGCGGGCTTTTTAGGTAACTCTATGATGCAGTCGTGCTCTTCTGCTTTCTCTATCGCGTTTGCAGATGCACAATCCGCCTTTATTTTCATCTTTCGTGTCAATGGACCGTTTGAAAGAACCTTGTGATAGCCAAGTTTTTTGAGCTCGACAACGAAAAGCTCACCTTCTTTTGTTGCAAGTTTTTCACTTATCCATCTTTCTATATTCTTGTTTATCTCACCAAGGCTTATTATCTTGATTTCTTTTTTGTTTTTTCTCTTCTTGAAGCCGTATTTTCCAAAGTAGCCCTTTCCTTTCTTCTCGAAACTAGGCTTTTTGCAGTCTGCCCTTTTCCCTGTTCCTGCCATTCCAACGCCACCGCGGTTTCCGGAGCCCCTGTGCTTTTTCATCGCTCCCCAGCCGTGTGTCTTGGAACCTCGCATCCTGCTGTTCTTCTTTCTTTTTCTTGTTGCCATTTTACAGCATCCTTCTTATCAACTTATTGATATCTTTTCCACGATAGCCAAGAACACCGCCTTTTGAGAACGGGCATTTTATTCCCTTTCTCTCGAAGCCGCCCCTCGGCGGGTTGAGTCTGAACCTCTTTTTGTATTTCTTTCCATCGAATGTGATACATTTTGAGTAAGCTATCTTTCCTTTGGAGTCCTTTTCTCTTGAAAGACAAATCTCGCCCCTTTTCTCCACCATTGCCTTGAATGTTTCGTCGTCAATCTCGCCATATGTCACATAGTCCTTTACCTTCTTTATCATTCCGCGATTGGAGTCCGTTGCATCGACCACAACACATGAGTTTGTCCTGTTCAGGTTAAGCATCAGCAGCGCATCCTTTATCGGTTTCTTTGCACCAATGTTTCCTCTTATCCTTATTGCTGCGATTTTTTGCTCACTCATTTTTCTCATCTCTCGCTTTGCCCTTTCCTTCGTTAATATTCAATAATCCAATGTGCTTTTCAACTATTTTTGTGGTGGAAAGTTTTCTTAGTGCGTCAAAGCATGCCTCAATCATATTAACTTTAGTGTTGATGTGGCCAAGAGACTTGCTCCATACATCCTTGATCCCTGCAAGGCCAAGAATCTTTGCAATCTCCTTTTCAGCGCACAACCCTTTTCCTTTCGGCGCAGGCATCAGCCTTAGTCTTACTGAACCTGCTTTTCCCTCCACTGAGAAAGGTATTGAATGGCATTCCTTGCAGTTGCACTCCCACGAGCCACAGCCTCTTCTTATTTTGATTATGTTTAGCTTTGCCTCTCTTAGTGCCTTTTCTCTTGCAGGCACGGTTTCCTTGCTCTTTCCAAGACCGCCGCCAACAAAGCCATCCCTGTTGCCAACAACAGCATATGTTGAAAACTTCGGCTTGTTGCCTTCCTGCGTCTTCTTTTGTGTTTGTCTGAAGACTCTCCTTTGTCCTCCTCCGAACTTTCCCTTTGACTGCCCAATCATGAGCAAGTCTGCTTCAATGTTCGGAATCAGTACATCGACAATCTCTGCTTCCATTATCCTCTCGCCCCTGTCAAGGATATCTCCTATTTCTGTAACCTTTCCTTCCTTGACCATCTTTCCGAGTGTTGTCTTAGGATTCCATTTGCTTACGTCAAAAGCCCCTTTCTCAATCTTTTTCTCCTCGACCTTCTCTTCACCAGGAGCCTCAACAACCTCTGCCTCTTCGACAGAAGCCTCAATAACTGATTCCTCTTCAGATGCTTCATCTTCCTTTTCTTTTTTGTTAGTCATTTTGAAAACCTTAAGCCTTTTCTACTTTTTTCTTGACATCATCAAATGATTTTGTTATATTGTTAAAGTCAGCATTATCTTTTCTTAGTTTTGAAAACTGATTTGCACCAGCGGCCTTCGAAGCATAATCTGCGATATGGCTGCCGTTTATTCTTTTATCATCGGGAAACATCTCTTTTGCATGTGGTGCATCAATGCCAGCATCAACCAAGCCTTTGATAGCAGCATATATCCTCGAGTGCTTTACTGATTCATTAAGGCCTATATCAACAACGGCATTTTTTATTCCCGCTTTCTTCGCTTTAACTCCTGCAAGGAATCCTGTAAGATATGCTGCAGGAAGGTTTCCTGTGCTGAAATTCCATCCGTGCTTCTTAAGCTCGTTGCTGTGTGCACTTGCCTCAATCTTATCACCGTTCTCATGATAACTGATTACTTGCACAATCATGTTCTTGTTCGAGGGCCTTATCGCTACTCTGGGCTTTCTCGAGAGAAGCAATGTTAGTCGTTTCTTGTAGTTCGTCCTGCCTTCTCTCTTTCTCCTGAAAAAAACCGTGAATCTTCTCTTTGTCGCCATCTTAGCTCCTCTTTACAAACAGCTTATTCTCATCAAGGTAAATCTTGATGTGCCTCTTGCTTCTGAAAAAGCCGCCTTTCGCCTTGGCATAAATCGCTCTGAATGTTTTCTTGGTGATAAGGCCTTTTACCCTAAGCTCTGTCATAAATTCCCTTTGCGCCCTTATCTGGTTCATCCAGAAAATCTTCTTTGGGAGTCTTGCTGTTTGTTTTCCTTTCCTCGAACCAGGACCCGATTTCCTGTCACTTACTCTTGCCCTGCTTACTCCTCTTTTATTGATCTTGGTGATTATTCTGTCATTTATTAGGCCGCGGACATCTGCCTTTGTTATCGCTTGCTTTATCTCATCAAGGTTCTCAGTATCAAACCTTATCCTTTTCGGCGATGCCTTGAGAATCTGTGCTGCAAGCCTTCTTTGTAGTTTGAGTTTCATCTTGATTCAGCCTTATTGAGTTGTTATAAGTGTTTTGTCCATCTCCTTCTTTTCTTCCTTTATTTCCTCTTCTTTTGTTACTGTTTCCTCGAGCTTTTGTTCCTTTCCTTCTTCCTTCTCCTTTTTCTCTGCTTTCTTCTTCTTCTCCTCGCCCTTCTTTTCCTTCTCTTCCTTTTTCTTCTTCTTCTCCTCTGCTTTTTGCTGTATCTCTTTTTCTATTTTGTCAACAAACTTTTTTGGCTCCTTCATGTTAAGTACATTTATATTGAGCTCAAGTGCTTTCTTTATGATCATGACCCTTTTCCTGTTTCCAACAGATGAGGAGATTACTATGCCTTGCTTCTCCTTTTTTATTTCTTCAACCTGCTTGGGATTTGAAACAACCACATACTGCAATCCTTCTTTGCTCAGCCCTCTGATTTCTCTTGGTGAACCAAAGCCCGGTTCAGGATGAGCCCTCTTATCCTTGTGCCTTAATCTCATCTTTGAGTGCAGCCCTTTTGGCTTTCTCCACCCTCTGCCAAGGCGCTTTTTCTTCTGGGCGTCCTGTCTTAGGAATACCGGCTTTTTTTTCTTCATTCTCTTCCTGAGTTCAAGCAGTTTTTTCATTTTATTTCAGCTTCTTTCCGTGCTTTTCGATTATGTAGATTCCATCCTGGAATATTCTTTTGTCAAATCCGGGCCTTCTTGTTAGCTGTTCTATGGAAGCAGCACATTGACCCGTGATTTCCTTGTCCGCCCCCTCTACTCTCACAATATCTCCTTCAACTTTGACCTTGACTTCTGCAGGAAGCTTTAGCCTTCTTGGTACCTTCTCGCCAATGAAGTTCTTAACTACAAGCTCTCCTCCGGCCACGCTGACATTCATTGGGAAGTGGCTCGCGCAAATCTTCAATGTATATATATAGCCCTCTGTCACTCCCTTCATCATGTTTCTGATATGGGCAGCATATGTGTAAAGATTGGTTTTCTGATTCTTTCTTGCATTCTCAGCACTTACTTCAATCATTTTATCCTTTATTTCAATCCTTATGTTTTTTACAGCTATCCTTCTCTTGACAGTGCCTTGCTTTCCCTTCACTTCTATTACTCCGTTGTCTATTTTGGCATCCACGCCTGAAGGAATTTCAATGCTTTCTTTCATCAGTTTGATTTTCATTTTAGTAGCAATAAGCTATAAGCCTTCCTCCAAGCTTCATCTCTTTCGCCTTCTCATGGCTCATCATCCCTTTTGTTGTTGAAACTATGAGTATGCCAAATCCTTTTGACGGAAGGTATCTTTTCTCGAATTTCTCGTACGTTTGTATTGTGACATTGTATCTTGGCTTTATGGCACCGCACTTGTTTATGTTTCCAATAAGCTCGAGCTTCAGCATATCTCCCTTTGTCGTGTTTATTACATGGTATCCTGCTACGTAGCTCGCTTCCTTCAGTACATCCAGCACTCTTTTCACAACCCTTGAAACAGGTTTAATGCTGCACTCCTTCCTGCCCAGCTTTTCATGTATCATTATGTTTGATAATGCGGCAGCCGTTAAATCATTCATTGTCATTTTTTCACCTTAGCTGTATTTCTTGAAGCCGACCTTTGTTGCAATCTCCCTGAAGCATTGCCTGCAGAGATGCAAGCCATATTTTGCGATATGGGCACCTGTTCTTCCGCATCTCACGCATCTCTTTATGTTGATGCCGAATTTTCTCTCTTTCGGCGCATTGTGCTTTTTGTATTTTTCAAGCACAGCAGGCTTGGCCTTTAGTTGCTTGAAAACCTTTCTATAATCGCTATAGCTCATTATTCTACTCCCTCCTGGAATGAAACCCCGAACTCCTTCTTCAGGAATTCAATTACCTCTTCTTTTGTTATCTTGTGCCTTGAAGGAATCTTTCTCTTGAGCATCTTCCTTTTCTTTATCCTGTAGCCAGGCCTCTCGAATGTCAAGCACACTTCAAGACCCATTATTCCAATCTTAGGATCATACTTCGCATCTGGGATATCTATGTACTCGGGAATCCCGAAAGAAACGTTGCCGCTGTCATCAATCTGCTTCTTGCTGAGTTGGTTATCCTTCGCCTTCAGTAATCTTGCAAGTATTTTTCTTGCCTTTTCTTTTCTGAGCGTTACCTTGCAGCCTATCGGCAATCTCGGTCTCAATCCCCATGAGGCAATTCTTTTCATAGTTATTGTTTTAACCGGGGCAACTCCTGTAATGCTTTTCAGCAGTACAAGTCCTTTCTCTAGCAAATCCTGCTCCTTCCCTGCACCGATGTTCAGGGTCACCTTTTCAATTCTTATCTTTCTGTTCGGATTGTCCTTTTTCATCTTGTTCCTTCTTCAGCATGATTCTTGGCTTATCTTTTCCAATGAGGAAAGCGTATTTCCTAGGTGTGGAGAAATTCTCTTTGCTTTGCGTCTGAACAATTACATTCTCGCCTTTTACTTCAAGAATTTTTCCAAAGTTTCCCCTATGTTTCCCTCCAGTGAGTATAACCAGTGAACCGCTTTCAAACAATAGGATGTCATTTATCTTTCCATCAGGCAGTTCCACCAGAAGCACATTCCCCGTGTTGTACTTGCTGCCGTCTTTTGCATCAACAAGAATGTTTCTTCCGTCGCCGAGGTTAAGCTGGATTTTACCCTTCTTGACAACAGTCTTTCCGATTATCTTTGCGAGCTTGTGTTTTGAATCTTCCTCTGTGACCTTGATATATGTGAGTTTTCCTTTTGCGTCATATGTTATTCTGTAGTATGCCTTCACATCCCCTAACGCTATCGTATCGAACAGGCCAACACAGTATCTCTTGTCAAAAACCCTTTTCCAGTTGACAAACACGTTCTTTTTCGTTAGCAAATACTTTATTTCCTTTGTCGTGTTTACTATTCCGAGTATTTCCTTGAGAAAAGTATCGATTGAATACCCTTCTTCGATGGAGTGTGCTCCTGGCAGCGGCCTCGTTATCCATTTGGTTGTTTTTCTTGATATGGGCCAGCTCTTCGGAGCGCTTAACCTCTTAAGGTGTCTTCTTGTCATTTTTTCCTGACCTCTTCATTTATTTCAACGATCATCAGGTTCGATGGGTCAACAGGATACATGACCTTTGTACCGTCGCTCTTTATGAACTCAATCTTTCCTATGAACACCTTTGATTTCTTAAGGTCAACCCTTTCAATCTTTCCCGTCTGCCCCTTGAATTGCCCTCTCATTAGCTTAACCTTGTCTCCAACTCTTAAGCCGAGACTTCTTTTTCGCTGCTTGGTTCTTAGCTCAGGGCTTAAGTGGGCACTGACAAATTTCTGCTTTACGTGCAATGGAGCATTGTACCTGTATTTTCTCTGCTTCTTCGGCTTTGTGCTCGAAATCCACTTAACTGAAAATTTTTTTGATTTCATTTTATTCACACAACTATGCTGGCGAGCTTGGCGATTCCAGGCCACTTGTCGACAGCTTCCTGCGCAATCACTCCCTTAAGCATAGTCCCCTTGGGATTCCCATCTTCGTCTTTGACAACAACTGCAGCATTATCCTCGAACTTTATCCTCGTTCCATCCGGCCTCCTGTACTCCCTTCTTTGACGAACTATTATTGCAAGTACAGTCTGCTTTCTCATATCTGGCCTTCCTTTCTTTACTGCAGCCATCACGAGGTCTCCTACTCCGCAACTCATTATCCTTCCTTTGACTGTCTTAAGATTTTTCACGTTGAATATTTTGATTACCTTGGCTCCTGAGTTATCGCATGTTTCAACATACGCTCCCATTGGCAGCCCTTTTGTTATTCTTGATTTTGATGCCTTCATTCTTCTTCCACCTTGACTTCCTCAACTTCTTCAGACTCTTTCTCCACCTTCTTCTCCTTTCTTTTTTCTCTTATCGACTCATCCATTGCCTGCTCTTTTAACTCCGCAGCAACATCCCTTCCAATCTTCTGCACAACCACACAGCTCTTTGTCTTGCTTAGTGGCCTTGTTTCCATTATAACAACCTTATCCCCTTTCTGTGCGTTTATGCAAGGAGGGTTATGAGCGTGAATCTTTGTGAATTTCAACTCGCTTCTTTCATACTTTCTAACATACTTCAGCCTCTGCCATGAAACAGTTACAGTCTTGTTCATCCTGCTGCTTACAACAGTCCCTTCGAATGTTCTTCCATGAATCTTCAGCGAGCCGTGAAAAGGACAGTTTCTGTCATCGCACTTTTCCGTGGGTGCTTCCATCTTGATTCCAGACTTCCTTTCCTTGTTTTTTTCCATTGATTTTCACCTGAACTTCTTTATCCTTTCAGCAACATCTCCCATGAAGTTTTTTCCGTTGATTTTGATTTTCATCTTCCCAAAGCAGAGCAGGAAAACAATACCTCCCTTGAGGTAAGATTTTGTTTTTCCGTCAACTTTGATTCTGAATGTTTTCTTTGTTTCCCAATTGATTATTCCTTTTTTTTCAACTGGTTTTCCGTTGTACTGCAGGAGGATTATCTCTTCCCCTATCAGGGGACCTCTCAAAAACTGCTTTACAGTCTTTTTCATTTTCTTCAACCCCTTTAGAGGCTGAAACCCATTTCGGTCAAAACCTGCCTGACCCTTTCTTTGTGATTGCCCTGAAGGTCAATCACTCCGTTTTTGTGTGTGCCACCGCAAGCAAATTCTGACTTGAGTTTCTTGGCAAGCTCCTTCAGGCTTATGTTCTTGTCTTCAATGCCTGAGATTATTGTGTGGATTTTTCCAAATTTCATCTTCTGAAGCTTGACCTCAATCTTCTGCGTCTCCTTTGCTATGCTTTCACACACGCATAAAGGCTTTGGAAGGCCGCACTTTGGGCATACTTCACTCATGCTTTTTGCTTTCCTCCGGTATTTTTTTGAGCTTTAACTTTTCCAACCTGGCAATTGTTGCCTTTTCATTAAGCATTGTTTTGATTCTTGCTATTGTCTTCTTTATCTTGCGGATGTTTCCAACACCTTTTGTCCCTGTCTTTGCCCCCATCTGGGCATTGTTCTTTATTAATTCCTTTCTCAGTTCCACAAGCTTTGCCTCAAGTTCTTCCTCTTTCAGATTTTTTATCTGGGCATCTTTCATTTTTTCTTAGCAGGAGCCTTTCTTGTCTTTCTTTTCTTTTCTCCTTCCTTCTTTTCCTGTGGTTTTTCTGCTTCAGGTGTTGCCTCCTCTTTTTTCTGTTCTGGTTCTCCCTCTTTCTTTTCAGCGACCTTTGGCTTAATCTTGTCAGGAAGCACCGTATCTGGAGTCATTATCTTTACCTTTATTCCGACTGTTCCGCTCTTCAGCTGGGCGTATGTTTTTGCCTCTTGGACTGAGGAAACAGCGACATCACCGCACTTCTTAAGATATCCTGAATAGAATCTCCATGATTTCGCCCTCGCGCTCGGAATTTTTCCTGATACAAATATCTCGATTCCAAGAGCCCCGGCATTCATTACCTGATCCATTGTCTTATGGCCGATGCCCTTGAATCTTGCAGAACCAAATTTCTCAAGCGAGTTTGCAATTCTCTCTGCAACAATCTGCGCATCAAGGTCAGGCTTTTCAACCTCGTTGATTTCTATCTGGGGATTCTCGAGTTCGAATCTTCTCTTGAGCGTGTTTGTCAGTTTTTTTATGTTCTGTCCTTTTCTGCCAACAATCAGGCCGGGTCTTGAGGCAAATATGATTATCTTCTCCCCAAGCGGGGTCCTCTGCATCTTCGTGTGGCTATGGCCGACGTGCTTGAGGTTCTGCTCAATGTATTCCTGAATTGCGAATTCCTTCATCCTTTGTGCAACTAACGAGCGTTCAATCATTTTTTATCCTCTTTCTTCCGGGTTCTTTCCCTCTTTGGTTTTTTCTCCTCTTTCGCGGTTTCCTCGAGAATAACTTCAACATGAGATCTCTTCACTCTTCTTCTCATATGTCTTCCATAGCGCCATCCGCTCTCACCCTGCTTTGCACATATATGCGCTATTCTGAGGTTTGTTGTGCTCAGGCCTTTGAACTGTGCATTCTTCTGCGCAGATTCGATTATCTTCTTTATCTCAGCAGATGCTTTTTTAGGGAATCTTCCTGAGCCCATTGCTTTTCTGTGGCCAACATCCCTGACGAATCGTCTGAAAGGAACAGCTTTTTTCAGCTGGATTGCATCGTCAAGGAGTTTCTTTGCAGTCTCTACATTCTTTCCCCTGACATAAGCACAAATCTCCACAGAGTGCTTGTATGAGACAGGAAGCGATGTTCCAACTGCCTTCGCCATGTTCTCTTTCAATTCCTTGACTGAATATTCATATTTCATTTTATCTTACCGAAATACTCGCGCTGCTTCTCGTTGCGCCGATTCCAGGAGCGCTGTGCTGCACTCTTCCTCTCGTGAGCGCAAACTCGCCAAGTCTATGTCCTATCATTTCAGCAGCAATAGTTATTGGCAGGAATGTCTTTCCATTATGGACCTTTATTATTTTGCCAACCATTACCGGAAGCACTATCATATCCCTGCAATGTGTTTCCACGTTATTGTTCTTCTCGATATTCTTCAGGAAAATCTTCTCAGCATCGGTAAATCCTCTTTTTATCTTTCTTCTTTCTCTCGACGGTAGGTATTCTGAAATCTCAGTGAGACTCATATTCTTCATCTCCTCTACCGTTTTTCCCCTGAGTGTGAATTCCTTTTTGGCCATTATGATTACCTCTTCATTCCTGTTCTTCTAGGTCTTATTTTTCCGACATTCTTTCCTGGTGGAGCATTATGAGGAGCAATGGTCGGTCTTCCCTTGTGGCTTGAGCATTTTCCTCCGAAAGGATGGTCGACAGCGTTCATGCTTACTCCGCACACTTTCGGATAGAGCTTGTTTCTTGCCCTCATCTTATGATGCTTGAATCCTGCTTTGAGGAAAGGCTTCTCTTTCCTGCCACCACCTGCAACTATGCCTATTGTGGCTCTGCAGTCAGGATGAAATGTTTTCTTTTTTTTGGAAGGCAGCATCACGAGGACAGAGTCGCTGAACTTTTGCAGAACCTTTGCAAAAGTTCCGGAACTTCTTGCAAACTTTCCACCATCTCCAGGATTCTGCTCGATATTGAATATGCTTGTTCCCTCTGGAATACTCTTTAGTGCGAGAACATTGCCGGTCTGCAGCCTGGTTTCAGCCCCCATGCTTACCTGTTCACCCACCCTTATTCCCTCAGGGCTTATTTCAAGAGTCATTTCACCGTCTTCCCATTGTATCTCTGTTAGCGGTGCAGAATGGCCTTGACAATGGATAATGTCTGTAATCTTTCCGTTCATGCTCTTTTCAGTATGCCTGTGCTTTGCTTCTCCCCTGTACCTGAAGCTTGGAGCCCTGTATGTCGGGCTTCCTTTTCCTCTTGCCTGCTGTATGAGATTTTTCCCCATCGTTACATCAATCCCAGCTGAGTTGCAACATCAATGGCTGGCTTGTTGTTTGGTAATTTTACGAATGCCTTTTTTTCACCATTGGTGCCAATTGCCGTGTTTATCTTGACAGGTTTTATGTTGAACATCGTTTCAAACGCCTTTGATATCTCTTCCTTTCTTGCCTTTCTCTCGACGATGAATATGAGCTTGTTCTCCTTCTCCATCATCCCTATGCTTCTTTCAGTTGATATCGGCTTTATTATTATCTTTGAAACGTCCATTTTATTCACTCTTTGCATGCTTTATGTGATTGGTAAATAATGATTCCTTCTTCATCCTTTCAACAGCACCTTTTGTAAACAGAGTTAATCTCGCAACGTCTCCTCCAGGCGCAAGCAGCTTCGCATTAAGGCTCGTTACATTTACAACATCTACTCCCGGAACATTTATTCCTGACTTGATGATGCTTGAGTTATTCGAAACAACAATTAATGGTCCTGTCTTTCTCCTGTATTTTCTTCCTCGAAGCTTCCCTTTTCCCGCCCTTACATTCTTCTCAGAGCATCTCTTAAGCTCTTCTTTGAGCCCGAGCTTCTGAAATGCGGTTACTACTTCTTTGGTTTTTTGGATTGCTTCAAAGCCATCGTCAATTATGAACGGATAATCTTTTGGTGCAACATGGCCTCTTTGTAAAACAAGCTCCTTGCTAAGCGTTGCGGCAATAGCGCTTCTTATCGCTTTCCTGTTTTCTTTCTTGTTGATTTGTTCAACCCAGTTGCGGTTTGCCTTTGGCGGATGCGCCTTTCTTCCTCCGACTGTATTTGGAGAGAATGCTCCGACCCAGTTCATTCTTGTCCCTCTTCGCGACATTATCTTTCTTGGTGTTCTGCTGATTCCGAAGCCGTAGCATGTTCTATAATCGCGCCTTCTTTTAGAGAGCCTTGCGCTTGCCCTTTTTCCTGCTCGAGGGAATGAACCATATGGTTGCCTTTCTTCTGTTCTCATTGCAAGGAATGCCCTGCTGATTATGTCTGGCCTTATCTCCTCGCTGAACTGCTCGGGCAACTCAATGTTTCCCTTGTTCTCATTGTTTTTGTCTTTTATTGTGAGTTTCATTTTAGTTTTGGTGTGATTCTAGGCTGACATATGCTATTGACGGAGCACCCTTTGCCACTTTCTTTGC
>JAFGPE010000051.1 GCA_016926055.1 Candidatus Woesearchaeota archaeon | reverse complement strand
TGTAATGAACGATGTCCTTGAGCATCTCTATTACCCAAGAGAGGTAGTAAATGAGATTTATAGAATACTTCGTAAAGGCGGCGTATTTCTCGCCAACACGGTCAATATAGACGCCTGGGTGGTAAAGCTTCTTGGCACTGGTTTTGGAAGAAATTTTACAGCACATTCCCATTATAATCATTTCAGCATAAAATCTATAAAGCTACTATTCAAAAAATTCAAGATTGAATGGATCTATACCAGAGGTGATGAATTGAGTTTTACAACGCTTCTGGATTTTTACATCTACCCACTTCTATATCAATCAAACCGTAAACCAAAATTGTATCTTAAAAGAATCCATAGCTTTATAAAATATCCTGATTATCCTTTACGTGCCATATGCCGACTATTCAATGGGGGTGCTTTTATCTTTATAAAGGCAGTAAAATAAAAGGGGCAGTTTAAAGCCATGCCCAGGGCTTTTTGCTTTACTGCTCGTTGAAGGCATTAAGAACTACAGATTGTAGCTCTTCCTTTAGGCCATCATCAAGCAGCATTGTTGTAGGATACCACTTGCCGTCTCTTCCTTGTGTCTGAGGCATGGTGATGAATATGCCTTTCTTGCCTTCAACCACCCTGATGCCCTTCACAAGCACCTGATTGATAATCACGTCAGCAAACGCCTTTAATGCTGAGCCATTATCCTCAAACCTGTATAACCTTGCCACCTCAACCATTTTCATCACCACCTTTCTGCTATTTTTATTTTCTCTATCTCACTTGCTTTCTTTGGCGTGAAATAGAGATCCCTGTCAACCTCAAGGAATTTAACCTTTAACTCATCCAATTCCCTGAGGCTGAAATACCCCCATTCAGCCATATCATAATCATTGTTCAGTATGGCAAAGCCAAAGAACAACTGCTGTTTAGGATCGTACTCAGCGGCATACCAGTCGCAGCCACCGATAAAGAAGTGCATGTGAATCATCTTCTCTTTAAGAGGCACTTCTTCTGTTGAATAAAACGCCGGTAGCTTTGCTAACTCTTCTACGCTTGGCTTGTTCCACATGACAGCTCTCCTTTCCTTATTCTAGTATCAGGTTTTGGTTATGAATCAATGTAACACCCGGGCTCTTAAGCCTCCTGAAGATTTCCTTATTAACTAACACAGCCAGGGGTTTTGTTGTATAATCACCAGGCCTGCCATTCAGGGATGCAATCACTGATGTTTCTATCCCATCCAGCTCAGTAGCAAGCAGGACAAAATTGCTGAACTGGCCGCTTGTTATGTCCCTATATTTCTTTGCCTCTTCCTGTGTAATATTTCTCATTCACCATCTCCTTTCTTCTAGGATAATGCTTATCCTTTCGTTCCTGCTGTCTGCTATCCATTTAAGCCCTGTAATAAGGGCGATTGTAATGAATTGCCACTCCACTACTGCAAAGAACATGGACAGCAGTATTGAAAGCATGGACAAGGCAAAATATCGTAAGGACTTTAATGCCTGTAACTGCCTTGCCCTCATAACTTCAACATCCTTGTAAACAAGGTTTCTCATCTGCTACTCCTTTCTTGTCAGTTCGTCAGCCATAACCAATGTGCCCTTTGATTTAAGGATCTCCTTGACTGTCCTTGGAATATATTCATCAAGGGCTTCCTTAACCATCTCTGTCATCGGCTTCTTGACTTCAAGGCTGATGTAACTCATCTTCAAGAGATAAAGTTTTCTTACCTGCTTTTCATCAATCCTTGGCGAGTACATTTTCCACTCCTTTCTCCAATCCACTGCATAAACTGCATTCGCATGCTGAATAGCCGCAGCAAGGACAGATTATGCAGCCTTCAGAATGCAACAACTGACTGCCGCACTCAGGACAGAACTCCATACCAATCACCCCCTTTCCAGAAATAAAAATGGGGAGCTTTAGACTCTCGCCAAAACCTTCGCAGGAAAAAGCAAGAGGCTCCCCGCAAGCTTCCCGTCAAGAGAAACCTGGAACACGATGACTAATCCTGAAAATAAGGATAAAAGGGTTTAAATAAATTTTCAGCAGGGTATATTACTGCTGAAATTAGAGGCGGGATTTAAGCAAATTGCATAAGGTTAGAAATTAAAGTTAGAAGCTAAGGCGAGCGTTACTTTCTTGTCGAGATTTTTTCTCTGTAACTCCTGTCTGATTTTTTCTTCAATACCCTTAGACGTGGCAACGCAGATTATTCCATGGAAACCGGCTTCAATGTTTCTTTCTACGTTTTTACAAAAATCAGAGTTTCCAGTTTCTATTTCTATCGCTATCTTGGCCATTTTGTTCATTGCGATTATGTCAGGTTTACCGTTGATATGCTCCTCGACAAGCACGTGAAATCCTTTCTTCCTGTAATACTCTGCGACCTTTTCTTTCCAGAACTTATGCACTATGCTTTCTTTGTCATTTTGAGTCTTGTATCCTAAATCACGCAATATAGCCTTGCCTTTTGGTGTTAATTCAAACAAGGTAATCCATCCTGTACTCGTGATTATTTTCTTCGATGCGATGAATCCTCTTTCTATGAGGCGGTCTTTGCATTGGTTGCCTGCCTGAAGGTATGTTCCGATTCTCTTGTATCTTTGGGTAACGCTCGATAAAGGATTATGCAAAACATCAATAAGAAATTTGTCTTCGAGGGCAGGGGGGTATTCTTTTAATCCATCGCATTTCTTATCACCCTGAGAATACCCCCTATTTACGCTGGTCTTTCCGTCGGTGACAGGCTTAGAATACCCCCACATGTTAGTTTTAAGCCACTCATCCGTGATTTTGCCTTTCTTCACAGGTACATACAGAAATTGGACATGGCACGGATTGATTCTTCCCATAATCTTTACTATCCCGAATCCTGTCTTGAGCATGTTAAAATACTGCTCTTCATCTCTTGACAGAAACGTTGCTCTCCTTGCGGCCTCAACGTCTGCTTCATGTTGCAAGGCAAGAAAAATCAAAGTCCTTGAGTTGCCAAGAATATAAGTGGGAAGAGTAGAGGGATGTTGCGTAATGCTTACAAGTCCCTGGCCAAAGCTTCTTATCTCTCTATAGACATTCTCAAGGCT
>JAFGPE010000050.1 GCA_016926055.1 Candidatus Woesearchaeota archaeon | reverse complement strand
CATCGCAGATAGTCAGGGAAGCTGGAAGTTTGATGAATGAGAACTAGACAGATACCCCTGACTTAGAGTCGGGGGAGTATGTCATTTATACTTGTTCTTCGATAGAAACAGATAATAGATGGGTGATAACATGAAAACAAAGTTTCTGATATCTATAGCAATTATTATTTCTGTCGTTTTGTTTGGGTGCTCAAGTGGCAGCGCAATAAGGTACGGCAAAAAATGTCTTTCAAACGCTGACTGCAAGAATATCACTGCAGGCAATCCTGGCTGTTATCTGGGTTCTATGACTTGTCAGAAATTTAGGAATAACAGGGACTGCTGGTATGAAGACGGCTTTTACAAGCAAAATGAAAAGAATCCATTAGGTCAAACGTGCATCAAGGGGAAGTGGGTGTTTGCAGTTCCTAACTCATGCAACGATAGTGACGGCGGAAAGAATCTTAATATCAAGGGCTCAGTTGTCATGTATAATAACAATGTGAGAAAAGAGCTAGTTGATTATTGCAGCAGCAACAATAAGCGGGTCATGGAGTACTGGTGTGATAAACTAAGACTTAGAGGGAAATTATTCACCTGTCCAAAAGGAAGTGTTTGCAGCAATGGAGCATGCGTGAATGACCAGATAAATATTAGCTGTACAGATTCAGACGGCGGCAAGAATTTTTTTGTAAAGGGCGTTGCCAAAGGAATTTTTGGCGGAGAACAAAGTTCCTTTTCAGATTCTTGCTGTTCAGGAAGTAACTGCAATTCAGCATCAGGAGACAGGGTTCTGGAAACGTATTGTGATGGACAATATATCAGGACGATAATCCAGAATTGCACATATGGTTGCAATGATGGAGCGTGTCAGATGAATCAAACAAACTTCGCCTGCTACAAAGACTCCGACTGCGGCTATACTGGATTATTAAATGGTTATTCATGTGAAGGAACTACTTATTATCAGAATTATACAAATAGTACCTGTAAATTTCCTGGAACTGCCAATGCTAAGTGCATTATAAGCGGTGGAATGTTGCCTGCGCCGATATGCGACAGCAGGGCAGGCGCTTGCCAAATTCCCGATGAAGGCCTCGTGATTGTTGGAAGCGATTCGCCTTGCGGAAGCATCTTTCAGTTTAAGTCGGTTCAGGCTAGTATCGACGCTTATCGCCTTAGGAACATGATAACCGGTGCAACGTTGGATGTTGAATATGACCTTGCAGGATACGCCCATCTATGGTTGAATGGCGTCATCACCAATATCTCAGGAGCAGGAGACCTCGCTACCGTGCTAGTCTTTTCTATGCAAAAAGACTTCGCCTGCTACAAAGACTCCGACTGCGGTTTATCAGGACCAATCGGTTATTCATGTGAAGGAAACATGTATTACCGAAATTTCATGAACATTACATGCATGAACCCTGGAACAGCAACTGCCCACTGCGTGAATAAGCCATTCTCAGTACTAGTCGAGAATTGTGGGTTGTTTAAGACCTGTACTGCGAACGGCTGCAGTGTTCTGGAGCCAACATGCGTAAGCAAGATGATTGAGTTAAAGCCATCTGGAAGTTATAATTATGAACTGGAGTTCTACACCAAGGCAAAAGTTCTCTTGAGCAGTGAAGTTTTCGGCTACAACGGCAAAATTTTCATTGGAAGAATGTTAGGTTCGACAGCCAGAGCGCTTGTTACATCTCCAGATGATCCAGTATATGATGAAGACTATGTGCTTATCAGTGATGGAGTCGCTGGCGGCTATGGAAGGATGCTTCAGTTCAAGTCTGTTCAAAGCTCAGATGATGTTTATGTGCTCAAGGATATGGCAACAGGCGAGAGCTACGATGTAAAATATAACTCCTCCACGGGCGAAGGCACTCTTGTTGTAGATGGCTTCACAACAACGATAAAAGGGGGCGGAGATGATGCCACTAACCTGACTTTTTCAACAGCAAAAAACTACATTTACATGCAGTATGGCGCCAAGATTAGCATTCTGCAGGATGCAATCACAGTACAGGGTGGCTCAGACACTATCAAGATACCCATTATATACACTGCAGGTATGCTCAGCACAGGATCCATAACAGGAATTACTCTGACTGAAATCGTACGGGAAGGATTGTTCCCATTGTATCAGGGCATAACCCCCAGCAACATTGTTGTTGACTATTTCAGATTAAGCACCGGTCAGGGCGCCATGGAGATATTCTATCCCGGATTCAAGTGTGATTAGTTTGTTTTTTCTTTTCTTCTTTTTTCAATAATTATATAAATAATTATTAATTGCATCCCTTGATGAGGAAGACAGCCATAAAACAGCAATCTGATTCACCAGCGATAAATCTCGCTCTTGACACAATTTCTATTGGAAAGCAGGCGCTTGTGTTTGTGAATACAAAGAGAAGCGCAGAGAAGACTGCGGAGGATATCGCTCATAAAATAAAGACAAACGATAGGAAATTAATCCTTCTTGCAGATAAGATCCTTAACGTTTTATCAAGGCCAACTAAGCAATGCCAGAGGCTTGCTAATTGTGTGAGGAAGGGGATTGCATTTCATCATTCTGGGTTGGCCGCGGAGCAAAGGAATTTAATCGAGCAGGCATTTAAGGAGAATTTGATAAAAATAATAGCGTGCACACCAACTCTTGCAGCGGGTGTCGACCTTCCGTCTTTCCGAACCATCCTAAAGGACTTGAAAAGATTTCAGTCCAGAGGCATGAACTGGATACCTGTTCTGGAATATCTTCAGATGGCAGGCCGCTCTGGAAGGCCAAAGTATGATTCCTTTGGCGAAGCAGTTGCAGTTGCGCAAAGCCCAGGAGAGAAAGATGAGATCTATGAAAGATACATCCTCGGGGAGCCGGAGGAGCTTCTTTCAAAGCTTGCTGTCGAGCCAGTATTGAGGAAATATGTTCTTTCGCTGATTGCGTCGAGGTTTGTCAGAGATGTTCCATCCATGATTGAATTTTTCGAGCAGACATTCTGGGCATTCCAGTTCAAGGACATGGCAAAGCTCGAATCAAAGATACTCAAGACGATAAAGCTGCTTGAGGATTGGAAATTCATTGTTCCACATCGGGAGGATTTTGTTTCTGCTGATGAAATGGAAAAGCAGAAGCTTACTGCAACACCTCTTGGAAAAAGGGTGGCTGAGCTGTACCTTGACCCTTTGACTGCGCATAAGTTGATTCATGGATTGGAAAAGGCAAAGCACATGGTTTCTCACTTGAAGCCAATCTCCTCTATCCAGCTTGTCTGCAATACTTTGGAGATGAGACCCTTGTTGAGAGTGAGAAGCAAGGAGTTGGAAAAAATCGATGAAGCTGTAATCAAGAACCATGACGTTCTTCTGGAAGAGGAACCATCCATTTATGAGCCAGAGCACGAGGACTTTATCAATTCTGTGAAAACTTCCTTGTTTATGATTAACTGGATTGAGGAGGAAGATGAGGAATCGTTGCTCGAAAAATACGACATAAGGCCGGGAGAGATAAGGATTAAGCTTGATTTGGCAGACTGGCTGCTTTACAGCTGTGCAGAGCTGTCTAAGATTTTGAATTACAATGAACTTATCAAAGAGCTTTCGAAGATAAGGACAAGAATTAATTACGGGGTGAAGGAAGAATTGATGACATTGGTTAGGCTGAAGGGCATCGGCAGGGCGAGGGCGAGAAAGCTTTTCAACAACGGCTTTAAGGATTTAGGCGATTTAAAGAGGGCAGACCTATCCACCCTCTCCTTCCTGATTGGAAAGGGAATCGCAGAGTCGGTAAAAGAACAGCTAGGCCAGGAAGTAAAGGAAGTGAAAGAGAATAAGAGGAAGGGGCAGATTAATATCAACGATTTTCAGAGTATCCAACCTTCATCACGTTCTTGCAATTAAAGCAATAAGTTATAACATTTTTGTTTTTCAGCCTTGTCCTGCAGTTAACCCCGGGAACAAGATATGAAAGACATTTCTTGCACATCCTTCTTTTGTATTTCGAGGGGATTCTGACTTTAAACTTCATCGCAACCTTTCTTGCTTCCTTGACACAGTTGTTCGCAATTTCCTTGTCGTCCCTGAAAAAGCGCTCTGCTGCCCTGAAATATTTCTCAACGGCTTTCGCTGCCAGCTCTTGTTGTTCCCTTGGCTTTGAAGGATATTTCTGTGCCATACGGGAAATAAACCAATTGTGGTATTTATTCTTTGTTGTTTTTTCATAACTTTTTTAAATCATCACTTCATCTTATGTGTCATGGGGATTATTGGTACAATAAAAAAGATTTTTTCAAGCAAGGAGCCGGAACTCGAGGAGGTAAAAAAATCAGACCTCGAAGAATGGTTTAATAAGAAATACCTGTGGCAGATTGAGAAAATAAATTCAGAAATAAAAAAACATTCAGCGTCTTTCTCACAGGAGAAAAAAAAGGCACTCCTTCTTCTGGATGAACTCGAGAAAGCAGAGCTTCACAACAAGAAGATATCCAAGCGAGAAATTGATATAATGGAGGGTAACCGGGCATCCTATATAAAAAAGATAAGGCTTTTTCTTAGCTTGGTTGAGATGCCCGAAGATGTTTCATTGTTGGATGACTTTGAACACAGCTTTGATAGCATGCTCGACGACCTGAATAAGACAACCATGAAGAGTTTCTATGTGCTGCAGCAGTTCTTCGCTAACGAGGCTGCGAGGGTTGCTGCATCAGTCAAGAAGATGGACGATATCTCAAAAAATATAGCCAGGGATTCATTGGGGGATTTTCTTGAAATAGAGAACTTGTTTAAAGAAATTAAGGTCATGGAAGCAAGAAGGAAGATTATTTCAAAAGATATTGCTGCTTACAAAAAAGAGGCAAAACAGCTTAACTCAGAGCTTAGTTCTCTCAAAAGACAACACGCTGAGAGGAAGGAGAGCGAGAATTACAAAAATGCAAACTCGCTTATTGAAGAGAAAGAATCAGTGGTGTCAAAGCTAGAGGAGCTTAAATCCTCATTTACAGAAAAATTCGCAATATTGGACAAGGCGCTGAAGAAATACGAGCACATGAGTCTTGACACAAAGCTGATCAAAAGTTATCTCGATAATCCGGTCCTTGCCTTGAGTTTTGATTCTGATTTCAGGATTATTGAAATCCTATCAAAGCTGAAGGACAATATCCAAAAGCTACAACTGAAAGAGAATGTTGCAAGGAAAACTAAGGAAATCATAAGCAATCTTTCAAAAGATTATCTTGAAGAAACACTTGCTAACTACAATTCCCTTGTAGACAAATTGAGCGAGCTTGACACTTCAATAAACAGCAATGCTTGTTTGAATGAGACAGAGGGATTGTCGAAAAAGATAAAATCAGCAGAGGAGAGCATCGCTTTTCTGGATTCCCAAATTTCGTCAATGCAAAAGGAACTTAGTTCAATAAAATCAGAACCTAGGTTTGAAGAGATTGTTGGGAAGATATCTGCTCTGGGTTTCAATATGAGAATTTTGTAGAATTGTTTGTCTTGACTTTCTTGTATTTCTCAACCTTGCTCCATGGCTGAGGCATCAGAACCTCTTTCTTTGGCGGCTTTTTTCTTTCAGAAGATTTCTTCTTCACCGCTTTTCTTACTCTTTTCTTCAGCCTTTCTCTTTTCTTTTTTTCGAATAGTTTTCTAATTCTGTTGAAAATATTCATCTTATACATCTACAAATATCCTGTGCTTTTCATTTCCGGATAATTCATGCATGATTCTCTTGATAGTGATTTTTTCAGGATCAGGCATGAGCTTTACTCTCTTCTTTAAGTCAGCAAAACTCTCAAAATCCCTATCTCTTCTCGCTTCGAGGATCTCCCACATGTGCTTCTTTCCAAGTCCTGGCAAGAGCTCAAGTTGATGCATCCTTGTGGTCAACGGTTGTGCTTTGTTGAAAAACTCCACAAACTTCTTCTCATTGCCTTTTATTATGTCTTTTATCACAAACTCGAGCTCTGACTTTGCTGTTGTTGTCAGCTTGTCAATCTGAAGCTTGCCGACAATGTGATGAATCTTGTCCCTCTTTCCTTCCCCGATATATATTTTGTCATAGGGTCTTAGGAAAACATCTTTTTTAGGTACAAGTTCAAGAAGCGCAAAGTGCTCAAGGCCAATGGCTTGCACTATTGGAGTCTTTCTTTGCCCCGGCTTGTCCTCGAAGGGATAGCCATTAGGCAAAAAGTCCAGTATTATTGCATGCTCTTCCTTGCTCTTTGGCAGAGCGGTCTGTTCATTGTTCATTTTTTCTTTTCAGGTGCAAACTTCAGTACGGTTTCAACGATTTTTTTCATATTCTCATTGTTAACAGTTATCGGGTAGCCTTGAATTATCATTTTAAGGTCTTCCACTGTCTTGGGCATGATGTCGATTATCTTCAGTATGTGGATATCCCTGATTCTGGGGACATTTAATCCTTCCAGCTTCTTCTTTAGCTCTTCCCTCTTTTCAGCGCTTAGCATATGGAAATGTGACAGATATTCCTCTGTCCTGCCTTCCCTATAGCTTAGCTCAGTATCTCGCTTCTTTATTCTTTCCAGCTCTTCTTTCAACTCTCCCATGCTTACTGGGACTTCCTCAATTACCTTAGGAGCAAACATTTTATCAACCTCGCAATTTTTTAAGATGGACTGCGCCAACAACAAGGAGTTTCTCCTTTCTGCCATCTGTTATCTTTACAAGATATGCATGACCCCTCTTGCCCTGAACTGTACCCGTTTTCCCATGAAAACGTCTAAAATAAAGGCCTTTCTGAACTGCGCTTTCCATCTTGAGCAAAACCTTGTCTCCGGGATTTAGATCCTGGAGCATCTTTCTTATGCTGATTTTTCCTCTCCTCTCTACCGGTTTCCTAGTGAGATGTCTTGTTTTTCTTCGTTTACCGCCAACTCTCTGTGCCATTCAACCACCTATTTATAACTATTTCAGTCTATTCTTGGGTAGTGGGAATGCTCAGGAGTATTTAAATCTAACTGTGCATTCTGGAGTGAAAAACCAAAAAGTTTATATACTACCTTCTAAATCTCTATAGCTTAATTCGTTCTGAAGGAATTTGACATGGAACAATCAAACACTCTGAAAACAGGCACAACAACTGTGGGGATTATGTGTAAGGATGGTATTGTAATAGGGGCAGACAAGAGAGCTACCTCTGGCAACCTCATAGTCGACAACAGGACAGATAAGATATATGAGATATCAGATTCTATGGTGATTACGACAGCCGGAACCGTTTCGGATGCCCAGCTGTTAACAAAGCTCATAAAGGCAGAGCTGAAGCTGAAGGAGATTAGGACAGGAAGAATCCCGACAGTAAAAGAGGCTGCAAACCTTCTTGGCGGCTTTGTCTACGAGAACATAAGGAAGCTTTCAATGATACCAGGCATAAGCCATTTTATCCTTGGAGGATATGATGCAGAGGAAGGCTTTTCAGTCTGGGATCTTTTTGCAGACGGTTCAGTGACAAAAGTCACAACGTTTATCGGCTCAGGCTCAGGAAGCGTGATGGCTTATGGTGTTCTTGAAACACTGTACCGAGAGAAGATGAGCATAGACGAGGGAATTAAGCTCGCAGTCAAATCAATCAATGCGGCGTTGCAGCGCGACTCGGCAAGCGGCGGAGGCATCGATGTTGTAACGATAACAAAAGACGGAGTAAAAAAGGTTCTGAAGAAAGAACTGGAATACAGGGTTGAACAATAGATTTTAATTTTTCTGTGAGGTGTAAACTGTTCTATGGTCGAAATAATACAGGAAATCCTTAAAAATCTTCCGAAAGACAGGATTAGTGACGCCTGCTTTGAGGCAGCCAACATAGTCCTATATACCAAGGACAAGGACTTTTTCCTTAATAACGAAGGAATGATAAGAAGGGTAGTTGACAGCATAAAGAAAAGAATAGAGCTAAGGCCTGATCCTTCAATCGCCATGGAGCCGGAGTCTGCAGAGGCAGAGATAAAAAAAATAATTCCTGAAGAGGCAAAAATCTCCAATATCATCTTTGATTCTCAGCGTAGCCAGGTCATTATCGAGGCAGAGAAGCCCGGCCTGGCAATAGGAAAGCAAGGTTCAATTCTTCGCGACATCAGGGCAAACACGATGTGGGTTCCGCTGATAAAACGAACTCCTGCACTGAGAAGCCAGCTGATAGAAAATATTCGCGCAGTTCTCTACCAGAACTCTGATTACAGGAGAAAGTTTCTTGACAAGGTAGGCCACAGAATATATGATGGCTGGCTCAGGGAGAAGAAGCATGAATGGATACGGGTAAGTTATCTTGGTGCAGGGAGGCAGGTTGGAAGAAGTTGTCTCTTCCTCCAGACGCCTGAATCAAGAATACTGCTTGACTGCGGCATAGATGTTGCCGCAAATGATGATAATGCATATCCCTATCTTGATGCTCCAGAGTTCGACATCAACCAGCTTGATGCAGTCATAATGACTCACTCGCATCTTGACCACGCAGGGTTTGTGCCGTACCTTTTCAAGTATGGTTACAAGGGTCCGGTCTACTGCACGGCTCCGACGAGGGATGTTGCAGCACTGGAGCTTCTTGATTTGGTAAAGATTCAGCGCTCAGAGGGAAGGGAGCCAATTTTCACAAGCGACGAAGTAAAGGAGATGGTGAAGCACACAATAACCTTGGAATATGAAGAGGTTACAGATATTACTCCTGATGTTAGAATTACGCTCTACAATGCAGGCCACATCCTTGGAAGCGCAATGGTTCATCTGCACATCGGTAACGGTCTGCACAACCTTGTTTACACTGCCGACTTAAAGTATGGGAAGACAAGGCTCCTTGAGCCTGCGGCGACAAGGTTTCCAAGACTCGAAACTTTGATGATTGAGGCGACGTACGGTGGAAAGGAAAACGTGCTGCCTTCAAAGAGCGAGTGCGAGGCATTCTTCGGCGAAATAATTACAAAGACAATAAAGAGGCGAGGCAGAGTTTTGGTTCCAGTCCTTGGGGTTGGAAGGGCACAGGAAATCATGCTTATTGTACAGGATTTGGTAAAGAGCGGCGCAATAGATGACATTCCTGTTTATGTCGACGGAATGGTCTGGGACGTGACAGCGATCCATACTGCTTATCCGGAATACCTGAACACGATTGTCAGAAAACAAATATTTCACCAGAATGAGAATCCGTTCTTGTCTCCAATCCTGAAGCAGGTTGGAAGCGCTGCAGAGAGAAAACACGTGATTGAGGAATCAGGACCTTGCGTTGTTCTTGCAACCTCGGGTATGCTTGTTGGCGGTCCCTCTGTCGAATACTTGAAGGAATTTGCATCGAGTGAGAGAAACTCTCTCGTCTTTGTCTGCTATCAGGGCGAGGGTTCACTTGGCAGAAGAATACAGCGCGGCGAGAGGGAGATAGCCTTCCAGAAAGGAATGAAACAGGAGATAATGAAGATAAACATGGAGATCTATACAATTGATGGATTTACAGGTCATTCAGGAAGAAACGAACTAATGAGCTTTGTTCACAAATGCGAGCCGAGGGCGAAGAAAGTTATTGTTAATCACGGTGAGAACTCAAGATGCCTTGACCTGGCAAGCTCCATCCACAAGCAGAACAGAATCGAGACAGTAGCTCCGAGGAATCTGGAAACTGTGAGGATAAAGTAACATTTATAAATAAGTTACCACTACCAAGTAATAATGAAGGGTGAATTATTCTCTGGAAAATATGCTTTGCGAACTAAAACTGAGGCGCATAACCTTTTCAAGAAGCTTGTCTTGGACAACATAAGTGCCTTGTTCCAAGATGGAACTATTGATGTTGAGGCTGCCCTCGACTGCATAGTCAGAAGGTTGGAACGAGAGTTGTCAATGAAATCGAAGCAAGAAAGCGTTATTTCTTTTGATGCTAGGAACATATTACTTGATACATACAAAAGCACGTTTAGACCCGCAAGAGAAGACTTTGTTTTGTCACCTGCAACAAAAGAAATAAATGAAATCACTGTCACTCAGCCAGGAATTGATGCTTGGAAACTTCTTAGGTTGTGTTATCTTGGCGAGGGTGAGCTTGAACGGCTGCTCGAGGATGATGGTGTTCAAGTAATATATCTGCCCTACGGGCCAAACCGCCATTATCTTGTTGAGGGAAACACAAGGCTATTGTATCTTGAATTAATCGGTAAAAGCCGGCTTCCAGTAAATCTAATCAGGATAAGGGGACACAACGATCTGGCGCACCAGGTATTCTGTGATTATAGCAGGACATCAAACACTATATCGCCTGAACAGCGACCATCAGTTGAATTATTGAAGAAAGCATTCTACAACAGCATTATCGAAATGGCTAAGTCTAACAAGCCGTCAAAAATAATAACTAAAAGGGTTCTTGATGTAAAGCAGTTAAGCTTTCAGGAGATGCTTTTTCTGGAGAAGTACACCTCGCAGAAAAGGCTTCTTGCACACATAAGCTTGAGAGACATCCTTGACTTATTCCCTAAGGAGCTGCGTGAAGAACTAACGCTCACCAGCTATAAAGTCGCTTTATTAACACCAACTCAGACTGGAATAGAGCGAGAAAAGTATGATCGTATAGGAAGACTCCATGCTTGGGATGACAAATCCACTCCCTTCATAAAAAAAGGGCAGACGTTCAGCCTTGCAGATGTGCCAGCTGTCGTATTGTCAAACTTGGATGATCCATATCATCGAAGGCTTCTTCTTGCAGGTCACGCAAGGGCAAGATATTTGATTGACATCAATCCTGATGCAAGTATCCAGGCGTTCTTAATAAGGTGCTATGATCCACACACCACTTATCGCTGGAGTTCTGTTGCGGACCAGATGGCCGCGCAAAATATCAGAACAGTGAAGGATCTACCATTTGTTTAGTGAAAATACGCATTCAGCACATACTGGTGAACCATTCTGTGCGTGTTGAAGAATGAAGCATTGTTTGAGATTGCATGCCTCATTACACCGACCCATCTGTCCCTGTTGTTGTAATACAACGGAACAATTGTTTTCTCGAGCTTCTCATACATGTCTGCTGCATCTGCATTGTTGTCAACATTCTCGTCTTTAGTTGGCATCGGTCCTATTGACCATCCAGTTACATTCTCGATATGGCCTTCGAGCCACCAGCCGTCTAGAACGCTTAAGCTTGGCACTCCGTTGTGGCACGCTTTCATCCCGGATGTTCCTGATGCTTCGTGAGGCCTCATTGGCGTATTGAGCCAGATATCAACTCCAGCAGTCATTAGCTGGGCAACATACATGTTGTAATTCTCAAGGTAGACTGTTTTTATTCCCTGACTGGTCAGGTGCTTGCACAGGTTTACAATCTTTTTTATTGTCTCCTTTCCCTGATAATCGCCAGGATGAGCCTTTCCTGCATATATTATCTGAATCTTTCCGGCATGCTGCGCTATTCTCTTTAATCTCTCTATGTCATGAAAAAGAAGTTCCGGTCTTTTGTATGCAGTGGCTCTTCTTGCAAATCCGATTGTGAAATGATGATAATCCATTCCTATGTTATGGTGGCTGTTTACATAGTCAATGAGCTTTTTCTTTGCATCTGCATGTGCATTCCATATCTCCTCCTTGGATATTCCCAGCGCATACCTTAATGAGAATGAGTCGACACTCCATCCAGGAATGTGCTTTTCAAAAAGCTTCTTGAAGGAATCTGAAGTCCACGTGTGTGAATGAACACCATTTGTTATCGAGTCAATAGGATACCCTGGAAACATGTCCCTTGAAATCTCGCCGTGCTTCTTCGCAACACCGTTAATGTATCTGCTGAAGTGCAGACCCAATAATGTCATATTGACCTTCCCTTCCTGGTCGAGGATGTTGCGGATGTGAAACGGGAATTCAGGCAGCACTCTTTTCACAAGCTCAACCTCGAATCTGTCATGGCCGGCAGGAACAGGAGTGTGCGTTGTAAAAACACAATGTTTTCTCACTTCGTCTTCTTTATTGAATCTCTTGAGTAGCTCTACTGCCAGAAGGCTTGCGTGCCCCTCGTTCATATGGTACTTGTTCAGATTGGAGAATCCAAGCTTCTCCAGTATTCTGACTCCTCCAATGCCAAGAACAATCTCCTGGCAAAGCCTGTATCTGGTATCCCCGCCATAAAGATGAGATGTTATCCCGCGGTCAATTTCAGAATTTTGCTCAATATTCGTGTCGAGAAAGAATATTGGAACAGTGTAGCCTTTTGCGCCTGTAACAACATATTCCCATGCCCTGACTTTTACTTCTCTTCCTTCAATCTTTATTGTTATAAGTTCAGGCAGCGGCTTCATGAAATCATCCTTGTTCCATTCAACAGGCTGCTCAACCTGCTCTCCATTTTCGTTTATTTTCTGGTAGAAGTATCCCTTGTCATACAGCAAAGAAACAGCAACAGCAGGAACTTTTAAGTCGGCGAATGCCTTTATAGTGTCTCCTGCCAGAATGCCAAGGCCACCAGAATACGTTGGCATGTTCCTGTCAATCCCAATCTCCATCGAGAGATATGCAACAACTCTGTCTTCCTTATGCATCAACGGTTTGAGGAATCTGTCCATGAACGAACAGTAAGAATTGTTGTTAATAAATGTTACGAAAATCTTCGATTTTCGGGTATCAAAAATGCCAAGCATTTTCTAGATAATCTAATTAAACGGACTCCATACCATCACATATTCCTTGTTTATTGTGGAGATATCATAATCGTTGTACAGAGTTACAAATTGGTTTCTGAACTCATCGATTATTTTCTTTAGTTCTTCATGGTTCTCTATGTGGAGCTCTATAGTCAAGTCATATTTGCCTAGCAGCTCTATTGCAAAAAGACACTTCTCTGTTTTATTGAAGAACTGAATAACAGACCTTCTTTGTGATGGATACTTCAGCGATATGTTAACTTGTACGAACTGGAAACCCATCTTTTCAGAGTCAGGAGAAGTAACATAAGCGAGAATGACTGAATCCTTCTCCAGCTTCCTAAGCCTGTACTTAACGATCTTATGATCTATGCCTGCTTTATCTGCAATATTAACAATGGGCATCCTTGCATTCGCTGAGATTATCTTGAGTATGCTTCTATCCGCATTATCCAGCTTATAGTCACTAATCTCAAATTGATAGAACCAATCCTGCTTTTCTTCTCCACTGTAGAGAAACCTCTGGTTCATGCGATGAGTGGAAAGGAAGATACACATCTCCTTTTCCTGAATGTATTCACCGTATATGCTCATAAACCCATCCATGAATCCTTGCATATCTCTGTGGCTTCGTACCATTAAAAGAATGATTGCGTCATAGTATCCTTCAACACTGGCAAGGTAGGCTATGTGTTCCTGCCCGGAAATATAGTTGAAAAGCTCTTTTTCCTTTTCAGGCGTGAGGTTCCTGAATTTGATATATACCTTGTGATAGTACCAGCCAAGCTTTGAAGTGTTGAATACTGTATAAAAATTCTTAATATAACCATTCCTGATGAGCCTGTTTATCCTGAAATTTATCGTCTCCTTTGCCTTTCTCAGCTTCTTTGCAAGCCCGGTTGCAGATATCCTTGAGTTTAAATCAAGTT
>JAFGPE010000049.1 GCA_016926055.1 Candidatus Woesearchaeota archaeon | reverse complement strand
CCGTCTTAAAGTCTCTATTAGCTTAGCTTTGGTGAGTTTCATACATGGAAGAAACTCACCGTAGGGAAATAGTTTCGGGATAATACATATCGGAAATTTTGTTTTCCTATTTGCCGGATGCCGCCTCTGGCTTCTTTAACATGCTCCTCTCGTGGAGTTTCTGTTGGTGTTTTTCATGCGCTTCATGGATGTTCTCAAAGTTCACCTTGTATGGCCATGAGGGGAACTCTCCTCCAAATACCCTTGGCCCATAGTCAAATTCCTTTATCTTGCTGATGTGCTTGTGGAATTCATAGTCTATCTCTGAGAACTTTTTCATCATGGTCATATATGCGTTTATGATGTACATGCTAAGCCCTCTTGTCGTCATAACTTCTTGCTGGGATTCATCCTTTAGTATTTCATGGCACCTGTCGTAATAGAATTGCTTGCCGACATACTGCAATGGGCCCCCTTTATGCAACGCCCTTAGGTCGAATGCAGGAAGGAGGTCAGTCGGGCTTCTTCTGCCTTCCATTGTCCTGACAGTATGTTCGCCTCCTTTGAATGTCCCTTCCTTCTGACTTATGCCCTGATGGAATAGTTTCATTTCATATTTTCCATAATCATACGGTAGTTCGCTGTTGAACCTGGCAAGCTCCCATTCCTTTCCCTTTACCTGGGAATAGGCCATTATATGGTCGATTATAGTCAGGCTTTTTGGATGGTATCTTGCATCCCTCACTGTATCTCTGACTTCATCCCACACGTTAAAGACATATGCAGCGTGTTGTATTGTGTCAATAGGTACTATGAAACTCTTAGGAACCCTTCTGGTGGGATTGCCTTTGTCGAACTGCTCATCAAGGAAAACAACGCCTTCTTTCAAACCGTCTTCATGGGAATAAACCTCCAGAGGATAGCCGTTTTCATCAATGCCTGGAGCAAGCTCCCAGCTTCTTGGATGGAATCCATGTTTGTCCAGTCTGTCAAGTTCTGTAATCTCATCAACATCTACAACTTTCTCCCCTTTTCCAAATAGATATGCTTCGTCTGGCCAGACATAATCCTTGTTTTTATCATTGCTTCCCGGAGGTCTTCCATTGCTTAGTTTATGCCAGTATATTGGAATCGGCTTTCCTTCATTGTCTTTCAGAGATACTGTTTTTCGCGTGCCTTTTACTCCATATAGTATCGGCCTTACTGCGCCATATGGATGACTATGGACGATATTAACTCCAGGGACGTTTTCAGGCGAATGTTTTTTGATTTGACTTCTGAAATGCTTGCCCTCAAACTCTTTAGTAATCGCGAATTTAGTGCCTTTTCCGCCATCAATTATATTCCCAATCCTGTCGTCCTTTTCATAGTCTGCAATCTTCTTAGACAAACCCTTCAAAATTACTGGAATTCGTTCAAAGACAGTTTTAATTACCTGCTTCCTTGCTTCTCTCAGCCTCGGGTTAATAGTCAATTCCAAGTTTGCAGCATCGAGCTGTTCTTTCAATTCGTCGAAAATATGTTTATAATTACCATCCATGTTTGGGTCAGTTAGCCATGCGGCTTGCTGGTTTTTTCCTGTCAACGCTGTTTCGAATCCCTTTATTTTGTTGAACAGTTTCCTCACGGCGTCCATGTCTATTCTGTCTTTTTTCACATCGCCTTTTTCGACCACCATTATGCCAAGCTCTTCCCTTGTTTTCTTTTGTTCCTCCTTCAGCGACTTATCTTTCTCCTTAAAGGGGTCAGAGGTATCCTCGTTCTCTTCAACACTTTTGCTTTCGGCATTATCAGAATCCAGTTGATTCTTATTGATTTGTTCTTGAATTATCTCCAGCCTTTTCTCTGCATCTTCAATTTCTTCTTTGCTTTTGCTTACTTTGTTATAATCTCCTTGCTGGTAGACTAATGATTTTCCAGCATCACTTTTAGCGTCAGGTTTCAGGACATTGGGAAGCCATTCTGTTTTAGGGATGTGCAGCTTGTCAAACTTCCTGTTTGCAGCGTTTACGTCTGTCTGGATGCTTGCAATTGTGCTTTGGTCACCTTCCCTGAACTCATATTCAGCATCGAGCAGTTCAGAATCCTCAAACATCACTGTTTTAACTTTTGGAACAGGCATTAGATGACCTATCCTGCATGTCTTTTTTTGCTTGTTTCTTCTGCTATCCTCACTAAAGTCTACATCACACCACCACCCGACAAAATTATCACCAGGTTTTTGTCCGCTGGAAATCTGGCTCTTCCAGTCTTGTAACCCGCCCTTTTGTTCCCTGAACGGGCCAATCTGGGTGTAGTAATCAAGAAGCTCTGCCCACATCTCCTCGTCAACCTTGTAGTAATTCTTATTGTCTTTTCCCTCATGACTCCCCTCTATGGCCTTGAGAACCCCGAGGATTATGTTGTGTTTCTTGAAAACATCCTTGTCCTCAAGCATCTGGAAAACAATGCTTTCTGTCTTATGCGGTGGGAGATAATGCCTGAGCACAGTCTGGCCAACAACCTTGTTTACAGTATTCTTGACAACTTTTTCCAAGAGAACCTTTCTGGCAAAGTTATTGATATTGCTGACAAACCAGTTCTTTACCTTCTCTTTCTTTGTTTCGCCTTCTGGTTCTTTTTTATTGTCTGCCATTCATTGCCTCTCTTTAGTTAACATTCGTATTTGTATTGTTGGCTGCAAAAGCAGCTCCACTCACTGTTTTTAAGTTTGCAAAGCCTTGTTTGTTCTTAAGTCGTGTATCTGTTACATTATTGTCATTGACAGCAGTTTCTGGATTTTTTCGGGGTTGGATGATGTGGCCAAATCCCCTGTCTGTTATTTCATTCAGCACCATTTCCATTCTTCTTTTAAGCCTATTTAATCTAATTGCGGCTTTAGTTGTTCCAGCTTCTTCAGCACTTGCTAAGTATTCGAAGAACCTATTCAGGAGTTCCGCATCATTGCTTTCTTGGTGAGCCAAATCATAAGTGCAGTCCAATAATGTTGTCAGGAATCCGTCATTGGTTATTTTTGGAGGTTTTTCGAACACATTCTCCCTTAGTTTTGCCAGATTCGGCATTTCTGTTTTTGCTTTATTATTCAATGAACTATTCATTTTTAGGAATGCTTCCATCATCTGCCTGATAATTTCCCTGATGCCGAATATCCTATTTCCGTTGTTTGACCCTAAATCGTCGAAGATTTTGACGCCTTCGTCGTGTGTCTTATTTATCCTGTCAAGGAACACATCTGCGAGCGCCTTCCATTCTTCAATATACCTTCTCGAGAAACCATCTATGCTCCTGAACATCTCCTTTTCAAAGCTGATTCCCTTTGAGAGTTGCTTAATCCTCGAGTCAAGCAGCTTGTCCATTAGCTTTACAGCCTTCTCTGACCTGCCCTGCTGGTTTTCGACCTTTGACTCGAAGTATGCAGTCAGGAATCTGATTATCGTTATTGAGAGAAGATTGTTTGTTATTGTCGGGTCCTCTATTAACACAAGCTCTTTTTTTGCAACAGGTCGCCATTTGTTCACATCATCTGTAAACTCTTTGCTGTAATTCACAAATCTTTCAGCAAGGGCCTTGTCATGGAATTCCTTGGAGAAGATATGGCTGTGCATGGATTTTCCTTTCATATACGTCATATTCATGTTGAGGAAATTCTTCCATTCGCCCTTTCCCTTTTCGCCAAGGCCCCATGTTTCATCTATTGACCTTACCCATTTCTTCATGAAGTCAATCTTTTCAATCTGTTTTGTAAACTGTCTGAACTCATTAATCTCTGAAAGACTCTTCAAAAGCTGCTTATCTTTCATCTCTGCAGCTTTCTTTCTGAATTCCTGAAGCTCATCTATGTAACTCTTGATTCTTGCCCTGTCCGAATCAACATTGGTTATTGGCTGCCATGATGAAACCTTGCCCAGGAATGATGTTAGGTTTGAGCCCTGTTCATACTGGGAGAAATACTTGTTATAGATTCTCCTCACATAAGACAGTGTCATTTCCACAGGTGCACGAGAATTTTCTTTCAGCAGTTTTAGCTGTTGCTCGAAATAAGCCCCGTTGCTGCCGGTTATTGCATTTGCAACCTTCATGAGTCTATTGTATGATCCAGGGTCATTGAACCTGTTTACAAGCATTGATTTGTAGTAAACAGGATGGTTGTACTTTTCATGGCTGAGGAACATGCTTCTGATGTTCTGAAAGCCATTTGGTTGTTTTTTTGCAACACCGACTGCATGCCTTATTGCCTTCAGGAACTGCAGCTCTGCAAAGATTATCTCCTTTTCCCTGGAGATTTTCTTCAAGTCATTGTTGATTTCAATCATCTTTTCAAGATGATTCTGGAGCAGCCTGTCTTTGATGTTCTTCAGATTTGGAATTACATGTTCTACTTTTTCCATTTCTTCCATAAACAGCTGTATTACCCTGTGAATGTCCTTTTCCTTCTTCAGAGGCCTTAATCTTTCTATGAACGCATAAACCATGTCTGTATTCATGCGATGATTCTTTCCATAGTCACTTAGTTTCCAGCCAAGAGTCAACAGGTCCTTCATCATCTTGGCAGTCTGGTACTTCAGGGTGGCGAGGGCATTCATCTCGGCTATTCGTTGAGGACACTCTGCTGCTGCTTTTTCAATTAATTCAATTGGCAAGGGATATACATCGTTGTCAATACCGGGGCTACCTCCAGTAATTCTTGCAGTACCTATTCTACGAGCATCATTCTGCAGGTTTTCCCATTCTTCCATTGTCGTATCTTTATTTCTCATCTTTCTTCTTTTCTCCTTTTCCTGTTCCTTCCTCGATGTTTGAGAACATTTTTCCGCTCTTTTCAGCAAACCACACCCATCGCTTCATCTCCTCGGTTCTTCTTTCGCATTCATAGATTTTCTGCTCGAACAGGTCAGCGATATACATTGAAAGCCCTTTTACTGACAAGCCGGGGAACGGGCTTATCGGAGGCTTTTTCCTGATAAACTCCTCAGTTTCCTCCCAGTAGTTTCTGAAATTCCAGAATCTCAGCTTGCCCGGGTCCTTCATTGCTTCCCTGTCAAATGCAGGGTCATCCTCTCGTGGGGGCAGGAACACTTCCTCTCCTCTCTTTATCTGTTCAGCAGCATATTCCTCCCTTCTCTTGTTGAAATAATCAGGCAGATGTTTGTATTTGAAATCCCTGACCTTTTCCCTGTGCAGGCTGATATACTGGCTGACAGTGTGGCTCATTGGATGGTGCTTGCCGTAGACAGCATCCTTCAGGAATTCATCCCATGCCTTTCCGTGCCTGACCTGACTTGCGCCTTCGTCTGGCCAGATTATATCCTGTTTCTTTATCTTCCTGACATAAGCCCAACCCGCAGCAAGGTCATGGCCGAGCAGCTTCTTGAATTCCCCAAACCTTATGGCATTCAGGTCATCTACTACCCATCCTCGTGGAGTGACCTCGTAGTATATTGTCTCTTCCTCTGCCTTGCCCCTTTGTTCTGTGCTTAGAGCTTTGTCCTTAATCATTCCAACTCCTGCAAGCTTTGGCCTAACTTCACCGTATTCTTCAAACAAAATCCTTCTTCCAAGGACATTTTTCTTAAGAGCGGTTTCCATTGCATCTTTCTCTTCAGCATTGCATCCTGCAGTCGGCCTTCCTATGGCCTTGTCATCAAAGTCCTTGACTCTTTCACTAAGTAGCTCCTTTCCGGTTGGAAGGGCATAATCATTTCCATACTCCCAGTAAAGATCCTTTGGCTTCTTTTTTATCCTTATCCTGAAAACCTGATAAGGTGCATTATCTGCAGCATATATCCATGACCTCTTCCTTTCGCCGTCCATCATATACTGGTCAGTAAGAATCATTCTCTGGGATCTTATGTAGACAATTGAAGCATATCTTCCCCATCTTGAGCCAAGCTTTGCAGCAACAGGGCTTTCCAGCTGGTTAAAGTAGGAGCCTATCTCTCCTTCAAGAAATTCAGTGAATCTTGTATGAAGGTGTGTAGAATCTACTCTTTCTCCGTAACTTGGCCATTCTGTCTGGAACCATTTGTGAATACTGTTCAGCAGCCACATGATTGAGCCAAATGAGGTAAAGCCGCCTATGCCGCTGTTTGACTCATGACATTTTGCAACCTTCAGCTTATTCTGGAAGTCCCTGTATATTATGAATTTTGGTTTTAGCTTTATAGAGCCATCGCTGCCAGTGTAATACTCATTACATCCTTCACCGTATCTTTTCAGGTCTTCTATTATGTTTTGGGTGCTCCTTGTTTCCTTTATTGCCTTCAGCCTTAAATCCTTGCTACCTGTTCCTCCTGCATATATCTTCTCGATGTCCTCCTTGGTTATCTGGACAAAATAGTTCTTGGTATAATAAACTTCCAGCCTCAGCAACCAGTTCATCATTGTAAACAGCTCAACCTTCAGCTTTCTTACTTCGACGTGGATTTCATCATCAAGCCATTTTCTTCTCAGGTTGAAGAGTCTCCTTATCAGCGGGATTTTCTCCAGGAAGTTCTTGAGCTTTTCAGAGAAGTGTGCCCCAAAGTCCTTCATTGCATTCCTTATCATTCCTTCTTTCTTCCTTGTTGCAGCGGCAGCAAATGCGCCAGCAAGGGCTCCGAAAACCAGCGTCCATATTATTATGAACTTTACGATGCCGCCGAAGCTTGTCGGGGTTATTCCCTGGATGTAGAAGCAGTGGTCAGGGAACGCAATATGGCCAAGGTAAAGCACAAGCGCAGCAGCAACTCCCCTGTAGAACCATTTCTCCTTCGAATTGCTTTTGTCTTTTCCCATGCTTTCGGAGAACATCCACCATAGTGCAAACTGGAACAGCTTGATTACAGCAGACTTCCCAACGCTTCCGTCGTGGGCTATGTTCCCTGCAATGAACACTGCAAGACTGTTTCTGAGCCATGATTTGTCGCTTACGTTAAATGAGGTAAACAGCATTATCAATGTAAGTGTACTTAGTATGAAGATGAACAGCTGACTGCCTCTTAATATTCCAAAGCCTTTCAACGGATTACTTTCGGATGGCCTGTATTTTGGCCTGTCTTTCGTAAGGCTCTTCTTTTCCAGAAGCAGATTTTTGCTCTCTTCCGTATAACAATAGCGGCCTGCCTTTGCGTTGTTCTTCAATTCAGTCTGCAGGCTTTCATACCTTTCAGCATCGCTGCTGCTCAATTCCCTGCTTTTCCTTAAGCTGTCTCCCAATTCATACCACTCATTTGCCTTGCTTATCGAATCACCATCTACAACTTTGCTGTCTCCTACAAGGCTGTCGAAGAAAGGAATCCTCCAACCCGTAAACGGAACCTTGATGCTGCTTTCTCTTATCATCCAGTCTTTTTCTCCCTTGTCGTTAGTCTTGAAATAAAGCGTCTGGCCGTTTGGAGCGCTGAGAACCTCCTTCTTTCCAACTGATTTCACGCCGAAGTCATCAAAGCTATAGCACTGGGGGTCTCCTAGCAGCAGCAGCCTTATGTTTACGACGGTCTCCTTCTCCCAGATGTAAGGATAAAGGTCTCCCTTGTTAAGGCCTTTTGGCGAAGGATCGTCCCATGTCTTGCCACCGCTGAACGGATTCATCGCAACCATCACAGCAACTACTATGACAATCAGCGCAGAGCCAACCTTTGCCTGGGTATCATCGCCTATGTTGAGCTTCTTGTCAACAAATCCCTTTATGAAAAGCAGGAAGGCAGCAACAACTGCAGCGTTGATTATCACTTTCATGTGGAGGAAATTCGCAACGGATTGTATCTTCCAGAAGAACATGGTTGAGCCATACTGCACTCCTGCAAATATTCCGACCGCGGCAGCAATAATCATGTAGAGTGCTTCCTGGTTCTTGTCAGATGCTCCCTTTGACAGGGCTACCTTTTGGAACGCATACACGATTACAGCGACTATAAGTGCATTGACAGCGATGAACTTTATTTTTCCGCTCGTAAGGTTGCTTACCTTGTCTTTTACAGTGTTGACGCCTCCTGCAACATCCACTGCTGAAGCAAGGAAGCTGGCTACCACTATTAAAACCAGGACAATGAGCAACAGCCTTTCTCCTGATTTCATAACAATGCCTCCATCTGCTTCATTTCGTCTTCGTTTGGCATTTCATCGAACTCCATTCCGCGGCTCTGCATTCTTAGCCACAACCCGACAATCCTGCTCGAGAACATGAACCTTGAATCATTTTTCACGACGAGGTTGACTTCCATTAGTCTTGACAGAAGGCTTTTTGTGACAGGTGCGCTGTGATATATTCTTCTGGCGATCTCTGAAAGCTTCAGCCCATTTTCCTCGGCAAGCACTTTCAATATTGAGTGAAGAAGAGTCGCCCCTCTTGCTTTCGACAACGACTGTTCAACAATCTCCCTGCAAAGGCTAAACGAAGAAGAGTCCTTGAGAGACAATTCTAGAAGCAGAGCCTTTTTTACATTCTTTGTAACCTTGTATCTTTTAATAAGTTTTTTTGTTAGAAAAATCTGGCCATTGGTATAATCATAAATGTCATCCACTGATTTTGAGTCAGCAAGCTCTTCAGCCTTTGCAAGCTCTGCTGCTTCTTTCCTGTCGAGATTCTTTATCTCCAGACTTTTGAAATCCTTCAGATAATTTCCAATCAGCTGTGGAAAAGAAGAACTGATTAGGAATCTTGTATTCTGTTTCCTGAAATTCAGGATAGAAAAAACATCCTTGATCTGGGGGAAATTATCAAGGTCGAGGATTCTTTCAAATTCCTCCATGACAATCAAAAATTTCTTCTTGGAATCTTTTGCCAGGCTTTCGCTGAACTCAAACGCTTTCCTTAGAAGAAGCCTTTGGTCAGGCTTTATTTTTTCAAGCTCGTTTGCAATGACGTTGATTACTTCCGAAGAATTCTTTCCAAGCTCGAGGTTTTTTAGAAAATTTATGTCGAGAAATCTCCTGTACTCTGCGGATTTACCACCCAAGAACCAGAAGCAGATGTTGCCAAGAAGCTCTACGGCAAGGTTTTCGGGGTTTAAGCTTGCCCTGTCTAAACTGATATGGACAGGTATCACCTCTTTATCCCTTTGCAATATCCAGTCGATATGTTCTGCAATCAGCTGCGTCTTTCCTGATTTTCTCTCGCCAAGAACAGCCACGTTTTCCCCGGCTTTCAATGCTTCAATGTAGCTCTTCCTAGAAATAGCTCTCTTCTGGTTTCTCGGGTAGTTCAGCAAAAGCATTCTTTAACCTTTATACCAATTGGCATATATACCAAAAGGGCTACTAGTTTATATATGTTTTGCTTCTCTAAAAGTATTTCTCACTTTTAGTATACAAATTGGTATATAGACCAAACAGACTAACTAATATTTAAGCTTTTTGGTCATTTTATCAATTATACCAATCGGAATATAGTCCTAT
>JAFGPE010000048.1 GCA_016926055.1 Candidatus Woesearchaeota archaeon | reverse complement strand
TTTTCGTATTTTGAGTAATTTTATAATAGAAATATTAATATATCTTGATGTTACTATCTAATAATGATGAAAATGATGAAAGATAAAAAAATTAAGGTGTATCTGAGCGCAAGGATATCGAAGGATGCTCGTGCCTGGAACAACTATGTATGCGGCTTTCTTACTGCTCCTTTCAGCGTTTTCATGCCTCAGACGCATAATTCTGTCCCTAAAAACCACAAGGATTTCCAGATTGAGGTTGCGTATATGGATATTGATGCCATGCAGCAATCAGACATGGGTCTTCTCTTGCCCCCTTATGGCAGGGACTGTGCTTGGGAAGTAGGGTGGTATGCAGGACAAAAGAAACCGCTTGTTGCCTTTACTCATAATGAGTTGGAGTGGCTTAGAGACTGGATGCTAAAGTCATGCCTTGCAGCAGTTATCACTGATAACCAAAATACTTACCTAAAGCTTAAAAAGGACCCCATACTTTCAAAGAAGAGAGTCATTCTTATTGGAGAAATGAACGAGCTCAGAGAAGCATTAATGGATGTTTTGGAGGTGAAGAGATGAAAGCGTTGGATCTGAAGCACGGAGAGACATATTTAGAGGTACTGAATGTGCAAGATAAGCTTGAAAAGGCCATTTCCTTGAAACACAGGGTTTCCAAGAGTCGGGTGCTGCTCAACAACGGTAGCAATGGCTCCCTGGTGACTGTGTTTTCAGCTTATGCTCACAAATTCCTGAAAGAAAGAGGAAGAGTACCAACCATACTTTTGGATGTGCCGAACTACTTCAGAACCCTCCATGTTCTTAACCAGTGGGGCTACCAAAAGATAGTTGTGAAGAGGGAAGAGAATTTCAATCTCAATATGCAGCAATATCTGGAGACCTATATCAAAAAGAAACCCGACATGGTAATCATAACTACCCCAAATAATCCCACTGGTAGAGCTTTCACAGATGAAGAGCTTACTAAATGCCTGAATTTGTTCCTTAAAAAATCGATAGTGGTGATTGACAGAACCCTTATCAACATAAACAAGGCAGTTTCAACAACAGAGTTGCTTCAAAGATATGCAGGAAAAAATCTCATAATACTGGAGTCCTTCTCGAAACAGAAGTCCTTGGCAGATGAGAGAATCGGCTATGCTGTAACGGCATCAAAAGAGATTGCCGACTTCATAAAGCCAAAGCTGACTCTGGGCTATAACGTCCATGCAATGAAGCTTGCTCTTGAACGGATCAATGATGAAGGACTGCTTGAAAGGAACAGGCAGAGACTGGTTGAAAGCATTGTTGAACTGAAATTCTTGCCAAAAAACCTGCATTTCTTTGGCTCGGTTTCGAACTACGGGATTATTGCATTTCCTAATGGCGGCTATGCCGAGACGGCAATGGAAAGATTAAAAAAGAAAGGAATCTATGTTATGCCTGGAAAAGGCATAGGGCTTCGAGGAAACATGATTAGAATACATATGTCTGGCAGAAATGCAATTGGAAGGCTGATTCGAGAGATCAAGAGGATGAAATGCTAAAAATCCTATATAATCTTAGACCATACAGTTGGATAGATCTAATACTTATAGGTATGCTGGCCAAGTTCAGCGTAACAAGGAAACTTGTTTTTAACTCAAACGATTTGGTCGTGGCTATTGCGCTTCTTAGTTTGTGGTTTTTTTATCAATTCCTTCTTGAAAGAAAACACAGCTATTTGTATAGAGGTTGCTTCAAGCTCTTGCCAACAATTGTCACCCTTGTAATTCCTATTGTAATCAGTATACTGTCACGACCAATCTCAATAGTATATATTGCTTTAAGCACTCTGCTAATTATTGCATACCTTCAAAAGAACAGGTCAGCATTGTTGGGAAGTTTGAGCTCAGCAGTGAGGGGTCTTATACAGGTGTGCTATTTTCTCTATGCGGGAAGCCTTTACTCAGCCGATACATCTTTTATCTTAGGATTCAGCATCTTTCTTTTGTACACTTCAAGGGCAATAATGGGAGATATCCGGGATTACAGGCACAACAAAAATGCAGGTAAGAATACCCTGGTGGTGAATCTTGGAATAGGAAAAAGCCTGATTATCATGGAGCTATTGCTTCTATTGGTTGTTGTATCTCTCGCAAACTTCCCTGTTATTATCCCTGTAATTTTGTTTGGACTGGGAGTCCTGTTCTACAGAAACGGCTATATCATGCACCAGCTGATGATACATACAACATCATTCACATGGATAAATCTGATAGCCTATCACACTTACCAGAATCTTGTTTTCACAAACTTAATCTATCTCGGAGTCTTCTTAAATACGGTATTCTACCCGCTTCTTAAAAGGAAGAGCAACCCGGAGTTCAAGTGAATTTTCAGTAACTCAGGAGTTCTAATAAGAAACTAGAAAATGTCCGGGGAGATAACGTCACTAACGTTCCGAACCTCCGCGGTCCGTCTTCGACGTCCCGGGAGGGACTCGAACCCTCGACCTTGCGATTTCTTTCCTCGAAGGGATAACAGTCGCACGCTCTACCTGCTAAGCTACCAGGACAACATGGCTTTAGAGCTTAATGTTTATTTATAAATATTACTGAAAATTTCAAAAGTTTTTTAAACCGTAGAAGAAAATCACCTACAAAGGTGATGTTCATGAATGATGAAACAAAGAAATACCTTGTGATTCTGGGTGCTGTACTTGTGCAGCTCTGTCTTGGAGCGATATATGCGTGGAGCGTTTTTGTAAATCCATTGAAGGCGGAGCCATTTGAACTTTCAACAACGCAGACCCAAGCAATTTTCTCAGTCGGTCTTGCAACATTTGCTTTAGTGATGATTTTTGCAGGAAAATGGCAGGACAGGATTGGGCCAAGGAAGGTTGCGATGGCAGGCGGCTTACTGCTGGGTTTGGGATATATCTTTGCAGGAATGAGCAACGGCTCATTTCCTCAGCTGGCTTTGTTCATAGGCATCATCGGTGGTGCAGGAATCGGCCTTGGCTATGTGTGTCCGATAGCAGCAGGCGTCAAGTGGTTCCCTGACAAAAAAGGATTAATCTCTGGAATTGCAGTTGCTGGCTTCGGAGGAGGCGCATGGATATTCTCCCAGATTGGCTCATCATTTATTTCTTCATATGGTGTCTTAAAAGCATTCCTCTATCTCGGAATAATATTCGCTTCTGTTGCTTTTGTCGGTGGCTTCTTGCTTGAAAATCCTCCTAAGCAAAATAAGAACGGAGCGAAAAAAGCAGAGTCAAAATCAACAGATTATGCATGGAAGGAGATGATTGGGACAAGAAAGTTCTGGCTATTGTGGATAATGTTCACATTTGCAGCAATGGCAGGTTTGATGGTCATCGGAATATTAAAGCCGTTTGGAATCTTTGCCGGGTTAAGCGCGGCTGCAGCGGGCTCTGCAGTAGGCATTCTTGCAATCTTCAATGCTGCAGGAAGAATAACCTGGGGCGTTGTTTCAGACAAGATTGGAAGGACAAAGTCAATGTTCATGATGTTTTTGCTCCAGGGAATGATGATGCTGTTTCTTGTCAATATGGGAAAATCCGCATTGCTTCTTGCGGTTGCAGCAGCGTGGGTCGGCTTTAACTTCGGCGGGAATTTTGCATTGTTCCCGAGTGCGACAGCAGACTTCTTCGGCACAAAGAACATGGGAATAAACTATGCCCTTGTCTTCACAAGCTACGGTGTTGCAGGGATAATCGGTCCAATCCTTAGCGGAAAGGTCTTCGACATAACAGGAAGCTACCTTTATGCGTTTATTCCTGCAGGGATAGTGTGTTTGATTGCTGCCGGCCTGAGCTGGTTTGCTAAAAAATAATTTTTATTTTTTTCTTAGGTTGTCAGTTTTTACGATATCATGACCTCGCCAGTAACGCTCCTCAGCATATGCCCGGTTATCTTAATATCATAGAACTTCTTTAGTTCTAATCTTTCTTTCACGCCAACAACTAAAGGATAAGTTCCGAACTGCCTTCCAAAAGTATGATTTCCATCATGCACCTCCATAAATACTTTCTTCAAAATCGTTCCTTC
>JAFGPE010000047.1 GCA_016926055.1 Candidatus Woesearchaeota archaeon | reverse complement strand
TTGGAAAAACACCAAAGAAACTGGAGATAAAGATGGTCAGCGAGGAAGAGCTGAATGCTGACCTTGCAAAAGCGAAGGCGGAGCGGGAAAAAGCCGAGGTAGAAAGAGCAAAGCAGAGCGGAGCCACAGAGGAGAAAAAAGAGAAGAAGCCCGAAACAATAAAGCTAAAGGATTATCAGGTTCCCTTCAACAAGGCAATTAACTTCAATAACGGCCAGACTGCAACCTCTGTCCAGGAGTTGATTGATATATTGAACAGCATGAGCCCTGCAATTTACAGGGGGCACTGCAATGAAAATAAGAATGATGTTGCTGACTGGATGGAAAAAATAATTGAGAAAAAAGAGATTGCCGATGAAATAAGAGCAACAAAATCAAGAACTGAAGCTATCGCGGTACTGGATAAGCACAAAGAGGATAAGATTAAAATAAAGCCGGAAGAATCATCTCCAGAGGAGCCAAAGCAGGGAAGCGGTGGAGAAAGCGCTGCAGTTGCACAGGAAGCTGTACGGCGGCAGGTTGTTGAAAAAGCTCCTGCTCCTGCAGGAATTGAGGCGAAAGATATCGCAAAGATATTTGAAGATGATGAGGCAAAAGCAGAATACCTGATAAAACAAGATAAGATCGATGAAGCAAAGAATGTTTACAAGGAGATGGAAACCCTGTACAAGCAGCTACCTGCCGATGAAAAGACAAAGGTTGTCGGCAGGTGCAAGGCAATATTCCGGCTCCTGAAAATGAGCAAGATGGAGATATTTGAGGAGGATGAGAAAAAGGCTGAGGAACTGATAGCCGAGAAAAATATTGACGAGGCAAAAGAAGTCTATAAGGAGATGGAGATGATGTACAAGGGACTGCCAAAGCCTGAGAAAGGAAAGGTGCTGAACAGATGCCTGACAATACTGAAGAAACTTCAGACAGGCAAGGTTTAAATACTACAAAAAAAGACCCTTATAAAAAAGAGGTAAAATGGGAATATTTGGAAAGAAAAAAGAGGAGCAACCGGTAGATGAAGATAAACAGTTTGAGGAAACTACGCCTCAGGAAGCAAAACCTGTTTCTGCAAATGTCGAGGCGGAGATAATAAAGATAAAAGCCCAACTCGATTCTTTTGGAGAGGTAAGAAAAGCAACTACAGATAGATTGACCAGGATTACTGAGCAGATTGGAGAGTTAAGAGGCATGATTATGGACACAAACAAGGCATTAACGCAGATGGAAGTGAAGATAACAAAAGCGGTTGACCTTGTTGATTCTGTCCAGCCCGACAAGTTAATGATTGAGGTAAAAAGGCAGGATGCCAAAATTTCAGGTCTTACCGGCAAGATTGAATCAAACAAGTCGCTGGCAGAGAGCTTTCTTGAACAGATAAAGGAGATGAGAAACAAAGTCAATACATTTCAAGGGATAGAACAAGTGATAAAGCTGAACGATGATGTGAAGAAGGAGCTTCAGAGTATCCAAAAGGTAAAAACTGAGGCAGAAAGGCACGCTGACAAAACCGAAACAATATTCGTTGAAATACAAAAAAAGGTAACTGATCTCGACACAACGCTTGCGACCGTCAAGGAGCTTGAAAAAGGGTTCAATAAGATAGTGGGTGACTTTGATGTTCTGAAAGTAGGGGTTGCGGGAAAGGCAGATAGGAAGGAAATTGAGAATTTCTTCTCGAAATTCAACAAGTTCGAGGCAGAGTATGGAAAGCTTGTAAAGATGCTCTCTGAGAAGGTTGATTTCATGAAGAAAGACCTTGTTGAAAAGATGGAGTCTAAACTAAAAAGAGCCGAAGAGATAGAGAAGGTTCTTATTGAGTTGTCGGAAAAAGAAAATCCTGAACTTGAGAAGAACCTTGACAGAATCAAAGAGGTTGCTGAAAAGAAGAATGCTGAGAAAAAGCAGAATGAAAAAAAGCAAAGCTTTATTTCAAAGTTCTTTCGAAAGAAGAAAGAGGAGCCAACTGAAGAGGAAAAGAAGGAAGATGAAGATGACAACCTCGGAAAAGGTGATGACAAGCCTGTCGAGGAGGAAAAGAAGGAAGATGAAAAGAAAGAGGAATGATTCCTTTTCCAGCAATAATCTTTATAAATAAAACGCGTTCTCTGTTGAATATCCTGGGCCCGTAGCTTAGCCTGGTTGGAGCGCTGGTCTTATATGGCGGTGCTTCGCACACACTAAGATAACCAGTGGTCGCGAGTTCAAATCTCGTCGGGCCCAGATTTTATTTTTAATATTTCCGAAAACTATTTATAAATCCTTATTTAAATAGGCAGCATATGGAAAAAGAGGCAATGCTTACAACGGATGAAGTAGTGTTAAATGATTTTCTAAGTAATGTTTCTAAGCTGAAGGAGCACATCGATTCAATGAGAAAAAAGGTTGATTCTCACATACATCATGGCTGGAACTATAATCCTGTCTTTGACAAGAAGCTTGAAATTCACAAGACAATACTTGAGCTTGAAAAGCAGCAGACAGAGCTGTCAAAGGGGATAATTGCGCTGCTGGAAGTAATAAGCGAAGCAGAGCTTACAAAAATAATAAGAATGCCCATGCCTCCTCCTCCAAAACCGGGCAGCAGGCATTTTGTATAGATGCATAGTAAACAATATAAATATCCCGTACATAAGAGGATAAAAAGAGGTGATTTTGATGCTGGGAAAGAAGGGTGACAAATCCCTGTCAATGATATTTGGATTATTTGTTCTGTTGATTATCTCTCTCGTAGTATTGAGCCTGTTCTTTAAGTTCACAGAGAAGAGCAGCTCGAAGCTGACCTCGACCGGGCAGGAGTATTTTACAAAGGCAGCAATCGACAAAGCTGTTCAGCAGTGCATGACGCTGTGCGAGGGCATCGAGAACAACAACGATGCCATAGAGTTCTGCAGGAAATTTGTGCAGATTGATTTTGACGGAGACAATCTGCTTGAGTCAAAACACTCATATGGACAATGGGATTTCTGCGAGAACAAGGTGCCCTGTTTTGTGCTCATAGACAAGTGCAAGAACAGCTATGATGGAGCAAAGTGCAAAACAATCCTGACAGCATACAGGGTCGATGCATATGAAGCACTGGCGAACGAGGAGTTCCCCTGTGATGGCGACCCAATGGAAGGTAGCTGCTGTATGGGACTGAGTGGTGACCAGACAACAAGCAACAACTGGAAAGAAAGATTTGACTTTACAAGCTCTTGAGTTTTTGTTTTAATATTATGAACAGAAAAGCCTCGACCGTCACCAACGTATTGCTGCTAGTGGGAGTTCTTTTCATAGGCCTGATAATATCAGTAAGCATGAAAAAGCTGTTCTACTGGCAGGCGAAAAATGTCGAGACTGATGCGACACAGCAACTTGTTGATGAAGTAAAGAAACAGATTGAGTTGGTTGAAAGCTATAGTCAGGACGGTAAATATTCCTTAAGTGTGCCGTATTCCGAAGAATACTCTGCTAACATAAGTTATGGAAGAATAAGATTCCAGTTTGAAAAAAGCGATCCCGTGGAATCTGTTTTTCTTGTTCCCAATGTGAACCTAATATCATCGACATTCTCAAGTTCTGGAGAGATAGAGGTCTACAGGAAAGACAACAACATCTATGTGACAAACAGCATTACCTGCAATATAGGCGACGAGATATGCGACATTGGTTGTATAATTGAGGGAGAATGCGACTCCAGCTGCTACAACGACAATACAAGGGATAATGTTTGCAACCCGTATTGTCTCGACAGGAATGGAAACAAGAAGATGGATGCTGATGACTCTGACATGTTGTGCGACCCTGACTGTTACAACAATGACAAAAACGGATTCTTTTATGATATAGACTGTGTCAAGAGCAATGACGGCATATGTGATCCTGACAGCCACAATACAAAAGACGGTATCTGTGACAAGGATTGCCTTGGAACAAATGGCGTGTGCGACCCTGACTGCAACGACAAGGAAGACAGGGATTGTCCTCACAGGGGAAACGGCATCTGTGAAGAAGAATACTCTGAAAACTGCATCTTTTATCATGAAGATTGTGGTTGTGAGGAAGGAAAGACATGCAAATACGGCTGCGATGATTTTGACAAGGCTTCTTTTGACATAAAGGGCTGTGTTGACACTGCACTTGTCAAGAAAGAGGATGAATCGTGCAATGGGTGTGACTGTGAGAATAATCTGTGGTGCGATTACACGAAGCACTGCTGCAAAAAGGGGTTTTACTTTAAAGGAAATGCTTGTGTTAATTTCTCAGATGACAACATATGCACCACTTCATCTGATTATTTCCCTGGCGAAAGCTGCGCCAATAACCCTGATGACTGCGGCTGTGGAACAAATGAAGTATGCTGCCCTGCTGCCTCCCTGGATGAGAAAGGATGCGCTGCAGGGAATCTTGACGAGAATGCAGAATGCGAGTGCACGAGCCAGTGTAGTGCCGGATTAAGATGCGCTGACAAGCATTGCTGCAGAAAAGGATACAAATGGGATGGAAATAGTTGCGTACTTGATGTGAACGGATGTGAAATAAAGGAGCAGGCACTAGTAAATCCTGGTTGCAATTGTGAAAAGCTTGGTGCCGGGGACATGTGCGAAGCTAAAGAGGTTTGCTGCCCTGCTGCAACCACAAATAAAGATGGTTGCGTGCGTGGACCAAGCAAAGGGCATTGCCAGCAATGTGAGTGTTCAACACAGTGCGAAAGCAAAAGAGAATGTTCACCCGAGTATGGTGTGTGCATAGACAAAGGGGACCATTACCAAGAACGCACGTGCCAGCAATGGTTTTATATTGGCAATGATAATGATGAACTTGCCCAAAAAGCAGATGAGTTCTTCCGAAATAATCCTGAGAAATGTGAGTTGTCCGCTTCAAAAACAAAGGATTGTTCCAGCCCAGATGGATTAACAGAACTTGCAGAGTATCTTGGCATAACGCTTGGAGAAGGAAATTATCTTGAAATCAGAAACACTTTTGGAAGTCCCTGCAAAGAATATTTATGCTACACCTATGGCGACAGCCAAATCTGGAAAAACCCGAAAGGATATGTCTGCGATGGCTATCCCCACAAAGATGTAAGAATACGCTACTATGAAGACCTTGAATATGAATGTGTGCCTCTGGTCACACCTTAAACTGGCTGGAGTTATTGCAACGATGTTTTTATTAGTTCCGTTTTCGTTTGCATATGATACGTGTGGCGATGGAATCTGCGGGACAACCGAATCGAGCTATAACTGCCAGCTCGATTGCCCTTCTGGAACTCCTGATTCGTTCTGCGACAGCAAGGAGGATGGGATTTGTGATGTTGACTGCTATGGAAACGACCCTGACTGCAATGGATACAAGGCAAGGGTCCCTGGAGCAGGAATTATTACGCCGGGAAAAGCGGACAAGGGATTTTTCCTTAAGCTCGGACTTGGCATCTTTTTTATAATTCTAATAACAATTATAATCTTCGTTTTTATAAGAAAACTGAAAAACAAGCCGGAGATGCAACAACCAATGAATTACCAAGGCTATCAAAGATGAACAAGAAATCAGAAATAGAGCTGACAACAAATGCATTGTTCGTGATATTCCTTGTAATATTTGCCGCGTTTGTGACATTCTCTGTTGTCAAGTCAAGAACACAGATTCTTGGGCAGAGAGAGCAGTTCAGCGAATATGACAAGGTGGACAGCTTCTTCACATCCCTGCTGACAAGCAAATGCATTGTGTCTGATTTTGAAAGAGGCAGAAATTACCAGACAGAAATGAGCGGATTCTTCTCCTCTGAAAAGCTTAACTTCAGGAACAATGAGAATGCTGAGCTGGACTGCATAGACAATTTTTATTTTATCTACAGCCTTGTTGTTCAGGACATATTCAACCACAAGACATGGTATCTTGGGCTTAAAGAGGAGCCATCTTGGGCGCAGGACAGCACAATAATCCAGAAAAGCCTGCCTGTTGCAATCAACTATGACTATAACACAATATATCCTGGAAGAGCAATGCTTGTTGCATACATTGGCGAAGAGTCATATCTTTACAGTATGATAAAGCTTGCCTGCCTGACAAAGCAAGAGGAAAGAATCAGCGTAGAGCTGAAGAACAGCATTGGCTATGATAATGCAAAGAACGAGCTTTGCATAAACAGCGAATGCTTCTTTCCACATTTCGGATGCAGGGTAGATGATTTTAACATGGCAGAAGGAAAGCAAATAATAATTGCAAGATACAAGGACAATATGTTGTCGGTGAAGACATGAGAAAAGCCCAGATGTCGGAGTTTTTAGGAATCATGATGATGGTGATTGTAATAGTCCTTTTTGTAGTTTTCAACAAGCTAAGCATGACCAGCGCACAGGTTCAGAAGGCAGAAGAGATGGGCTCTGATTTTGAGAACAAGAACATGTGGCAGGGCACAAATGTCCTGATGATGGCGAAAGTTGATGGAATGCACATGAGCGAACTTATAGGGATAATGGTTTGCCATAACAATGATGTGCTGAGCTTGTCGGAAAATCAAAAGATTAATATATCTAAGCTAATAATTATTACCTTGGATGATTATTATGGAGAGAGCAGATGGTCATTGGAGATGCACGAGAGCGACAATATCGGTTGCATCAGCAGCCAAGGATACAGTATCGACGAGAGGTGCAGCCTGCCAGAGTATAATGACGTTAAATCGTTTAACTTTTTGTTTCCACTGACCTGCGAAATCAACTATGGGGAGGGTGTTATTTATGTTTGGAAATGAAAAAAGAGGACAATCAATTATGGTTGCAGCTTTCTTTGTCGTTATCTTGATTGGGGTTTTCATACTGGTTCAGATGACATCAAGGTATGACCAACCAAAACAAATCGAACCTGGAACGGCAAGAGAGATTCAGGAACAGAATATAAAGGATGCAGAAACTGTGCTCAAGAATTCGCTGATAATCCCCATGGAAATGGCATCATATGAGTCTGCCCAGAATGGCTTTGAAGCTCCGAACAGCTATCTGATAAGCTATGGAGTAAAGACTCTTCCTCCCCTAAGCGCAGCCCAAGATGCGCTTGGAACAAAGGCAGCAGGATATTGCAACCAGTACCTTGACAAGCTGAAAAACAGCGGGAAAGAATTCTCCCCCGAATATAATTTTATAGAAACCGGATCTGTGGGAACGATAAGGCTGTGGTTTGATGAAGTGAATCTCTCGAACAGAGATGTTGACACGGGCTTTTCATTCAGCCCAGAAACAATCGATGGTGAAGAGGTAACCGGGGATCCTGCAATTCAGTCAAAAATAGAGACAGGCGGAGAAACCAAGACAATTGAAGGCGACTTCACATTAAGGATTGACAATATCAGATACTGGTATCTTTACAGGACAGTTAGAGGCTGGATAGAGCAAGGCATATTGATAAAGGAAGCCTGCAACAGACTGCCAATTGTTAAGGGCAATGCGTCAGATGAAGCAGCGAAATGCTATGCCCCTTATGTGGCTGACAACATTGTGGAGAACACCTTAAGCAATGCCACGCATAACCTTAACCAAAGATTTGACAACAAGGTAACTTGCAGCTACAAGATACTTTGCCAGAATGTTGAAACTGAGCTGCTGTGGAAACACCCCTGCCCTGCAGGTGTTGGATGCATAGCATGGCCCTGCAAATGGTATCAACAGAATGCAACTGCCTGCATTGTCGGAGGTTGTGGAGATAATCCTGAATGCGAGAATCCTGTCAATGCCGGTGAGCCGCCTTGCCAGGATACTGGTTCAGTAAACTATACTTCAGAATGGGTTTACGGGACAGGACAAGAGATTGTTGCAAGCAGGGTTAGCAAAGGCATATATCCATCGATAACGTACAGCGAAAACCACACGGTGAGCTTTATTGCAAATATGACGTGTGTTGACAAATCATATAATCATCCTGACTTCGGAAACCTCAAACTAAACTTCCTTGTTCATGTCTACATGGTGAGAGGGGAGGATGCTGACGATCCGCCATGCCCTTGCCTAATCGGCGGAAGCAGCAGCGGCGGTGGTACAGACAGGATGCCGAACGAAGAAGATGAGGATAAGCCTAAACCCTCGGAAATAATAAAAATACCCTTCATAGGCTAGTTTTTTATTTTATTATTGTTCCATTAAACTTATTTCCCTTCAAGAAGTTCTTCAGATTATTCAAATCAGTGCCCTTCAGAATTACAACCTTTATTCCGTATTTCTTTGCATTCCTCGCTGCTACAGGGTCAAACGGAGAATTCATCCGTGGGGTCCATCTTGTGCCGATAATCTTGAAATAGTCTTTCCACAGAAGCTGCTTTAATGCTTTTGCATCATTGTTGAAGCGAGGGTCCTTGTCATAAACATGGCTGATATTTGTCAGATTAACCACGAGCCTTGAATCAAGGTTCTTCCCAAGAAGAACAGCATCATTATCTGAAGAAAACCCTGGTTTCCATCCAGAAGCAATTAGTATTTTCTTGTTTGTCTTGATTTTTTTTGTTGGATCATCTATAACACCGTATGCCTTGTCACCAAACAGTGCCTTGACAAAAAATGCATTTATTTTTGTGCATGCTATTCCCAGCCAGTCAAGGTCTTCTGAAGATGCTTTTGGATTGACATTCCTTACAGCAGCGTTGTATCTTGTGTTGATGCTGCCACCGCCGCAGACTATTACAACCCTGTTTCCTCTCTTAACTATACTAAGAACAAGCTTGTGAAATTCCTTCAGAAAGTTCAGATTTATTTCTTTCGGAATAATTATTGAGCCGCCGAGCGAAAAAACAATTGTCTTCATCAGCTTCCAACTCCGATTAGCGTCACTCCTGCTATAATTAAAGCGACACCAATCCACTTCCACACATTCATCCTTTCATTTAAATATTTTATGCTGAGGAGGGACGTCCAGATATATGTTGTTGCAACAAAAGGGTACAGAACAGAGAGTTCGCCGTATTTGAGAGGTATAACGAAGAAGACTGTTGAAATGCCGTAGAGAACCACACCCAGAAGTAGGTTCTTGTTCTTTATGAGCTCATTCATGCTGAATGAAAGGTCTTTAGCTGCCTTCTTGAAAAGTATTGCGCCAAATGACCCTATCAGGGAAGCGAGGATTACAGATGCGAATGTCCACGGCGGAGTTGTCATCTTTCTCCTCCGAAGCCGACA
>JAFGPE010000046.1 GCA_016926055.1 Candidatus Woesearchaeota archaeon | reverse complement strand
GGCATATTGTCGTGGCTTATTGCAGGAGGACAAAGAACAGGAACATATTTGTTCTTCAGGAGCATCTTCAGCAAATCAGTATTAACCTTTTCAGGCTTTCCTGACAAATCATCCCTCAGCACTTTTCTCTTTCCCTCTTCAACAATTATTATCGCATCCTTTCTCTTTCCTTCCACAATCCTTCCGTCCATTCCTGAAAGACCTATTGCGTTCACACCATTTTGCTGGAGCTTTTCCACAATCATCTTGTTCATCTTTCCGCAATAAACCATCTGGAATATATTCATTGTTTCCCTGTCAGTCCTTCTGCTCGATATGCCTGATGCAGATGTTATCATCTTGACAGGCACATTCAGCTTTTCAGAGACAACCTTCATCTCATAATTTCCGCCGTGGACAAGTATTGCATCCTGGTGATTGAGAAAATCCTTCAGTACAAAATCATAGTTGATTTCCTTTCCGCCGCCAATCTTTATGACAATCATCTTGTTTACCTATACCGGATGGAGGCCCGGGAATTCAAGAGCTGTCTCTTCCTTGAAGCCGCACATTATATTGAAAGCCTGTACAGCTTGGCCAGCAGACCCCTTTACCAGATTGTCAAGCGCGCTAATGACGACAAGCCTTTTTCCGCGCGAATCCTTCTCAAAGCCAACATCGCAGTAATTTGTACCCATGAGAATCTTTGGCTCAGGGTAAGGGTATATTGAATCAGATTCCTTGACCATTCTTACAAATGGTTCCTTCTCATATTCCTGGCGGTATGCCTTCCAGATATCCTTTTCTGCCGTCTCAGGGTTTATTAGACGGACATGTGCAGTTGAGAGAATCCCCCTTACAATGTCAACCGAGGTAGCAGAGAAATCTATCTTCGGCTTCTCGCCAAAGGTTAGTTCCTGCTCAATTTCAGCAGTATGCCTGTGCATCGTCGGCCTAAATGACCTTATGACATTGCTTCTTTCAGGATGATGTGTTGAAAGAGATGGCTTATTTCCGCCGCCAGAACTCCCTGTTTTTACTTCAACGACAATGTTTTCAGTTTCCACCAGCTTGTTCTTGAACAAGGGATATAGACCAAGAATCGATGCTGCCGCAAGGCAACCTGCCTTCGAGACATACTGCGCTTTTTTCAACTCCTCCCTGTGAATCTCCGGAATGCCATATACAAATTTATTTAATAGCTCGGGCCTTGGATGCTCATGGCCATACCATATTGGATATTCATCCTTGTTTTTTATTCTGAAGTCGGAGCTCAGGTCAACTATCTTCGAGCCAGCCTTCATGAACTCATCAATCTTGTTCATCCCGATGCCGTGAGGCAGGGCAAGGAACATAACATCAACGCTTTCGAGCTTGGAATTATCAGAGAATTTCATCAGCGTTCTTTTTCTCAGATTCGGATTCAATTTATGCACAAACTTTCCGGCATATCTCTGAGATGTAGCCTGAACAATTTCAACTTCAGGATGTTGCAACAGGAGCCTTATCAGCTCCCCTCCAACATACCCTGATGCCCCTATTATCGATACCTTCAGTGTCATTTTTTCAGCACTCCCACAATATATTGTGCCATCTTTTCAGCGACATTGACCTGATAAACATCCATGCTGTTCCTGAATTCAGTAACGCCATTGACCTCATTTACCACTAACCCTTCTTTTGTCTCGAACAGGTCGACTGAGACAATATCGCCTTTAACAGCATTTGCAGCTTTGGTTGAAAGTTCTTTCAACTCTTCTGTCAGCGGGCAGGCAGTTGCTTTTGCTCCTAGGCTCGTGTTTGTCCTGAAGCTCTTCGAGTTCCTGTAAATGGCGCCAACAACCTCTTCCCCTATGACCATTGCCCTTATGTCCCTTCCCGGCTTATCAATATACTCCTGGATGTAGAATATCGAATGATGATAGCTTCCAAGTGTTGCCTTGTGCTCTATTATCGATTCTGCAGCATCTCTGGTGTCAATCTTTGCGATTAGCCTTCCCCATGAGCCCACAACAGGCTTTATCACGCAAGGATAGCCGAATTTCTCTATTACATTCATCGCCATGTCCTCGTGCAAAGTAAGCATCGCCTTCGGCACCTTTATCTTTTTTGCGGCAATGGCATGATTTGTGAGAAACTTGTCTCCGCAAATAAATAATGTCTCACTTGAATTAATAGTTCTTAGGCCGATACTCTCATAAAATTTTGTCGAGTAAAATGCACGCTGCTGCGACACATTTCTGGACAGAACCAGGTCGAAGTCTGGCTTTTTTACTTCAAAAGGATTTGGATTGCAAAGAACTGATTTATCGTCAATCTTCTCAACTTCAGCGCCAAGCTTTTTCAGCGCTTCCTCTATGAGGCATTCCTCCTTTCTCATTATCGTATATAATAGCCCGATTTTCATTTTAATCCCTTAAAAAGCGTTAGAGGTTCCAATCATTTTTATTTTTAATCAATTAAAAAAAGCGTCTTATTCTCCAAAGTCCTCTTCGGTTTCTGGCGCTTTACTGAGCTTCAGTGGATTAACCCCTGTAATCTCGAACTCCTGGCCGCATTGCCCGCAAGCCACAAGTTCCCCTACCGCTGCATTTTTTTCAACTGTTATCTCGAATCCACACATTTCACATTCAACCATTTTTCATACCTCCTAATTGAAAAAAGTCTGAATGTAAGCCTCTATTTAAAAAAATATCGACCCATTTGGCACAATATGAACAAATTTGTTCTAAATAGAACAAATGGTAATCCAATGATGTCTGTAATTAGTTTCATTATTTTTCTACTTTTTTTGCAATAACAATAAGCTCTTGATCCATGTCTGGAATGGACAAAGAATGCCTCAAAACTCTTTGAGTTATTGATGCTGGAGAATTGTCGCCCTTTACAAGCACAGGGTAATTTTCCTGAATTTGCTCAAAGCGCAATGTTTAAGAATGTTCTTCAGAGTTTTCCGGGTGAAATAAACATAATGCTCTGTGCCATTAAAATCGTAGTTATAAAATTTGTATTTGTCTTTAAGAAGCCTAGCTTTTCTATGTTCTGCATTAGGAATGATTATTTGCAAATATCCCCCGTGCTTTAGCAAATCCCATACTTTGTTCAAGGCAGAGAAAGGGTCTTTGTAGTGTTCCAGGATGTGTCTTAGAAATATTGCATCGTAGCTGCCAGAAGCTTTGTCGTTATTGCTGAAATCTCCCATTTCAACATCCAAGCTTCTTTCTTTGCAAAGTTTAACAACATGCTCGCTTATATCCAACCCTTCGCTTTTCCATCCTCTTTCCATGGCTGCCTCAAGATTATACCCTGGCCCACAGCCAACTTCCAACAATCTGCCTGGCTGAACAAATTGCTCCAGCAAGGCAAGCAGCAGATGAGCTCTCTTAACTTTATGTTTTCTTTCTTTCTCATAGCCCATTCTGTTAAAGTAATTGTCATCATATGTTCTTTCTTGTGAGCAAGTTGCTAGGTCTCTCCAGATGATGCCGCAATCTTCGCATATAACAAAATCAACTTTACCAGTGTCTCTTGAATAAAGTTTTAACTTATCCGGAGAGCAACCATATTGTTCACTACATGGAGCAATAAACCCTTCAGTCATGCAATAAGGCAATCTGGATTTAATTATAAATCTTTTTTTTCGATACATTTTTAAATAAACCCCTGTTTCTATGCTACATTACCCAGCAAGAGGCAAAGTTCTCTTGTGCGCTGCCGGGTGATAATACGGCAAGCGATAGGATTTCTATTGCTGCTTAAGGGTTAAAGGTGAAAATATGGCGACAGAAGAACAATTTTTGGTGCCTCAGGACATATACCTCAAATCAGGCATACATATCGGAACAAAGTTCAGGACAAAGTACATGGATGCATTCATCTACAAGACAAGGGCGGATGGATTATCTGTCTTAAATCTGCAGAAGATTGACGAAAGGATAAGAGTCATGTCTACATTCATGTCCCACTACGATCCCGGGGATATCATGGTTGTTAGCAGGAGAGAGAACAGCTGGAAGGCAGTGAAGAAGTTCGGTGAAGTGACAGGAATAAGGGTGTTTGCAGGGAGATATCCTCCTGGAATACTTACAAATCCCGTCCTTAAGACATACACTGAAACTAAGCTGATTATGGTAACAGATTCCTGGCCAGACAGGAATGCAATTAACGATGCCATGAGGATAGGTATTCCTGTAATTGCGCTGTGCGACACAAACAACCAGACAAACAACATTGATTTGGTTGTCCCGTGTAACAACAAGGGAAAGAAAAGCCTTGGCTTACTGTTCTACGTTCTTGCAAGGGAATATCTTCTCCTGACGGGAAAGATAGCCAGCGCCGAAGAATTCAAGGCGACCCTTGAAGACTTTACAGACGAATGATTGGAAATTCGCTATTCAATAGTGACTACATGTGAAAAACTTTATAAATAGATGACAATTAACGCGCTTCATGAGTGCCTTAACTACAACTAATAAATCAAGTGATTACCTATATGTGTTCCAGTCAAATCCGGAAAAAACTGTTTCAGTTCCGATATCTGATGCAATCGAAGCTCTGGATCTCATACAACTTGCAAAAGTACATCCTGAAGGTTTAGTATCGGTATACACCGACTATTATCCTGTTTTAAGTCACGCAGGCACCCTAGGTGCTACTAAAGCTTTACTGCAAAACAGAACTTCAAAAATGTTAGAAGACAAGCTCTTTCTTAATGTTTGCATTCATCTGAATGCTACAAGGAGAAAACAAGGTCAACCAAACGATTTAGAGTTTGAGGAGTCCCTTATCCAAATGATCCAAGATCTTGATAATCCGAAGGATATTGCCCCACATATCTCAGAACCATATACTTCGTATAAACAAGGTTTAAGGAACTTATTGCTGAACTTCCCAACAGGAATATTGACTGAAAATGAAGAGCTGGAGAATATGATCTCAAAACTGGAATCTGATTCGGTTAGTATACCTTTTAAAGATATGAAACACAAAACTGATTATACAAGTACCGGTGATTATTGCAACAGTGCTACTCTTGCATATATTGACGAAAAGGATAACACCCTTGCGCGCATTAATTTTGAAGCCTTGTTGAATCTGAAAAACAATTCAACAGGCAAAGTAATAATCTCAATATGGGAGTTTCCAATATCATCGAAAACTTCTGAATTTGGAGATTTAGCAAGGATTATTGAATATGATTCAAAAGGAATTGTCAGCGATAAGACAAGGTTCCCGAAATATAGTGTTGAATTTAGTGCACCAACTGCTACCTCTGATTCAGATCCGATTTATAAGTTATTTATTGATTTTCTAGGTAGCGATTATATTTTTTGGAGAACAGATGAAGAGATGAAGGTTTCTTTAACAGACTTTTATAATTTCCACAGAGAAGAATTGAAAAGCTCAAGCCAGATAAATGAAATAGCATCATTTTATCGAGACAATGGACTTGAGGAGATCGGCATTAAGCTAGATCCTATGATGAACCGTTTGATTCCAGATGATTATCCTGTCTTTTATGAAGTGTGCATCGAGCCAGGAACAAATAATTCAAAAAAATTCTATTATGTAACTTATGAATTGGCAAAGAAGAAGTTTGATGAGCTCAAATCCGAAAATAACTGCGGTTTATACAGAAACGTCGCTTCCGGAAAACAATTTCAACTAGAATACAAGGAATAGTGATGAATATTTATTATTTTATTTTTTCATTATCTTTATTTCTTTCACCCTTTTCATCGCTTCTATTGTGTCCTCCTTGTTTCCGAATGAAGAGAACCTTATGAAGCCCTCGCCGGCAGGACCAAAGCCAGAACCGGGTGTTGTAACGACGTGCGCATTATCAAGCATTTCAGAAAAAACATCCCACGACTTCTTGCCTGGAAATCTTGCCCACACATATGGTGCGTTTACTCCGCCATAATTCTCTATTCCCATCTCATCAAGACCTTTTTTAATAATTTCTGCGTTTTTCATGTAATAATCGATCAATTTTTTTGTTTCCTTCCATCCTTTTTTGTCAAGTATTGCAAGCCCTGCCTTCTGCACAATATTTGATGCGCCATTAAATACTGTCGTCATTATACGGTTCCAGTCATTTATCACAGGAGAGCCGTCGCTGTACTTCAGCCCCTTCGGCACAATGCACCATCCAAGTCTTACTCCTGTAAATCCTGCTGTCTTTGAGAATGAATTGACCTCAATCGCGACGTCTTTTGCCCCTTCTATATCAAAGATTGTTTTAGGAATTTTTTTGTCCTTGATGAATTCAGAATATGCAGCATCAAAAATAATGATTGAGTTGTTCTTCCTCGCAAATTCAACAAGCTCATTCAGCTGCTCCCTGGTTGATGCTGCTCCCGTTGGGTTATTCGGCGAGCAGAAGTATATCAGGTCTGTTTTCTTTTCGAGTTTTGGAAAGAAATCATTTTCTGGCAGGCACTTCATGTAATGGATTTTCTCAAACTGCCCATCCTTGCTCTTGCCTGTTGCTCCGATTATTACGCTTCCGTCGACATAGACGGGGTATGACGGGTCCTGTACAGCAATGCTCACGTCATGGCCAAACATCAGTTGCAGTCTTCCGATATCGCACTTTGCGCCGTCAGAGATAAACACTTCGTCCGCTCCGATTGTTCCATTGTACAGCGTTTCAGAAATCTTCTTTCTCAGCGCAGGCAGCCCTTGCTCGTCCCCATAGCCAGAATACCCTTCCTTTGTTCCCATTGCAACGGAAGCTTCCTTAAGCGCGCTTACAACATGCGAAGTCAATGGCTGAGTCGTATTTCCAATACCGAGGCTAATGATTTTTGCTTTTGGATTCATCTCAAGCAAAGCCTTCTTCCGCTTGTTTATCTCAGGGAAGAGATACCCTGAAATAAGCTTCTCCATGTTTTTGTTTCTCTTTACCATTTTATTTAAACTTTTTTAATCTGTTGAAATCCAGTGTCGCAAAGTAATCATCAGTTGTCTCCGCCCTTCTTATCTCGATGATGCTGCCATCCTCCCTTATCAATAGTTCTGCGCTTCGCAGCTTCCCATTGTAGTTGAAGCCCATTGCATGACCATGTGCGCCAGTGTCGTGAATCACAATAACATCCCCTTCCCTGATTTCAGGAAGCATCCTGTCAATTGCGAACTTGTCGTTGTTCTCACACAATGAGCCGGTGACATCATACCTGTGGTTGTGCGGCTTTTTTTCTTTTCCGACGACAGTTATATGATGGTGAGCCCCATAGATGGCAGGCCTCATGAGATTAGCCATGCTTGCATCCAACCCAACATAGTCCTTGTACGTGTGCTTAATGTGCCTTACTCTTGCGACAAGCCAGCCGTAAGGACCCGTTATCGCTCTTCCGCATTCCATGAAAATTTTCGGCTTGAGGTTTACAAGAATTTCTTCATATGCTTTCTTTATGCCATTAGCAATCCTTTCATATGAAACAGCCTTCTGCTCCGGGCGATAAGGAATTCCTATTCCTCCTCCAAGATTCACAAATTCAATTGCAACATCCAGTCTTTTCTTAACCTCTGCAATAACCTCGAAGAGCATGATGGCAGTCCCGATTATATACTTCTCATTAAGTTCGTTAGATACAATCATCGTATGGAGGCCAAACCGCTTAACTCCTTTTTTTTTCAGAAGCATATACCCTTCAAACAGCTGCTCTTTTGTGAAGCCGTATTTTGCTTCAGCAGGCTTCCCTATTATCAAATTTCCCCCTTCCCTAGACTTTCCGGGGTTGTATCTTAAGCAAACACAGCGAGGTATCCCTGCGTTCTTTTCAAGGAATTCTATGTGGCTCATATCGTCCAGGTTGATTATTGCGCCGAGCTTTTTTGCAGCTTTGAATTCTTCTGCAGGTGTATCGTTCGAGGAAAACATGATGTTTTCTCCTGTAATTCCTGCTTTTTCCGCAAGCATCAGCTCAGGAAGACTGCTGCAGTCGGCACCCATCCCTTCTTCCTCCAGAACCTTCAGGATAAACGGATTTGGCAGCGCTTTCACCGCAAAATAATTCCTGAATCCTGGAAGAATGCCAAACGCTTTCTTGAACTGCACTGCGTTCTCCCTAATCAATTTTTCGTCATAGATGTGGAAAGGAGTATTAAATTCATTTAGTGCTTCCAATATCTTTTGTTCAGGGAGATATTTCATCTTAGAACCTTTTCTTTGCAATTACTTCAGCTATCTGTACAGCGTTCAATGCAGCCCCTTTAAGTACTTGGTCTCCGCTTACAAAAAACTCAAGACCGTTTTTTCCGAAGACAAGATTCTGCCTTATCCTCCCAACCTCGACATCGTATTTCTTTGTTGCTGTAAGTGGCATGGGATAGATTTTCTTCTCCATATTGTCCTTTACTTCAACCCCTTTTGTCTTTCTAAGTATTGCCCTGACTTCATCGGGCGAGACGGGTTTTACAGTCTCAACAACAATTGCTTCGGAGTGGGCCCTCATTGTAGGAATCCTTACTGCTGTGCAGCTGATGCTCAATTCCGGGTTTCCGAATATTTTCCTTGTCTCCCAGACAACCTTCATCTCTTCTTTAGTGTAGCCGTTCTCCTGAAACACATCTATGTGCGGAATGACGTTAAAAGGGATTGGATATGCGAATACCTTATTCTTTGCATTTTTTCCATCAAGGACGTTTCTTGTTTCATTCTCAAGCTCAATCATCCCGCCCTGGCCTGCGCCGCTTGTTGCCTGGTATGTCGAAACAAATACCTTTTTCAGGCCGAACTTTTTGTATATCTGCCATAAAGGAATTGCAGCAACAGCAGTAGTGCAGTTAGGGTTTGCAATCAGTAAAGACTTTCCAATTGCCTCAGGATTAATCTCCGGAATAACCAAAGGAACATTTTTGTCGTAGCGGAATGTCGAGGAGTTGTCTATTACAACACATCCTGCATCTGTTGCCTTCTTTGCATTTTCCTTTGGCCAGCCTCCGCCTATTGCAAAAAAAGCAACATCTAGCTGAGAGTAATCTGCAGTGTCTGCATTTTCAACGGTTATCTCTCCCATTTTTGTCTTTATCTTCTTTCCTACAGACCTTTCAGAGGCATAAAGCCTTAGCTTTGATATCGGGAATCTCCTGTCGAACAGAACTTCAGTTATTTCAGTTCCAACCATTCCTGTTGCTCCCATTATTCCTACCCTGACTTTTCTCATGTTTCCACCCTCTAGATAAGCTTCATTCTCTTCATCAGCTCTTCCACTTTCTTTTTGTTCTCAGGCTTCAGCTCACACAACGGCAGCCTGTAGATGTCATTTATCATTCCCTTGAGACCGAGCATGTATTTTATCGGTATTGGATTTGTTTCTATAAATTCCATCTTGAAGAATTCGGCAAGATGATTATTTATTTTTTCTGCCTCTGAATAATCCCCTTTCAGTGCCAGGGCCACCATCTCCGTCATCTCTTCTGGAATGATGTTGCTTGCGACAGATACTACTCCATCGCCACCAGCCTTTATAAGCTCAAGAGCGATGTTGTCGTCTCCTGAAAGAACACTGAAGCCTTCAGGCCTTTTTGCAATCACATCCTTCATCTGGTTTAAGTCGCCTGAAGCTTCCTTCACACCAACAACATTTTTGCAATCCCTTGCAATCCTCATTAAAGTGGGTGTTTCAACGTTAACTCCTGTTCTTCCCTTTATGTTGTAAACTATGCACGGAATCTTTACAGAGTTGGCTATTGCCTTGAAATGCCTGTATAATCCTTCTTGTGTCGGCTTATTGTAGTAAGGATTGACAAGAAGCACACCATCAGCTCCTGCTTTCTCAGCATGCTGTGTCAGCCTTATTGCTTCTTTTGTGCAGTTTGATCCTGTTCCGGCAATCACAGGCACCCTGCCATTGACATGCTCGACAGCAACTTCAATAACTTTGTCGTGTTCTTCATGGCTTAGTGTCGGGCTTTCTCCTGTTGTGCCGCAGGGAACAATTCCTGATACCCCTTTCTTTATATTGTAATCAATAAGCTTCCTCAGCGCTTTCTCGTCCACGCTTTCATCCTTGTTGAAAGGGGTTACGATTGCAGTGTATACTCCTCTGAACATTTTATCCGCCTCCTATTATCTTTTTCATCAAATCATCTATGCTGTAAAATCCTTTCTTTCCAGAGATGAACTCTGCCGCCATCACAGCACCTGTTGCAAACCCTTCCCTGCCTCTTGCTGTATGCGTTATTTCGATTGTGTCAACAGCGCTGTCAAACAGTATTGCATGGGTCCCGGGAATTAAGCCACCTCTTGTGCTCGAGAAATGGATCTCTTCTGCTGCAACCTTCCTGCCAAGCATCTCATAAACAACCTTCTTCTTTCTGTCGATGTTGTCAACAAGGATTTTTCCCAGCATCTTTGCTGTTCCCGACGGTGAGTCAGCCTTGTTTCTGTGATGGAGCTCGTGAGCCAGCACATCATATTCCTCAAGGTTGTTGAATATTTTCGCAGCCTTTTCAACAATTGCAAAAAGTGCATTAACCCCTATTGAAAAGTTCCCAGACCAGATCAAGCCGATGTTATTATCCTTCACTATTTTCTCCACTTCATCCATCTTTTCATACCAGCCTGTTGTTCCGACGACAATATTCTTTCCAAGTCTTGAAATCCTCCTGATATTTTCAATCACCGCAGTTGGGCTGGTGAAGTCTATGCACGTCTCCACATTCCTGAGATTATTTTCGTTTATCTCCTTTAAGCAGCTGTCGCAGTTGGGATCGATTATTGCAATAATCTCGTGGCCTTTCTCCTTTGCAATCTTCTCAACAGCTTTTCCCATTTTTCCATAGCCTATTATAGCCAATTTCATTTTGAGTCCTCCAAAAAACTACACTTTTGTCAGAATTGTGAATGTTTCCGTGTGCATGACTCCGGGGGTTGTCCTTATTTTCTCAAGTATCTCATTCACCATTATCATCTCCAGCGCAGGAACCATGCAGATGATGTCAAACTTTCCAGTTACCTCATATATCTCTGGAACCCCGAAGCTCTGAATCTTTTGTACAATTCTTTTAGTCTCAACCTTCGTTTCAGTCTCAATACCTACTATTCCGAACCTCTGCTGTGATGTCTCTATCGTAAATCTTCTTATTGTTCCGGCTTTTAAAAGCTTCTTTACCCTTTTTCTGATTGTTCCCTCGGACACTTTTAGCTGGGAAGCTATCTTAAGGAAAGGGGTTCTCGAATCGTTGCTTAGCATACCGATTATTGTCGAGTCTATGTTGTCCATTCTTCGAAGAAATCCGAATTAATATATAAATATTTCGTTTTTAGTAAGATAATGTCATTCTTAGTACGAAAATAGTATTATTTTATGAATTCCTCGTGCAATGTTATCATGGCTTTCTCTGCCTGTTCCTCTCTAACGACAAAGCCGACAGAGTGCTCGTCAAAGCATTGGGATATCATCTCAAGATTAATGCCTCTGTTACCTATTGTCGAAAAAATTCTTGCCGCTGTTCCTGCATGGGCTTTCATCCCTTCACCTACAGCATAAACAATTGCCCTGTGCTTGTGAATCTTTACGCTTGCAATTTCCGAAAGCTCTTTTACAATCTCATCCATGTTTTCCAATGAATCGACAGTCATCGACACATTGATTTCAGATGTAGACACCATATCGACCGGCTTCTTGTATTTCTGAAATACCGCGAACATGTTTGCAAGATAGCCGTGCGAGTTGAGCATTCTTGTGGATTTCGCCTCGATAACAGTTATTCCTTTCTTAAAAGATACGGCCTTCATGATGGCTGATGATTTTTTCGCATCCTTGACTATCCTTGAACCGCTATGTTCAGGCTCGAAAGTGTTCAGCACGATGACAAGGATGTTCTTCTCTATTGCAGGGACTATTGTTTTTGGATGAAGAACCTTTGCGCCGAAATATGCAAGCTCAGATGCCTCGTCGAAGCTCAGTTCAGGGATTGTTCTTGCGTTCTTCACGATCCTTGGATCGGCCGACATTATTCCGTTGACATCTGTCCAGATCTGTATTTCAGCTGCATGGACTGCTGCTCCGAACAGTGAAGCCACATAGTCAGAGCCCCCTCTTTGGAATGTTGTGAATCGTCCATTAGCGTCTTTTCCTCCAAAACCCGTTATTACGGGAACAGCCTTGACTTTTGACAGGAACTCCTTCATCTTCTTGTAGGAGTGGGGAAGGATTGTTGCATTGCCAAATGCAGAGTCGGTCAACAGACCAATGTCCCCTGAAACAAATGACTCTGAGCTTATTCCCTGCTTGTTCAGTAGTTGTGCAAGAATCTTTACACTCATTCTTTCGCCAAAAAACGAAATGTAGTCGAGAAACTCAGCAGTGTTTTCCTTAACCTTCGAGTTTGTTTCCAATGCTTTTTTTAGTTCTATCAGTTCAGGGCTTATCATATCGAATGAAAGTCCGAGTTCCTCAATTATCTTTTTATGCATCTCAGCAATCTTTTCATAAGAAGCATAGTTTCCTAAAAGCGATTCATCAAGGCTTTTTATCAGCATGTCAGTCACTCCCTTGACTGCCGAAAGAACAACCAACGGCTTTTTATCAAGCCTTTCTGTTACAATAGATGCGACTCTTTTGAACATAACAGCATCCTTTACAGATGAGCCGCCAAACTTCATCACTATCATTTTAGCGTTGGGAAACAACATCACATATAAAAATTTATTGGAAAACAGGATATTTTTACGAAATTCGTAAAGAATAATGAATTTATTTGAGTACCGGAATAACTTTCTTTGTCATAATGTGCTTTAAACTGCTTGACATCTTTTTCAATATACTTCCTGAAACCCCTTTTCGGTTATCTCGAGCATGATGCTTTTTCCTTCAGGCAGGGACCTGTGCCGCTTTACTATTGCCGCTCTTTTGCCTCCAGCGAACTTCTTCAGCTCTACAAGGCATTTGCTGGAGTAGCTTATCACATCCCCTCCCACAATCTTCACTGTTCCCTTGTTCTCAAAATCAGAATATACCTGGTCAGTAAGCAGCACAGGAATGTTTCTTGCCCTTGCAATGTCAAGAAGTATGGAAAGCTGAAAGCCAAGCTCCCTGTTGACATCATATTTCTCCTTGGTCATCCCCATCTCAACCCTGTATGGGGTTGCTATCGAGTCAATTATTATCAGGCCAAGATTCTTGACAGGCGATTCCTTTAGTTTAAGAAGAGATTTTTTCTGCTCTGCCATTGAGCCAGGCCTCGAGAAAAGCATATTGTTAAGAACTCTTTTATAGTCGTCTGCCAGCTGCTTTAATCGTGTAAGCGAAAAATTCGATTCCGTGTCTATATACACAGTCTTCCTGCCTTCCATTGACTGCAGTATTGCTGCGATAAGGCAACAGCAGGTTTTTCCGCTTCCTGCAGGTCCATATACTGTATTCAGGACACCTGTTTCAAAGCCACCTTCCAGTAATTTATCAACTACAGGGGAGCCGCTGGATACCTTTATTTCTTCTTTCATATTGCACGGTGAATGAATATTTCTTTATATACTTATAGGAAAAGAAAAAAAGATATTTATACTACACCATATCACACCTTTCTGTGGAAGAAAAACACAAATACATCATCGGTTTGGCTGCTTTGTTCTTAGTAGTTCTCGGAATAAGGTTTAACATGGCATTTAGGTACTCTGAATTTAATGATGATAATGCTTATTTTATACTTCGCCAGGTCGAGCACATAAGGCAAACAGGCCTTCCCCTGTATGTTGATGAACTTAGTTACGGTGGCCGAACCTATATCTTTCTCCCGTTGTATCATTATGTGCTGGCATTCTTCAGCCTTTTCATCCCGCTTTACACTCTTTTGAAGCTGCTGCCCAATATTTTTGCATCCTTGCTTATGGTGGTGGTTTTTGTTCTTTCTTATGAGATAACTAAGAACAGAGTTGCCTCGCTGCTGTCATCTATCCTTGCAGGTTTTATCCCCATATTTATGAGCGAAACAGTAAACTCCGGCTCCTCGAGTTCGCTTTTTGTTCCTCTTTCTTTGATGCTGATTTTCTACTATATAAGGCTTCTCGACCACAAGAAATATGCTGCTCATTTTGCATTTGTGCTTTTGCTACTGATTCTTCTAAGCCCAATTACTGTCGTTTTCATAATAGGGCTGCTGTTTTACTTGCTGCTTTGCCAGCTTGAGAGAAAAATGGTGCTGAAAAGGGAATACGAGATATCGCTCTTCTCTTTAATCTTTTACCTCTGGCTGATGTTTGTCGTCTTCAAGAATACGCTTCTCACAGAAGGAACGTCTTTTGTCTGGAAGAGCGTTCCGTCACAACTTGTTTCTGAATATTTTGCAGGGGTCAACCCCGTTTTTGCGATATATTCCATTGGTGCACTACCTCTTCTTTTCGGGATACATGTGGCATATATAAGGATTTTCGAGGAAAGAAGAAAAGATGTTTTCGTAATCATAGGATTTCTCATATCAATAAGCCTTGCTTCCTGGTTTAGGATTATTGAGGACAAAATCGGCCTTATGCTTGCAGGTGCGATTCTTTGTGTGCTTTCAGCAGATTTCTTCAGGAATTTTGCAACCTGGTTGAAAAAAACAAAGTTCTCGAGGCATGGCAACGCCCTTGTCGTTCTAATCTTCATACTTATGCTCATGATGTCAATCATACCCTCTCTTGATTTGAGCTTCATTAAGAACAGGGCTAACACGCCAAAGGAGGACGAGTTAAAGGCAATACTCTGGCTCAAGGAAAATACAGAGCCTGGTTCAGTGGTGCTTGCTTCACCGGGCGAGGGCCATAAGATTTCCTTTCTTGCAGGGAGAAAGAATGTCATGGATTCTAACTACAACTATGCGAACAATCCTGAGCAGCGCTTCAAGGACGTGAACACTATATTTTCAGCAATATCAGAGATTGAGGCAGTATCTCTTTGCCAAAAATTTGATGTCGGTTACATATATCTCTCAGAGAATACCTTGTTCGAGTTGGGCCAGTCTGGATTAAGATTTATTCCATCGGAAGGCGACAATTGCTTCAAGCTGGTATACGATGAAGAGCCATTAATATATAAAGTTGAGTGCAGGGTGGCGATGTCAGAATGAGAAAAAAAATATCAAGGGTAGATTTTTTAATTCCCCTTTTTGTTGCAGTTATTGTGCTTTCTTTAGTCTTTCTGCTCAGGATTTTTTACTCCGGCGGCACATTGCAGGGTTCAGAGCCATACTATAACATCAGAGTTGCTGAGTCAATAGCTGAAAAAGGATTGATTTTCAGGGACAATCTTGTTTTAAGCTCAAGGCAGACTGTCGCCAATCCATTTCATGTGCTTCTTTTTCTTTCGTCCAAAATATTCGGTATCGGGGCTTCAGCAAGAATCCTTCCATTTATCTTCGGCATTGCTTCGTTATTCACGTTTATCCTAATACTCAAACATTTTTCATTAAAAAAAAGGGAGGCAACAATAGCCTCGATTCTCATGATTTTGTCGCCTCTTTTTATCTGGACTTTCACAACAACAACATCCCTTTCGCTTTGGATACTGCTTGATTTGTTGTGCTTCTATTTCTTCATAAAAGAAAAAAGGATTTTCTCTTTCTTCTTGGCGCTGCTCATAATACCATTCGGTTTCACGTATGTATTGCCGATTGTTCTTGTTCTTCTTCTTTATTCGATTTCTGTCAAGAGGCTAAAAAAAAGCATAGCTTTTATTTCAGTTGTCCTGATTTCAAGCCTGTTGTTCCACACCACTGCAGATGTTCCCTTATCGGCTTCTGTTCTTGCAGGTTCAAATTATCTTAATGAGAGCATTTCTGAGTTCGGGGGGAAATCAGGATTTTCTCCTTTCTTCCTGATACTTGCCATTTCAGGAATGTTTTTCAAGTCTGATTCAAGAGCGATAAGATATTCCTATGCGTTTATCGCGGTCTTTTTGTTGTTAGGCACATTTGTAAGTTCCGATTTTAACATCCTGCTCTGTTTTGGTCTTGCGCCTCTTGCGGCATTCGGCTTTATCCAAACATCAAGAAGAAAATGGGAACTGGGTATTATAAAGTCCTTTGTTCTTATCCTGTTTGTCTGCGGGATTATGTTCTCAGCTGTGGCTTATTCAAAGAGGCTTGCAGAATCAAAGCCAGATTATCCTGTTATGCAGAGCCTTGCATGGTTCTCTGAAAACTCTGACAAGAATGGTTTTGTTTTCTCTCATTTGAACAATGGCTTCTGGATAGAAACTGTGGGAAGGAGCAAGGTTCTTTTCGATCCCCTGAGCAGAAATAATGAACATAACAAGGCAGCCTATAATGAAACCCTGCAGATTTATTATTCAAGAAACCTCAAGCGCACAAAATCCCTTCTTGACAAATATTTCATCAAGTATATTTTTATAGACAGGAGCATGAAGCAAGGCCTTGTCTGGGAGGATACAGAAGAGGGATTATTGTTCCTTTTCAACAACAACGAAACCTTTGAGAAAAGGTATGGCATTTCGGGAGTTGAAATCTGGGAGTACAGGAAAAACTAGATATTTTTTAGCATTTCCACCACTTTTGCAGGCAGATGCTCCTTGTTTTTGAAGACAAAGCTTCCTGCAACAAGAAGATTGGCTCCTGCCTCTGCTGCGATTTTCGCTGTCTCGAAGTTTATCCCGCCATCCACTTCAATGTCTTTCTCAAAGATTCCTCTTAATTCCTTTATCTTCGGTACAACAGAATCAATAAATTTCTGACCTCCAAATCCCGGGAAGACAGTCATCAGCAGAACCATGTCGAGTTTTTCAAGGTAGGGCTTTATCATCGAGAGTGGCGAGTCAGGATTCAAAGAAACGCCCACCTCCACATTGTGCTTCTTTATTTCCTCAATCAGCGCTTCAGTATCCTTTACAGTTTCCGCATGAAAGATTATTCTTTGGGAGCCAGCCTCTACAAACGGCTTTATGTATTTCCCAGGATTTTGAATCATGAGATGTGACTCTTTAAGCAGATTTGTTTTGATGTCCTTTATCACAACAGGCCCTATGGTGATGTTGTTCACAAAATGGCCATCCATCACATCAATGTGGAGAACATCTGCATTGCTTATCTTGTCTACATCATCCTGCAGATGGGCAAAATTCGCTGACAATATCGACGGTGCTATTTTTATTCTCATTTTACATCACCATTTAAATGATTAACAAGTTTTTTTACAAGCACTTCGGGTTCTTTTTCGTAGATTATGGGCGTGTTAAATTGATTATTAAATTGTTTTCTTATGTCTTTTATTATGTCTGCTATCCCTCCAGAGCCCTCTAACACCCCGATGGACCTTTCTTCTGCAAACGCTATTGTAAATTCATTCAGTGTTCCGACAGAACCATTGATTACTATTATGGCATCGCTGCTTCTGATATTTAGAACATTCCTACCCTTATAGCCGAACCCGGTGTAGATTATGGCGTCGTGGTTGTCAGTGGGCATCCTATATCTTTCTGCGTGCTCTCTTTCATTATTGGCAGGGCTTATGCCAATGACAAGACCATTTTGCTTTTTTGCGCCTTTTGCCGCCTCATAAGGCAATCCTGTCGTGGCGCCTGTAATTAGTGTGCAGCCTTGCTTTGCAATCTCCTCTCCCACTTTAAAAGCAAGCTTTTTCAGGCTGTCGCTTACATTGCCTGCCGCAGCCATTACCCCTATCTTTAATTTCATATTCGCAGAAAACGTCAGGGGGTTTTTATTTGTTTTGATGGAATGTAGCCATTATCCGAGGAGAGATACCCTTGTGAGTCCTCTCCCCTGACAATGACCTTTAATCCCTCTTTTTTTGCAAGATTGTTATTATCGGAAATTTCCGTTATTCAAACCCCATCAGTCTTCCCCATTCCGATGGATTTTTGTTCCACTCAAGTATCTTCTTTTTCTCTTCTTCAGTAATCTTTCCCATCTTCTCAGCAACACTGACAAGAGTCGAGAAATTAGACAAGGTGATGAGTTTGCAGTTTGATTCTTCAAACAGCTTTTTTGCCTTTTCCATTTCGTACGTGAATATCGCAATGCAATATTCAACTGTGCCTCCCTGGTCCCTTACTCCCTGTACTGCTGCAACAGAGCTCCCTCCTGTAGAGATTAAATCCTCAATTACAACAACTTTTTGGCCTTTCTCAAGCTTTCCCTCGATGAGATTTTCCTTTCCATAACCCTTTGCTTTTTTTCTTACGAATATCATCGGCTTGTTCAGCTTTTCAGAAAGCCAAGCTGCATGTGGAATTCCTGCTGATTCTGTACCACAGATTATTTCCAACTGAATGTTTTTCACAGCCTCTGCAAAGAATTCAATAATCTTTTTTCTCTTTTCAGGATAGCTCATTAACAGACGATTATCACAGTAAATCGGGCTCAGTATCCCTGAGGCGTAACGATACGGCTTTTGATAGTTTAAGGTAACAGCATTTATCTCAAGAAGTATCTTTGCAACAGTTTCTGCCGTATCTCCCCCCATATTTCTTTGGATATCCTGGAGATTTTTAAATCTTTTCACAATTATTCCAAAGCATCTCAAAATATGTCCTGAATTCATCTGAAGTATCCTTATTATTTATCAGGATTCCCAATGGATTTTTCACAGAGCGAATCAGAAATGCTACCTTGTTGTCATAGATATTTATCGCGATTGGAGAACTGTATTCTGTTGGAATTACTCTTACTTCTGTGAAGGATCTTTCTCTGAAGTGTTTTGCCCTTTCAATATCCTCTTTTTTGAATATCATTCTATTCGGGATTTTTAATTTGATTCTCTCGTCATGGAACTTTTCGAGCATGTCCTTGAATTCCTCTCTTGAATGGGCGCCTATCACGCAATTAGGCTTTCTTTCCCTTAGAATGTCCCACAGTATTGTCTTTATCCCTTCCTTTCCCTTGTAGACATTTACTTCCTGCTTGTCTTTAGACATTTTCTGCGCAAGAATAAGCTCAGGCATGATTCTCTTCAAAATATTCTCCTGGTCTTCAATCATCTCCTTCTTTTCCTTGAGAATGTCATTTAGTTTATTGGGATCTGTTGCCTCGAAGTATTTCTTGTTTGCCCTGATTATGTAATTGATCAGCCCCTTGTTCATGAGCTTTTCAATATTGTCATATACAGTTCTTCTGTGGATTCCAGATTTTTGTGATATCTTGTCTGCAGTGGATGAGCCAATCTCAAGCAAAGCAAGATATATCTTTGACTCATTGGGGCTTAATCCTAGCTTTTCAAGCTCTTCTTGACTCATGCGTTGATAAAATCCATCCATCTATTTAAGTTTTGTGGTGAATGGTCTTCACCACATAGGTTTAAAAATGTTTTCTTATTAACTGTTTAGAATGAAAGGAATACCTAAAATACCTAAGTTACATAGAGCATTCATTGAAGTAACTCCTAATTGTAACTATCGAATAAAGCCCTGCGATTATTGTAGAAATTTTCAAAGAGAAAACGATACTATTGCTCCCACCGATAATATGATTCATTCTCTTGAATATGTGAAGAAATTGGTTAAACAGGCAAAAGAGTTGGGTGCAGCGGAGATTGTTTTGACGGGAGGGGAACCATTCTTAAGAGAAGATCTAGTTGATATAGTTAAAACCATTTCTGATGAAGACTTGAAGACTTTAATTGCAACAAATGGTAGTGAAGTTACACCTGCTTTTTTAGGTCAAATTCAGAAATACGAGGGGGTGGCGATACAGGTTAGCCTAGATTCATTGGATATAAAGATAAATGATGAACTTAGAGAGCCGGGTGCATATTCGGCAGCAATGAATGCAATAAACCTATGTAAAAAATATCATGTACCGTTGCAAATATCAACCACCCTTACTGCCAAGAATGTTGCCGGTATCCAAGATTTGGTCGATTATTTTCCTGATGATAAAATAAAGCTAAGGCGTCTGGTTAGAGAGGGTCTAGCAGAATCGAGGCCTGATTTGTTTGTAAAAGAAGAAGATTTGATAAGGATTATTCAGGGAATAGTTTTAAATTCAAAATATCGAGGCAGAGTGGCAGCAGAACAAATACCTTATGTTTTTGACTGCGATGGCGGACCGGATGTTTATAGATGTTCAGCCGGTAATTCGATTGCATTCTTAAGATTCAATGGAGATGTAACGCCTTGTCCTTCAGCAAACTTTGTTGTTGGGAATCTTGATAAAGAATCACTTAAGGATATTTGGGAAAAAAATTTTGATTCGTTCAGAGACGAGCAATATAGACCTTTTGGTTATTGTGGAAGAAATGCTCTTGTTTCAGCTCCTCGGGGCTTTAATGTTCCTCACAAAATAATGGACTTGAATGAATTTCAAACGTATGGTTGCAAGTGCACAGGATAAAGTAACTTTTTTCAGCAGGAACTTGAATATTGAATAATTCAATATGATTTATCTTTTCGTAAAAAATTCTCGAAATATTTTTAATCTGATTCTCTTCAAAATATTCTTCTGTCAAACTTTTTTTTCTTCCTGCCTTTATGAAATAATTAACCATTCATCATCTTTGAATTTCATCTAGAAAACACAACCTTTTTACCTTTAATATCATTTATCTTCCCATTGTCAAACACAACATTCCCGTTCACAATCGTCATTACTGGCCATCCTCTTAGCTTCATCCCATCGAACGGAGACCATTTGCATTTTGTGAAAAGCCCTGAATTCTTGACCTCTTTTATCCTGTTTATGTCAACAAGAACAATATCAGCATCATATCCTTCCTTCAAAAATCCCTTGTTCTTTATCCCGAAAATCCTCACAGGGTTCTCGCAGCATAGTTGAATCACTTTTTTCAGTGTTAATCTTTTTTCATTAATGGCATTTAATAACAATGGCAATAACGTTTCAACTCCAGGGATACCATAGCATCCTCCGGACTTCTTTTCTTCCACAGCATGGGGAGCGTGGTCCGAGCCGATTGTGTCAATTATTCCCAAATCAATTCCATCCCACAATGCTTTAACATCTGCAGCAGATTTTAATTCCGGCTTCATCAAGCAGAATGGAGTATTGTTGCTTTTCAGGAACAGGTGATGAGGTGTCGCCTCGGCAAATATCTTATTTGATTTTTCTCTTTTAATTATTTCAATCTCTTCCTTTGTGCTGATGTGGCACAGATAAAGATAATTATTATATTTTTTAGCTAATTCTATCGCCTTACTGACATTCTTCCCTTCTGCATGGACAGCAATTCTTTTGCAGTTCTTGAAAACATTTTCAACATTCTCAACAGCAAGGTTGCCAGTTGTCCTCTCCATGTAGACCTTCACAGCTGCAATGTTTTTTGCTTTTTTTATCTCAGGAATATTATTTCCGTCTGTGCCGAAATAAAATCCATAATTAACAACAGATTTCTTCGCAAGCTCTCTTTTTTTATTCAAATCATCAACACTGAGCACAGGCGGCTTATTGTTCGGCATATCAAGGACAGATGTAATTCCTCCTGCTGCTGCAGCGCAGCTTCCTGTGAAGAAGTCCTCCTTGTACTTCTGTTCAAAGTCCCTGAAGTGGACGTGAGAATCAATAATGCCCGGAATTGCAATTAACCCTTCAGCATTAATTATTTTTTCATCAGAATCAATCCCTTGCGCAATCTTCTTTATCTTGCCGCCGATAATAAGAATATCTTTCTTTACTAAAACACCATTTTCAAGAATCCTTGCATCGGTTATTATCATTCTCTCCACGCAAAATATTCACTCAATGGAACCTTTTTTCCTGACTTGATCATCCCTTTGTTGCCGAAATCGCTCATCCCTGATAATTGCCTTGAGTTAAAGACAGGACCGTCCTTGCAGACTAATCTGTCATTGCATGCGCAGGCACCGCAGACTCCAAAGCCGCAGCGCATGTATCTTTCAAGAGAAACCTCGCATTCTACTTTGTATTTTCTGCAAATCTCAATTACCGCTTTCATCATTCCCTCTGGTCCGCAACAGTACACCACATCATATTTCTTCTCGGAAAGCTTCTTCTCAAGCAACGCAGTGGGCCTTCCCTTGAAGCCATAGCTTCCGTCTGAAGTTGAGTATTGCACCTTTTTCTTAAATCTGCTAAGGAAAAGAAGATTTGATTTGGTATGCGCTCCGATTATTCCGTCACAGCCAAACTCATCTATCAGCGACGCGATTGGAGCGGCTCCAAGACCTCCCCCCAAAGCAATTGCGTTTTTCTTTTTTGTGAAGCCGTTTCCATACGGCCCTCTTATTCCAACCAAATCACCTTTTTTCATCATGAAAAGCTTCTCTGTGAATTTTCCTTTTTTCTCAACTGTTATTCCTGTTTCCTTTCCAGAATACGAGCATACGAAAGGCTTCTCATCCACTCCCGGAATCCAGAGCATCAGAAATTGCCCCGGAGATATCTTCATGTTGCAATCCAGAAAATAGGTTCTTGTAAGCGGGTTCTCCTCAACTATTCTTTTTATTCTGCAAGTTTTTGGTTGGTCCATCTAGTGAGCAATCCCTACGAGCTCCTTCACCTCTTTGTAGCCATTAGCTTTCATCCATGATTCAAGCTCCTTTGCGATTCTTGCAAAGGCGTTGACCCCTTCTTTATAAGTTGCTGAACCTATCCCGACCAATGATGCTCCAGCCATCATCATTTCAACAGCATCAGTTCCTGTTAAAATCCCGCCTGTACCGATAATTGGAATCTTTACATTCTCATAAATCTGATAAACACATCTTAGTGCAATAGGCTTTATCATTGGTCCTGTAAGGCCGCCTGTCTTGAACGAGAGAACAGGTTTTTTAACATCCGCGTTTATTATCATTCCCGGGCCGACAGAGTTTATTGCAGTGATTGCATCAGCTCCAGCGCTCTCAACAGACTTCGCAATCTCAACGATGTTTGTCACATTGGGAGTCAATTTCGCGATGACCCTTATCTTTGTGGTTTTTTTTACCTCTTTCACAAGTTCGATTGAAGCATCCTTATTTGTTGCAAAGGCCATTCCGTCTGAAGTGTTCGGGCAGGACATGTTCAGCTCTATGAAATCAGGATTAAATCCGGAAACGTGCTTAGCTATTTTGACAAAATCCCCGACAGAATGACCATATATGCTTGCAATCCAGGGCGTGTTTATTCCATGAATTTCCTCTTCTAAGTGAAGATATCCCGGACTCGGCAAGCCAACGCAGTTAATAATGCCGCCAGCCACCTCAAGAACACAGGGATTTTTATTTCCCAGTCTTTCAACAGGGCCTATCGACTTTGTTGTTACTAGGCCCGCATATTTTCCGACCCTGTTGAGGATATCTGAGCCTGTTCCAAGAATGCCAGATGCAAGAACCAACGGATTTTTCAGCCCCTTTCCAAAAAATGTTGTTTTAAGCATATTTTTGTGTTTACAGAGGGATTAATATATGTTGCGGTTTATATTAACCTTATATCCCCTCTCTTCATGACCCTTTCGCAGTATTCGCACCTGAGTCTAAGGGGATTCTCCTTTATAACCATGAACTTTGTCACGACATTCTCCTTGTTTGTGATGCAGTTGGGGTTAAAACATTTGACGATTTTCTCTATTCTTTCCGGTAACCTTACCTTTGCCTTACTTATGACCCTGTAGTTCTTTATTATGTTTATCGTTGCCGTTGGCACAATAATTGCAATCTTGTCCGTCTCTTCCTTGCTCAGGATTTTTCCGCCGATTTTTATTATTCCCTTCTTCCCAACCTTCTTGCTTTTCAGATTAGTTGCAATCGAGATTATATTTTCTATTCCATCAAGGTCAAGAATATCTGCAACATCAAACGCTTTTTCTGCAGGAACATGGTCTATCACTGTTCCGTTCTCTATCGCGCTTATTTTTAACTCTTTCATTTGACTGCACCAAGGACAAGGGCGAGAAGCGCCTCCCTTACAGGTATCCCATTCTTTGCCTGCTCAAAGTAGACTGCATTTGGTGTTGAATCGAGTTCAGGGCTTAGCTCATCAACCCTTGGCAATGGATGAAGGATTTTTAAGTCAGGCTTTATGTGGCTCAGGAAGCCTTTATCAAGCCTGTAAGCTCCCTTGACTTTCTTGTACTCCAGCTCATCAGGGAATCGTTCCTTCTGGATTCTTGTGTTGTACAGAACATCGAGGCTTCCGCTCACCTTCAGAAGGTCAGTTTCCTCGACAAATTTTATTCCCTTCGCCTTCAGCTCCTCGAGAAGGTCTTCTGGCATCCTTAGGCTTTCCGGTGAGATGAAATACATCCTTGCATTGAAGTGCGACATTGCATCGACAAGAGAATGAACAGTTCTTCCGTATTTTAAGTCGCCAAGAAAGCCAATATGAAGATTATTTAGAGTTTTCTTAGTTTTTAATATTGTATAAAGGTCGAGGAATGTTTGTGTAGGGTGCTGGTTCGAGCCGTCGCCGCCGTTAATTATTGGTATTGAAGCAGCTTCTGCAGCCAGCCGAGCAGCTCCTTCGACAGGATGCCTCATTACTATTGCGTCAGAATACCCTTCCACAATCCTTATTGTGTCGCTCAACGATTCACCTTTGCTTATGGAAGTTATGCTTGTGTCTGCAAAGCCAATTACCTTGCCTCCAAGCTTGCTCATAGCAGATTCAAAGCTAAGCCTTGTCCTTGTTGATGGCTCGAAAAACAATGTTGCGAGAACCTTTCCCTTAAGAAGCTCAGGCAGCTTCTTTTCCTCCATCCCCTTTGCCATCCTGAGAACATAAAGAATCTCGTCCTTCTTAAAGTCCCTTATTGATATTATGTCACGGCCCTTAAAGTCCATCTTTACCTCTTCAAGCTAGAGTTTATACTTATTTAAATAGGTTACTAAAGAAAAAATGCGAGAAAGGGGATTCGAACCCCCGTAGGCACTAAGCCACTAGGCCCTGAACCTAGCCCGTATGGCCGACATTTCTGTCATTGGCCGCTCCGGCATCCTCGCAGACCTTCGGGTTGAGAAGATGACGGTCCGGAAATCACAGATTTCCACTACCGGCATCCTCGCAAGAGAATTAATAGTGTTTCGGTTTTATTTAAATAATTATTGCTTAAAAAATTTCTTGTCCTCTATTTTCAATGGCCCAGTTTAACGGGAAACAATGATTAATTCATCCCATTCGTAAACTGAGGGGATGGGACCTCACCTATTAACGTTTAACAACTTTTTCCTCATCTCCATTGTTGTGTTTGATGGCAAATAACCGAGTTTCTTCCAGACACCACATCTTGTTTTATGTCGGGGGTTATTAGTTCCAATAATCTTGAACCATTTTTCAATTTCCTCAATCTTTCTGATATTCAAAGCGTAAGAATCATGTACGTTTCTTCCGCTTTTGAAACCCCTTCTGCTTTTTTGAATAACCTTAGAATCAATATCTAGTCTGTCTAATAAGCAATGAACTTGCTCTAATAACATCTTGGAACACGAAGTAATCCTCAGTTCAGGATGATAATTGTGTGTTCTTTTCCATTTTGTAGATGTTTTAGCTCTTGACTTTTCACACCAAAAACAACCATCTGTATCAAATAAACCCCTTAAAATAGCTTTAAAAATATCTTTATTTTCTGCATCCATTATGTATCGAGGAATTTTTGTAACTAAAGACTTGCGTCCCACTTGGAAATCGAGGTTTATTGCTTTGTTAATGGCTTCTTTTTTATAGGTTACAATTCCATAAACTCCCCAATAATCAAATTGCTTAGGAGTTACCTTTGAGAAATGCTTAGAAAATAATGGTCCTAGGTGATAATCATAATAATCTTTATCTTCAGTTTGGCTTCCAGTTATGTAAAGTGCGTCTTTATCCCTTTCAATCCAGCCATCTCCTATAAACACACCTAAGAGTTCAGCAATTTCCGAATTGATTAACAAATCTTTATTTTCTATTTTTTGACTATTCATTTAAACTACCGGTCATTCGTAGAATTCCGAGGTGTCAAAAACCATTACATCTTCTGTCGCTTACGAAGCAACATGCCGCTGGTCTTTGACCGGTGGTTTTTGACATATCGTTGATAACAAAAAATAGTTAAAGATTTGTTTATATAACTTTCTAGGAAATTAAAAATATGCGGGGAGGAGGATTTGAACCCCCGTAGGCACTAAGCCAATAGATGGCCCATAGAGCATTTCATCGATCCTTTTAGGACCTCATCACTCAATAACTTGAGTTTGGATTTTCTAGCGCCTTGACGTCGGAAATCTATCCCGTTTGGCCACTCCGGCATCCCCGCATTTTGGCCAGTCCAGACACCGGCGCCGGAACGCCAGATGTTCTCCGGCATCCCCTCGATGCAAGGAGAATTAACTCTGTTTTAAAAATGTTACTGCTGAAGAAAATCAATGAGGTGAAAAAATCTAAAGAATTAACTTAGCCTTTCAAGCTCCGATTCAATGTCCTTTAGTTCCTGCTCCAGCTTATTTATCTCCTTCTCCCTAGGTCTTATTTCAACCGAGGCAATGGGCGGCTTTACGACTTTTACAGTTACAGGTCTTGAATGGAAGAATTTCTTGAACTCAGGCGGCAGAACGTCCTTCACTTTAGGAAGCTCTGCCTTCAGTCTTGTGAAAAGGAGACTTATCTCTTTTATTGTGGCCTTTAATCTCTCAATCTCCTCGCTTTTCTCTGTCCTGTTTTTCTTTATGCTCTCGTAATTCTGCAAAAACCTTATCGATTTCTTTGAAGCTTCAAGTACAGCTCTCCTCAACTCAACAGGATCCTTAAGTTCCACGAAAAAATCTGCCTCTGTTTTTTCCTTCATCACTCAAACCTCATTCCCGGGTAAACAATACCCCTTCGACAAAACCGATTTTTCTTTCAACCTCGTCAATGTCTTGCTTCCACTGTTCCAAAAACTTTTCTTCCTCAGCTTTTAGGCCATATATCTTCTCGAAGCTCTTGTGTGCTTCATCCAGCTTGGCTTTTATCGTGTTGACAATATCAAATATCTCCTTAAACTCGTTTATCTTAACGAAAAACTGGGACTCTTTCATGAAATCACCCTTTTTTGAACAGCTTCTTATCGATTATGCTTAATTTCTTCAAGACGAAATCAGCATTCTTTGTGATTCTCTCCATCACAACGCTCCCTTCAGATTCAATGCTGCTTAATCTCTCGAGGTTGTCCTCTGCTCTTTTTACATCAGCATTTACATTATTGACATTCTTTTCAGTTTCTTTGTATTCCTCTATCGGAACGAACAACGGGTTTGAAAAATCAATTCTTTTTTGTTCCACAGGTTTCGGCTCTTCTTGCGGCTGAACGGTTTGTTGTGGAGTCTGCTCTGGTGGTTGCTTTGCTTGCACCGGTTCTTGTCGATTCGGCTGGACAGAGCTTTGTTTTATTGCTGGTTGAGGTGAAGTTGGCACAGGTTCCTGTTTAGGAGAAGCAATCGGTTCCTCTTTGCGGGGAGGCATATTGCCCTGAGAGAATGTTGAATCATCGCCCATCGGCGGGAGGCTAAAATCCATATTTTCCTGCGGCGGTTCAGGAAAGCTCGGCATCTCGAACGGCTGATCTTCATTTATTTCCGGCGGTTCAGGAAAGCTGTCGTTATTTTGGTCCACAGAGCCTGGTGGCAGCGGCATATTCAAATCAAAATCAGAAGGCGGTGCAGGAATATCTCCATCTAGCTCTTCTCCGGGAGGCACAGGTGGAGGCAGGTCAGCTGAACCTATTTCTGTTTTTGGCTTTTTCTTCAAACCAAATAGTCCCATATTTCACCCCTCCGGGTAAAAAAGTTGGTGAGTATTAAAACTTTGTGTAGTATTTGATAATGACAACAATTTTGTTTCAGAAACCGCAAACAATATAAATGGTTGCTAATCATCTTCTTTTTTTAGGATGGATAGAAAAGCAAAGCTTGTTCTTGAGGACGGTACAGAGTTTGAGGGCTTCTCTTTCGGGCATGAGAACTCTATATCGGGGGAGGTCGTTTTTAACACAGGCATGGTCGGTTATCCCCAGTCCTTTACAGACCCTTCTTATCGAGGGCAAATCCTTGTCTTGACTTATCCGCTGATAGGAAACTATGGTGTCCCAGGAGCAGAAAAGGATGATTATGCTCTTCTTTCTCATTTCGAATCTGACAGGATTCAAATTTCAGGATTAATAATAGATGATTATTGTGAGAAGCCCAGCCATTGGGGTTGCAAGAAAACACTTTCAGAGTGGCTAAAGGAAAACAGAGTTCCGGCCTTGAGAGGAATGGATACAAGAGCTCTGACAAAAAAATTAAGACATAATGGAGTGATGCTTGGAAAGATTATTTTCGAAAAAGACATCCCTTTTGAGGACCAGAACAAAAGAAATCTCGTTGCTGAAGTTACAATAAAAGAACCTCTGGAATATAACGAGGGGGCGAAGTCTAAAATCATACTCGTCGATACAGGTGCAAAGAATAACATTGTGAGGGAGCTAGTGAAAAGAAATCTTTATGTCAAGAGGGTGCCGTTTGAGTATGATTTCAGTGAGGAATGCTATGACGGGATCTTCATAAGCAACGGTCCCGGTAATCCGAAGACCTGCAAGGTAACAATAGAGAATATAAAGAAAGCACTAAGTCAGGATAAGCCAGTATTCGGTATTTGTCTTGGAAACCAGATTCTTGCTCTTGCTGCAGGAGCAAACACATATAAGCTAAAGTTCGGCCACCGTAGCCAGAACCAGCCCTGCGTGCTGGAGGGAACAAGGCGCTGCTTCATCACAAGCCAGAACCATGGATTTGCAGTAGATGCAAAATCCCTTCCAAATGACTGGGAAGAATGGTTCGTTAATGCTAACGATGGGACAAACGAAGGGATACGGCACAGGAAAAAACCATTCATGTCTGTTCAGTTCCATCCAGAGGCAACTCCTGGTCCAGTTGATACTAACTTTCTTTTTGATAAATTTGCAGAACTGGTGAAGAAATGAAAAATAAAAATCTCCGTCAGCATAAAATAAGAAAAGTAATTGTCCTGGGTTCAGGCGCGTTAAAAATTGGTGAAGCTGGCGAGTTCGACTACTCCGGCTCCCAGGCGCTGAAAGCCCTCAGGGAAGAGGGAATAAAAACTGTTTTGATTAATCCTAACATTGCTACAATACAGACATCCGAAGGAATGGCAGATAGGATTTATTTCCTTCCGGTGACCCCTTTTTTTGTCGAGAAGGTGATTGCAAGGGAAAAGCCTGATGGAATCCTTCTTAGCTTTGGCGGCCAGACAGCGCTTAATTGCGGCGTTGAGTTGTTCAATAGCGGTACCTTCAAGAAATATGGTGTTAAGGTTCTTGGAACCCCGGTCGAGACCATTATCAACACAGAGGACAGAGCATTATTCGTCCATGAATTAAACAAAATTGATGCAAAAACACCCAAGAGTGAAGCGGTTAACAATGTTGAGGATGCATTGAAGGCGGCGGCGATGATAGGATATCCTGTGATGGTAAGAGTTGCATACGCTCTTGGTGGCAGGGGTTCAGGTGTTGCAAGGACAAAGGATCAGCTTTTTGAAATGGCAACAAAAGCTTTTACATATATTAAGCAAATCCTCATTGAGGAATGCCTTGCGGGCTGGAAAGAGGTTGAATATGAGGTTGTGAGAGATTGCCATGACAACTGTATTACTGTGTGCAACATGGAAAACTTCGATCCTCTTGGCATCCATACTGGAGAGTCAATTGTCGTCGCTCCAAGCCAGACTCTTACAGATTCAGAATACCACAAGCTTAGGGAAATCTCCATAAGGGTTATAAGGCATCTTGGAATAATCGGCGAGTGCAACATACAGTTTGCTTTAGACCCAACTAGCGAGGATTACCGAATTATAGAGGTAAATGCGAGGCTTTCAAGAAGCTCAGCCCTTGCGTCAAAGGCAACAGGATATCCTCTTGCTTTTGTTGCTGCAAAGCTTTCTCTAGGCCATTCCATAATGGAGCTTAAAAACTCAATCACAAAAATCACAAGCACATGTTTCGAGCCTGCGCTGGATTATATTGTTGTCAAGATTCCAAGATGGGACCTTGAGAAATTCACTAAAGTGTCAAAGCAGATTGGCTCGGAGATGAAATCCGTTGGAGAAGTGATGGCTATAGGCAGGAATTTCGAGGAAACTTTCCAGAAGGCGATAAGGATGCTTGGTCAGGGGATGAATGGCGTTGTCGCAAATAATGGCAGGATACGCTTCGATGATGTCGAGCATGAACTGAAGAATCCGACTGACAAAAGAGCTTTTGCTGTCATACAGGCGATAAAACAGGGAATCTCTGTTGATAGGATTTACGAGCTTTCAAGGATAGACAAGTGGTTTATCTACAAGATGCAAAACATTGTCGAAATGGAGAAAAAACTCAAATCAAATCCAAAGACAAGAGAGCTATTGCTTGAGGCGAAGAAGATTGGCTTTTCAGACAGGCAGCTTTCCCTGATTTACAATACAAGCGAAAATCACATTCTTGATTTGAGGAAAAAATACAACATCCATCCGTTCGTGAAGCAGATTGATACATTGGCTGCAGAATACCCTGCAAAGACAAATTACCTTTATCTGACCTACAATGCAGCGGAAGATGATATTGATTATTCAAAAGCAAATAAAAATGCTGTTGTTGTCCTTGGAGGAGGAGCATACAGGATTGGAAGTTCTGTTGAATTCGACTGGTGCTGCGTTAACTCAGTATTCGCTTTAAGAAAGCTTGGCTATGGCACCATAATGATAAACTACAATCCCGAGACTGTTTCAACAGACTATGATATCTGCGACAAGCTCTATTTTGACGAACTTTCCTTCGAAACAGTCAACGAGATTTACTTAAAGGAGCAGCCTTATGGAATGATACTTTCCACAGGAGGCCAGATTCCAAATAACATTGCGATGAAATGCCATGAATCAGGATTGAATGTTCTTGGGACCAGCCCTCTTTCAATAGACAATGCAGAGGACAGGCACAAGTTCTCAAAACTTCTTGACGAGCTTGGCATCGACCAGCCAGAATGGAAAGAGCTGACGACTGTGGAAGAGGCAAAACGGTTTGCCGACAAGGCGGGCTATCCGGTTCTTATAAGGCCAAGCTATGTTCTTTCAGGCGCAGCTATGAGTGTTGCATTCAACCACGAAGACCTTGCTCAGTTCCTGAAGAAAGCAACTGATGTTTCAAGCGAGCACCCGGTTGTGATTTCCAAATTCATAACAAATGCAAAGGAGATAGAGATTGATGCAGTTGCAGATAATGGCAAAATCATAATCTATGCCATAAGCGAGCACATAGAAAATGCAGGGGTTCATTCTGGAGATGCAACAATGGTGTTTCCACCCCAGCTGACATATATCGAGACAATCAGGAGAATAAAAAAGATTGCGAAGGATGTTGCTTCGAGATTGAAGATTACGGGCCCTTTCAATATGCAGTTCATTGCAAAAGAGAATCATATCAAGGTTATTGAATTAAACCTGAGGGCTTCAAGGAGCTTTCCTTTTGTCTCAAAGGTATCAAAGATAAACTTTATTGATTTGGCAACAAAGGCAATAATGGGAAAAAAGCCGAGAGGTACTTTTAACACGCTTGACCTCGATTGGGTTGGAGTAAAAGCCCCGCAGTTCTCTTTCTCAAGGCTTAGGGGAGCAGACCCTGTTCTTTCTGTCGAGATGGCATCCACTGGAGAGGTTGCAACAATAGGTACGACTTTGAACGAGGCATTCCTGAAGTCGATACTTTCTGTCGGGATGGAGTTGCCTAAAAAGGATGTCCTTGTGAGCCTTGGCGGCGATGAGAACAAACATAAACTGCTGCCCACAATAAAATCATTATCGTCTGCCGGCTTCAATATATTTGCAACGAAGCATACTTCAGAATTCCTGACATCAAAGAATATTCCAAACAAAATGGTGTATAAAGCCCACAATTCCCAAAAGCAAGATAATATAATCACCCTGATGCAGAAAAAGAAGCTCGATTTTGTCATAAATATTCCCGACGATTTTGATAGGAGTGTGACAGAGGACAATTACTTGATAAGGAGGAATGCTGTCGATTACTCAATACCTTTGCTCACAAACATTCAGATAACGAAGGTATTTGTTGATGCGCTTCTTGAGACAAAGATGGATGACCTTGAAATCAGGGCGTGGAATGATTACAAATAACAAACCTTTTTATACTAATCAAATATCTTCTTTTCTCTTATGAAAATCCATGCAGTGGGCGGATACAATGAAGTTGGCAAGAATATGACCTGTGTGGAGGTGGGCGGAGAGGCAGTTATCCTTGACATGGGCATCCATCTTGAAAACTATATTAAGTATACAGAGGATGAAGACATCCTCAACATAAACCCCGAGGAGCTTGTCGATGCCGGGGCAATTCCTGATATTGCCGGAATAAGGCATCTTAACGTCAAGGGGATAATTCCGACTCATGCGCATCTTGACCATCTTGGAGCGATACCTTTTCAGTCACAGAACTTTGATGCGGATGTTCTTGGAACACCCTATACAACCGCTGTCCTGAATAGTACCTTGGTCAATGAGAAGATAAAGCTGAAGAACAAGATAAAGACTCTTACCCATCATTCAGTCCATCCTCTCTCCAGCAACATCAAGGTAGAGCTCATAAATGTAACCCATTCTACTCCGCAGACGGCAATGGTTGCTGTCCATACAAGGGAAGGCATAATCCTTTATGCAAATGATTTCAAGTTCGACCTCTATCCAACATTCGGGAAAAAGCCGAACTTCGAGAGATTGGAGGAGCTTGGAAAAAAAGGGGTAAGGGCATTAATTGTCGATTCCACTTATGCTGAATATGCAATGAAGATGCCTTCTGAGTCTGTTGCAAAGCAGATGCTGAAGGATGTGATGCTTGGCACAAACTCAAAGGGAAAGGCGATGATTGTTACAACATTTGCCTCACATATTGCAAGGCTTAATTCAATAATAGATTTTGGCAGAAAGCTGGGAAGAAAGATTGTTTTTCTCGGAAGAAGCCTTGGTAAATATACTCATGCTGCGGAATCTGTTGGTTTGGTTAATTTCTCAAAGGAAGTCGAGATTGTGAAGTATAGCAAGAAGATAAAAAGAAAATTAAAGCACATTCAGCGTGACGGCGTTCATAAATATCTTCTTGTTGTTACAGGACACCAGGGGGAGCCAAAATCAACATTGGCAAAGATGGTTGACAACAAGATGGACTTTAAGTTCAGGTCAGAAGACCATGTGATATTTTCCTGCAAGACAATTCCCACTCCTACAAATATTGCAAACAGGGATTATATCGAAAGAGTACTTGCAGAAGACGGTGTCAGGATTTTCAAAGACATTCACCAGAGCGGGCATGCAGCTAGGGAGGACTTAAGGGACTTAATTAACCTTGTAAAGCCGGAACATATAATTCCTGCACACGGCACAAGGAAGATGACAGCGGCAATGAATGGGTTGGCAGAGGACATGGGATATAAGGCAGATAGGTCTGTACATCTGATGCATAACGGCTCTAATGTTAGATTATAGATTGATGATTTGTCTTAAATGAATCTAATTCACTCACTCAAAACATCATTCATTTCCTGCGCGTTGAGGACTTTTACTTTGGTTTGATTTTTCAGCTTTTTATCATCTGACCAAAGAATTGAATTGTCGTAAGCAAGGGCGCATGCAAAAAATATCACATCATCTGGATTGATATCCTTCACAATCTGCATTGTTCTTATTAAAATATTCAATAAGTTTTTCATATGTTTTTTCAGTCATAACTAATCAGTTTTTATATATTATTTAAAATAGTTTTTGCTGGAAAACGGATTATTCTTTAAACAACGGAATTCCACTCATCTCGGATGAGCGGTTGGCGTGAAATTCTGTTGCACTAAAAAATTCCTTTCGGGAATTTT
>JAFGPE010000045.1 GCA_016926055.1 Candidatus Woesearchaeota archaeon | reverse complement strand
CAAACTAAAAACACTGTCGAAAAACGAATAAAGTGCAATTAACATATTCCATATGATAAATTAAAAGCTATTTCAAAACCATTGATAATAAAGGAATACAGAACTTAAAGGACTATTTGTCCTAGTAGCGGGGTTACTAAATTTAGGAAAAAACGCTGAAAACCCACATTTATTTTTTTAAAAAATAATGCAAAAATTAGCTATTGTACGAGCCTGTGCATTTAGCTGTTTCAGTTTTGTTTAACCCTGTTTTTGTCGCACAAACTACTATAAAATCAGCCTCATAAACTCTACTATGAGCAATTATTGCAATGGCTGCCTGTGAATTTCGAGTAGTACCCTACTATCTGCATAATTATTGAAAAAATGTTAATTTATATCAAGCTGTATAATTTATATCTATATTATCCAATAGCGGTGTTGCAGAGCCACTGCTATTCAATCTTGCCCTGAACAAAAGGCTGTTGTTAGCAGTTGAGAAAAAGCTGATATTTGAATTTACAACACTAGCAGAATTCCAGCTGGTAGTTGTGCTTGCCCATGAACTGCCATTCCAGTAGTACCATGTAGTTCCACTGTTATCTGATAACTGATAGTCTATTGTCTGGCCGTTAAGCGTTGAAGTCTCAGTGAATGAGTTCCATGAGACTACGCTTGCTGCAGTAATCGGACTGACAGGTCTTATTGATGGTCCTGAAGTTGGATAGTTGCGATTTGTGTTGAATGTTGTTCTTGCCGTGTTTGAAAGTCTTACCTCATCCATTAGCCCGCCAAAGTAATTGGACCAGCTGGTAGTTGTCTTAAGCGCACCGATAAGAAGGGGTTGGGTTGTGCTGAACAATGAAGAGTAGATTCCATTAGTTCTATTTGCTCTTTGGACTCCATTAACATAAATTCTCATGTACGAACTTGGGCTATAGACTGCCGCAACATGATACCATGTTCCTGCACTCATAATTACGTTTCCTGTTGTTGTTGTTCGGTTGCTAGTTCCATTACTATATATATAGAAGCGAATGCGAAGACCTACAAGATCTACTCTATATGATAAACCACCAGTAGATATTCCTCTTGAGAACAAGGTCTTTGTCCCGGTAACATTGTCTGCGTTTATCCAGCCCTCAATAGTAAATGCACCGGTCGTATTCATTGCGGATGTGTAAGTTGTGTCAATCCGGTCATTTGTCCCATCCAAGTCAACAGCATAGTTCCCGACTGCGGAGTTTGTTGTCCAGGTTGGGCCATTAACTAATGTGCCATTATTGTCAGAGCCAGCAGAATCAAGTGCATTCGTTCCAGTGCCTTCTTCGAAATGCCACAATCCAACAGTGCTGCCATCAGAAGTATATGCCCCGCCGCGTACTAATTTTGCAACTCCTCCCAAAACAGCAATATCTGTTGCCGTATAAGTGTAGTTTGACGGAGTTGTGAAGGGGTATGTCGCTGTGTACTGTGTTGTGGGGGAAGTAACAGTTATCTGTGGGGGTGTTGAATCCCTTACATCAGTCACAGACGTGTTATTGGAATCAGCATAGGTGTTCAATCTGTAAGTTCCGGAATTATTAGCAGTTACTAACCAGCTAACATCACAGGTTGAATTTGCATCCATTACTCCGCAACCAGTATCAGGGTTAGTATCGGAAGTTGAAAGGTTCCCTGAACCTGACATATTGCCCCAAGCTGTACAGCTAGCACCAGAACAGTATTCAGCATAAGCATCAACACCACCACAAGTAGTTCCTGTGCCACCAGTACAATTAACCGTTCCATTCAAATCAAAAGTTGTTCCATTAAGAATACTTGCCCCGTTTGTTGGCGCTGAAAGATTGACAGTAAGGGTTCCTGCAGAAACAATATCTATTTCTGGGGGAGTGCTATCCCTAACATCAGTTACAACTCCACTCGCAGAATTTGCAAACACATTGACACGATATGTGCCGTTGTTGTTTCCTGTTGCAGTAAAAGTGGCGTAACAATTTTCACCTGCACTCATTTGCCCACAAGCATAGGGATTAGTACTGCTTGTTGATAAATTACCTGAGCCAGTCATGTTTGCCCACGATGTGCACCCCGTTCCTGAGCAGTACTGCAAATATCCGTCAACATCATCACAATAAGCCCCGGATATTCCACTGCATGAGATTGTGGCATTCACACCAAAAGGAACGCCGTTACTTATGTCGGCATTATTCAATGGGGCAGTTACATTCACACTCAAAGTTCCTACTGCGCTGATTTCAACTTCAGGTAACGTTGTCGCCCTTTGCGAGGTAACTCCGGATTCAGAAGAATCTGCTCTTATGTTGACTCTGTAATCCCCTGTTGCGGCCGTCGTAGTGCTAAAGCCTACATTGCAGGTATCGGTGTCGTTCATCGCTCCGCAGGAATAGGGGATTGTATCGCTAGTCTGAACATTAGATGATGAAGTCATATTAGACCATCCCGTGCAACTAATCCCCGTACACCATTCAGGATATGCACTAACTGTTCCACAGATTCCGCCGCTGCAGGTGATTGTTGCTACTGTATTGAATGTGTCTCCGACCACAAAATGAGAATGCGGAGAAGTCAAACTAACACCTAAAGTCCCGGTAGCCGCAGCTGTCGCATACGGAAGGCCTGCAACGCCCGTGCAAACACCAGTAACTTTCTTCTGAAGGTTTGTGCCAAGGGTACTGTATGTAACTGTAACATCAGCAGTGTATTGGCCAAACGGCCCTGAAACAGGAACTATAATGCGCCCTTCACCCGTAGGAACCACAAACAAAGGAGAACTGCTGCTGCCTGTGGAGCCGTCATTCAGAGTGACATTAACATCAGTGATATTGATTGCCTGACCTTCTCCGTTAAGCAAAACCAGTTCAAATGTGTTTCCGTCATAAACATGGTCCTGATAAGCAAGCTTCTCAAAGCCGCTGCACATATTTCCCTGGTATGTTGAGGGGTTGAACAAGCCTATTGAAAAGAATACAATCGCTACTATCACAATTATGACAAGCACCCACGCGTAGGTTGCTAAGAATTCGAAGGCTGCCTGACCCCTATTATCCATACACTAAAAAACAACATAACTTTTTAATATAAAACTAGTCTTGTTTTAGTATGGTAGGAACCAATCCAAAAAAGGGCAAAACAAAATTAAATCTTGCAGCACTTAGCAGCAGACTTAAGACAGAAAGACCCCAAGGCGGATTCGACATCTTGGCTGCAAAAGACAAACTTGAGCAGATGAAAAAAAAGGGAGAAATGGAAAAAATAAGACAAGCAGAAATTAAAAAAGCAACAAAAGTAGAAACAAAAAAAATAAACAAAGAAGAACAGATGCTAAGATTAGAAAAGAAAGCAAAAGCTGAAAATTTGGATGCAAAACAGATATATAAGGAACTTCTGCAAATTGACCCTAATGCCACAATCATAGATGCAATGAAAATAAAACAGGGCTCATTAAAAACTACTGAAATTAAAGGCCGCAAACGACCTGAAAAGAATCAAATCAAAGCGATTTTAAAAATGGAAAAAATAAGAGCACAAAAAGAAGCAGGACTAAAAGTAAAAACAGAAAGAGCTGAAAAAAGGGCAAAAAGAGTAGACAGTTCAGAAGCAGCAGGATTTATGTTTAAAGGAATGGATGCAGTAACAGAAAGAGCAATGCTGAGAAATGAAAAAATAAAAGCAGCAAAAGAAAAAAGAGTTCTGGAACTACAACTTGAAAAATTAAAACTTCAGGAAGAAAAGGAAAAAATTGCAAAAGAGAAAGGGCTGATTGAAGAAATAAAAAAGAAAGAGGGAGAACTAAAAACGTTGGTTGCAAATTTAGAAACGCCCGAAATGAAAGCCAAGAGAGAAAAGGAAGACGCGGATATAATGCTTAAATACAAAGCAGACTCAATAGAGGAGGCAAGGCAAAGGGAAGCCGAGGAAAAAAGAACAAAAGCACTTCAAAGCAAAAAGGAATTCTACCAGAAAAAAAGCAAAATGAAAAAAGGTGAAACAAGGATATTGACAGGAGAAATAAAAGTAAAAACAGATTATTACAAAGACACGACAGGAAGAGACGTAAAAGGTGAAATTTATATTTCCCCTGGCGGGAAGAAAATAACTGAACTTGACAAAGAATTCAACCAGATACATAAGTCAAACGAACTCGCATTTAATCTCAGAAAAGAATCATTGGAAGCAAAGATGAAAAGGGAGCTTGTTGAAGATGTGAATACAGGGGAGATAAAAACAATGATTAGAATTGAAAACCCCGAGCAGATAAAACCCTCGCAACTTAACTCCTTTGTGGCCGAGGCAAGGGGAAAAGGATTTGAAGTAAGAGAAGTAACAGGCAAAGACAAGAAAAAGAAGCTAATTATAATTGGATAATCTTTTAACAACATTCTCGTTTTTTAGGAAGAATGGGAAACAAGCTGATTAAACTGTCTGGAGGGGATAGTGCACTTATTATAACTCCTAAACAAAAGAAAGCATTAGGCCTTGACGAGACCTATGAATATGAGATAAGAAGAATCACAGAGAACAGATGGGAAATAATCCAGACCGATGTAACAGAATATAAGGAAAAGAACCTGGTCGACAAACTTGAAAGCATGACCTTCCATGACAGGATGGAAGGTAATTTGGAGAAGCAATTGAGCATAAAGGAATACGAGGCATTAGTAATTTTGCTGAAAACAGGGGAAGTGATAAAGTTCAAGGGCGGAGAGCAGTACAAAAAGCACGTATTCATAACAAAAAAGGAATATGACAGAATAACAGGAAAGAAGGAAAAGGCCAGCGAGCCAAAAAGCTCTGAAGACCCAGAAGAAACATTCAAAAATAACGGATTTTCAGTAATAAAGAACTCAAAGGACGCCTACGAATTCTCAAGAGCGCATTATTCAGACTTCCAAAAGGGCGCGGCAGTCGGAATAAAATCCTTCACAGGCAGCTACTATGTAATAAAAAAGACAGTATTCCAGGACAATTACGCCAAGGTCATAGGCGCATTAAAGGAAGAAAAGGACAGCATCCACACTATATCTAAATATATAGGGAAGGACGAGCAGCTGACTGAATGCCTCCTGGCCATAATGCAGGATAAAGGCATAAT
>JAFGPE010000006.1 GCA_016926055.1 Candidatus Woesearchaeota archaeon | reverse complement strand
TACTCGAGAATGATTCTCCTTGTTTTAGAGTCTTTTATCAGTGCAGAAAACAAAACATTTGAGTCCAGTATTATCTTCATGCCAGAAACCTCTTTGTCGCAGATGCCGTTATCTTTTTGCTAAATTCTTCAATATCTTCTTTTGTCAGCTTGCTTTTCTTGGCCAAATTCTCTGCTAGACGAAGAGTTTCTATTTTCTCGATTATGGCTTTTCTTGCTACCTGACTCCACTTTATTTCAGAAAAGTGTTTCATTTCCTTGTGTACTTCCTCTGGTACAGATAGGGTTATATTTGCCATAATCTCACTACACATAAGTATGTGTTGACACATATTTAAATTTATTGGTTTTTTATTCATCGTCTAGCGTTTAACCAAGAATATGAGACTAGCGTTATCCATTATAAGCTTTGTGCAGAGAATTCCGGAAGCTTTCCGATGAGAAATTATTCCTTTTTCAAATCCTCTCTTATTGGCTTCACAACCTCAAGATAGTCCCCTAGCCTCATCTCGATACTCTTGGTGTGGCTTCCTGCAGAAAAAACAATATCATCTTTGCTCAGAAAACTTCTGTCAATATACACAGGAATGTCAAACAGGTTACCGAATGGAGGCACGCTTCCGACAGTGCAGCCGGTTCTCTCCAGAACATCGTCAGGAGCTGCTAAAGAAACGTTCTTCTCCATGATGGCCTGCTTGAACTTCTTCAGGTCAACACGCTCAGCAGCTGAAATCACTATCATGAAGAACCTGCCGCTTTTACTTTTAAGAACCAAAGCCTTTGCTCCGTTCCTTATATCTGTTCCACGAATCTTGGCAGCGTCAGCGCTTGTGACAACATGCTGATGTTCCAGAACTTTGTAATGTATATTGTTCTTGTTCAGGAGTTCTTTGATTTTCTCAAATACTGGTTCCATGATAGAAAGAATAGGACTGTGTTTTTATAGTTTACTTAACCTCAAACACGACTTCGTAGCCTTCATGAACTTTTGGTATCAATGCCCAGTTCATGCTTATGCCGAGTGCTTGACAATTGCCCTCTTCAGCAACATCTATTACATAATATACCTTATTTTCATTATCGTCCTTGTAGACTAAACCACTAAAACCTATTTCACATCCTGTTCCCGATGTATACTTTCCAAGCAAAGTCTTTTGCGAGAAGTCTATCGGCGGAAGCTCAAAGTCATCACATTTTGAACTCGTGGCTTTATACTCAAGCAGCGCTTCGTATTCTTCCTGAGAATCAATAACAAACTCTCCTTGATAATTTTCCTGCATTTCCCATGGGCGGATGCATCGGTTAAAACCTTCATCTACGTTTTCGTATGGGATCTGTCCCATACTGGTGTAAGGGTTGCAGGCACTAACTAAGACTGCCAGAATAATGCTGAGTAGGAGGAATGTTCTCATGAGCAATCTTTTAATTTCATATTATTTAAATATTCTGATTAAACACAACATTTATAATCCATTTATTTGTAACTGGAATAATGAAGAATGAATCTGCAATAACTGTCAAGAAACTTGTAAAGAAGTTCAAGGACTTCAAGGCAGTCGACAATATATCATTCGATGTGAAACAAGGAGAAATCTTTGCGTTTCTAGGACCAAACGGCGCTGGAAAGACCACAACAATAAAAGTCCTGACTACATTGCTTCATCCTACTGAAGGAAAGATATCTGTAAATGGCTTTGACCCTGTAAAAGAGACCGACAAGACAAGATCTTCATTTGGAATAGTGTTCCAGGACCCAACTTTGGACGTTGACCTGACTGCAAATGAGAACATGGAGTTCCACGCAGCCATGTACCATGTTTCTAAGAAAGAAGCAAAACAGAGAATCGAGCATCTTCTGAAATTGATGGAATTATGGGACAGGAAGGATGAGCTTGTAAAGAATTTCTCAGGAGGAATGAAAAGAAGGCTTGAGATAGCAAGAGGCCTGATACACCATCCAAAAATACTGTTTTTAGACGAGCCCACACTAGGTCTTGACCCTCAGACAAGGAACAAGATATGGACCTACATAAAAGACCTGAACAAGAAGCAGAACATGACCGTGTTCTTCACAACCCACTACATGGAAGAGGCAGACGAGGTTGCAGACACTATTGCCATAATAGACCATGGGAAAATATTGATTCAGGGCACATCAAACAAACTCAAGCAAAAGACAAAGACAAAATCATTGGAGCAGGCTTTCCTGAAACTGACAGGCCGTTCGTTGAGAAAGGAGAACGGCTCTTTCAAGGAAACCTTCAGGAACATTAACAGGATGTGGAGAGGATGATGCGAGTAATACATGCAATGTGGCTTCGCCAGCTGAAAAAGTACTGGCGTTCAAAACCAAGGATGATAGGTATGCTAGGCCAACCAATGCTCTTCTTGCTGGCATTCGGTTTTGGCTTTGGGCCTATATTCGAGAAAGCAGGCCAGGGAAACTATCTCATGTTCCTTGCTCCAGGCGTCATTGCCATGAGCATCTTGTTTACCGCTATGTTCGCTGGCATAGAAGTCATCTGGGATCGACAGTTCGGTTTCCTGAAAGAGACCCTTGTAGCGCCAGTTTCAAGGACAGAGATAATGATAGGAAAAACCCTTGGCGGTGCTACAGTCGCGTTTATCCAAGGTATCATAGTCGCCATCATAAGCATAGCGATAGGTTTCAGGATAACCAACCCGCTATATGTCCCGTTGGCATTAGTTTTCATGTTCCTAATAGCCTTGCTGTTCACAGCCTTGGGAACTGCCATAGCTTCAAGAATGGAGGACATGCAGGCTTTCCCTTTGATAATGAACTTCCTTATCATGCCGATATTCTTCCTTTCAGGAGCATTGTTCCCTCTTGAAGGCCTGCCAACGACTTTCGGCACAATAATAAGGATAAACCCGCTCGCCTACGGTGTTGATGGTCTTAGAGGTACGCTGAGCAATGCGGCCCACATCGGCATCCACATAGATTTGGGTGTGATGATCGCAGTCACAATAGTAATATCCATAATAGGAACATACTGCTTCTCAAAGATTGAGATCTAACGAGGAATCGCTCCAGTGCATCTCCAGTTTATCTCTGCAGTCAGTGTTTCTTCGCCTACTACGCATGCTGGGTTGCAGCCTGCTTTAGGCTCGTTTGGAGTCAGGTCTATCCACCAGGTCTTTGTGATTGAATTATAGGTTATCTCATCAGTCAGGGTTCCCTGCTCTGTGCATTCGCTGTTTTGTGCTATTTCAAGCGCTTCTTCCTGACTCATCTTGTCGCATTCTCCTTCTTTATAAGCAGTTATCTCGCCGCTGGCGCAGGCCATACAGCCGTTGGAGTATGTTTTGCCGTTGTCTCCGCAGACTGG
>JAFGPE010000044.1 GCA_016926055.1 Candidatus Woesearchaeota archaeon | reverse complement strand
TCTGTTCTTGAACCTGACAGCAAGCACCGCCCTGCCACCGTGGTTAAAGCAAGCCCGTCTCAAGTTTTCAAGCTGCTCACGGATATGAGACCGCACATAAAACACTGGTTCCTTACATGTTTTAACCTCTACCAGGCAAGGCCTGGACTCACTGACGGTAAGGACATCACAGGGAGCACCAACAGATGCTCCGCTCCCCGCAACCCTCACTGCCAACACGCCTTGCTGCCTCTTCCAAAGGCAGTAGGCGTTCTCGAAGGCTTTATTGTGGCACAACGGCATAGTCCATCCCCTCGTGAATCTCTTTCTTAAACAGGTCTGTTACCTTTGTAACGAAAACCTGTCTTTCTGGCTTGTAGACCTCGTTAATGCTTTGTCGCAGCAACTCGTTAGCGATGTGGACATACACCATAGTCTGCTCTGGCTTGCTATGACCGAGATACGCCTGGATTTCCTGTAGAGGCAATCGGTTCAAAGCCAGGTTTGTTCCGCAGATATGCCTGCCACTGTGGCTGTTGTATTTGTATCGCCACCTGCCGTCCTTCATCTGCACCCACTCTTCCTTTAAGCCGGCTTTCTCGTACAACGCATCGTATCGCTTCTCCCAAAAACGGATAATGTTTTTCTCTGTTGCTTTGGTGTTCTTTCTTGGAATCACATACTGCTCTCCCTTGTTCATATTCTTCCACATCTTCAAGATGGGAATCATGAACTCTGCGATGGGCTTAATCATGTCTTTGCCGTAGTCGCCTTGATTGCTCCTGTTCACATTCTTGTCGTTTGCAATGAAGACCTTGTTGATGTCCCAATCAATATCTGTCCACTTCAGCCTTATCGCACTTCCAATCCTTAATCCGAGGAAGCATTGTATCCAGAACAGCACCAGCATTGATGTGTCGTTGCAGCAGCACGCCACGAACTTCAGAATCTTCTGCTTGGTCGGCACATGAGGCAGCAACCCCTTCTTGCTGTTCATATACACCCTTTGCTTCTTGCCTTTCTTTACCTGTTTCTTTTTCGTCTTTCCCATACTTACCAGTCCTCCTGTATTTTTACGGGGTGCCCATCATCGGATGAATATGCACTTGATAACTCGAAATAATGTGAGAAACTAACTCACGCCTTCCTGCAGTAACCCGCTCCCCTGCTTCCCTGTCGCCACTGATTATCTTAAAAGCCGTCTTAATGCTAATCTTCTTCTGCCGTAGCAACGCTTTCACATGAGCTGGTGCGTCATACAGCAGCATCCACTTGTATGCTTGGACAGGAGAAATATCGTTCCTGACCAAAACATCGTAGACTTTCACTTCTTCCCTGCTCGGCTTATACTTCCTGTTCTTAATGTAGGCGTAGTGGTTGCTTAACCTGCCACACGCACTCCGTATCCTATGCCTGTCAATGCCTGGCAGTTCTTCCCTGACCAGCTCCATCAGGTTCTCTGCTTTCTCAAAAATTGTTTGCCTCATCCTTTGCACCTCCACTTATACGGATGGCGAGACCACTTTAATAGGGCTCTTGTAAGACCCATCCACATTTTGTGGAAAAACTTTACAGAGAAACAGAAAAAGGCACATAGCCGCTACTTAAAGAGTGTTAAGGGAGGGTGAGCCGAAGGCGAATCCCCGAAAGCTCGAAGAGCTGAAGAGTTTTTTGCAGATCAAGGACAGGAAGCTGGCACGGAGTGCAATCAGATTCTTAGTTTCATCAGAGACGTGTCCTATCGATTGCAAAAAATTTCCTTTAACATCTATTAAGCGTAGTATTATTGCGCTTAATACTGGAATTGACCATAAAATGCGAAGTTTTATATATTTGGATGTTTTTCGCTTGTCTAATGACTAGAATACCTGTCACCAATATGGAAACAGAATCGATTGTTGTGCAAGAGTGTAAACTTAAGGGATATTCGCAAAAAACAATAGATAATTATCTGCATTATATCAAGAGATTTGCATTATCTGGGAAACCGCCAAGAGAGTTTCTTCTTGCACTTATTGAAAAAGGTGATTCTGATGAGACTGTAAGATCTGCAGGTTTTGCAATCAAATTCTATCTTAATACAATCAAAAAGGACAGCTCGGAAATCCAAGGTATTTTGGACAATATGCCAAACATCAAAAGAGAAAAAAAACTGCCAGTAATACTCTCAAAAGAGGAAATAGAGAAATTGATTTCTGTCACAAAAAACATCAATCACAGACTCATTATTCAGGTTGGATACTCAGCAGGTTTGCGAATCAGCGAGATTATCAATCTCAAATGGGAAGATATTGATTTTGACAGAAACACCATACATCTAAAAAGGGCAAAAGGAAAAAAAGACAGAATTGTTATGCTCTCAAATAAAGTAAAGGAAGGTTTATTCAACTTGACAGATAATAAGCAAGGATATGTCTTCTTAACAAATAGAGACGGAAAATACACGCAAAGAACAATACAGAAAATAATCGAGAATGCTGCTATCAAGACAGGGATAAGAAAGAACATTACACCGCATACACTCAGACATTCTTTTGCAACACACCTATTGGAAAAAGGAACTGATATAAGGTATATTCGGGATTTACTAGGTCATTCTGATATAAGCACCACATTAATCTACACCAAGGTGTCGAACAAGGATATTCGCAATATCAAAAGCCCCTTAGACAGTTAAGTGATGCCATGTGAAAATAACCAACGCAGAAAGAAACAACATAATCATAAAGGAAAAGTTCAAGGAGCGCTATGAACAGCTCACAGAATGGGAGCCCTTCATAAAGTGCTCTCTTTCCTTTCTCAGGAGGAGCATTCGTGTAAACACGCTGAAGATTTCCGTCGATGAGCTGAAAGAATGTATAACTGATAAATGGAAGCTCATATCCATCCCCTGGTGCAGGGAAGGATTCTGGGTGGAGAATTATGAAGGAAGAAGAGACATTGGAAATCTGAAGGAGCATTCTATAGGATATTTCTATGTGCAGGAAGCTGCATCGATGATTCCCCCCATAGTTCTTGAGCCGAAAGCAGGTGAATTTATCTTGGATATGTGCGCTGCCCCTGGCTCAAAGACAACGCAGATTGCGCAGTACATGAAGAATAATGGGGTACTTATTGCGAATGACTATACTGGAGACAGAATAAAATCGCTTGGAATAAATGTCCAGAAGTGCGGACTAACAAATCACATCATCACGATGATGCAGGGCCATCGCTTCCAGGGATTTAGTTTTGACAGGATTCTTGTTGATGCACCGTGCTCCGGCACAGGAACAATAAGAAAAAGCTTAAAGACATTGCTCATGTGGAATCCCAACGGAATAAAAAAGCTTGCAGGCCAGCAGAGACAATTGATTGAGGCTGCCTTTAACAACCTCAAGAAAGATGGAACATTGGTTTACTCCACCTGCTCCCTGGAACCGGAGGAGAATGAAGGGGTTGTTGATTATCTTGTTAATAAGTATGACGATGCAAGAATTGAAAAAATAGAATTGCCTTTGAAAAAAGGGAAACCTATCCTGGAGTTTGAAGGAAAAGAATACAACAAAGAAATAAAAAATACCCTTAGGCTATGGCCCCAGGATAATGATACAGAAGGATTTTTTGTTGCGAAGATAAGGAAAGAATGATTTATAAATAACCTCTCCTCAACCATCATCATGAAAGCCCTTTTCATTGAGGCAAGGTACAAAAAAGGGATGAGATTACCTGATGCTGTAATAAAAAAACTTCCAAAAACAGTAATACTCTTTACGACAGTCCAGTATCTTAATTCGTTGAATAGAATTAAGAAACAACTCGAACAAAAAAACAAGAATGTCATTCTTATTAGGGCCCAGAACACAAAATATGATGGCCAAGTTCTTGGCTGTAACATCGGGATGATTGGCGAAAAGGCAGACTGCATTCTTTTTGTTGGAGACGGGATGTTTCATCCTGTCGCTCTTGGCCTTAACAACCAGATGCCTGTTTTTGTCTTTAATCCGATGAGCAGGAAATTCTTTGAGGTTGGCCGTGATGAATTTATCAAGGAAGCAACTAAAGTTAAAGGCGCGTTGATGAAGGTCCATGCGTCAAAGAACATCGGAGTCCTTGTCAGCCTGAAGCATGGCCAGAACCATCTTGACAGGGCATTAAAACTGAAGGAGCAGTTCAAAGAAAAGAATTTCTATTTCCTTCTCTTTGACACGATAAGCTTTTCAGATCTAGAAAATTTTCCTTTCATCGAGTGCTACATTAACACGGCATGCCCAAGGATTGCAGTCGATGACAGGCCAAAGATAAGAAAGCCTATTGTAAACATGGATGACCTATCACTGTACATTTAATGTCTCTTCACCTTCCCCCTTTTTTTCCCCTTCGAGATGGTCTGTTACCGCAACAGAGTCTTGTTCATTTAGCGATTCTTTGATTTCTTCATTCGCCGCATATCTCTTTCCAGCGGCGCGCTTCTGCTTTGTCAGCGTCTTTTCAATCTCTTCCTGCTCGACATACATCTGCTCCTGAAGCGTCTTTATCAGATTGTGCATCGACTTTGTTTCCTCATAATGCTTCTTGGAGACCTCCACTGTAAAGCTAAGGAGAATGAATATTGTCATCAGTATAAGCCATAGGAATATCGCATTCAGCATCCCCCAACTCATAACCTTATCGACAGCAAAAAGGCTGTTTATCAGCTTAAACCCAAGAAAGGTCCCAAGCAATCCGACAACAAGCATCAGAAGCTCGAACACGCTGACCTTTAACCTTTTTTCCATATGATGTTATTCATGTAATGAATATTTAAATGTTTTTATTTTAGGATGTTCCAGAAAACATCAAAAACAGGCTGCTGGGTGTGGACTGAAACAAAATTGGCTTTTATCTCAGAGCAGGCTTTTTTTATCTGGCTTATGTGTTCCTGAAGCTGTGACCTATACTGCTGCTTCGCCCTTGGCGTGATTGCTGTTCTGAATTCCTCCCCTGACTCCGAGTCCTGAAGCTTGAAATCCCCTTCAAGGTCAAGGTCGACCTCTGATTTGTCAAGAACCTGCACAACGTTAATGTCCTGATTCTTGAAAGCAAACAGCCCTTCCCTGATATCATCTATATCAAACAGGAAGTCAGAAATCAGAACTATGAATGACCTTGAGCCAAGAGTTTTCTTGTACTTTAGCATCGCCTTGCTGAAAAGCGACTGCCCTGCGAGCTTCCTGCTGTTCAGATGGTCTATCATCGCGGCGAGATGAGCCATCCCTCTCTTCGGCTGGAAAAGCTCAAGGTCGTCTGAAAAGGTTGAAAACCTGAATTTCTCGTTGTTCTTTGTTGCGAGATAGGAGAATCCCACGCCAAGCATTGCTGCATAGTCAAACTTCTTAAGCGGGCTGCCAAAATCCATTGACTTGCTCGAATCCACAATGGTATGAACAACAAGGCTCCTCTCCTCCTCATACCTCTTAACATGGAGGTGGTCTGTCCTGCCATAAATCTTCCAGTCCACTGAACGGAGGTCATCGCCTATTGCATACATCCTGTGGTCCTTGAGGACTATGCCCTTGCCCATTGAAAGCGATTTTCTTTCTCCACTGTACTTAGAGGTCACTCTCTTCCTAACTATCAGGCTGAACCGGTCCAGCTCTTTCAGAAACTGAGGATCAATCATTTTACCTTGTCGAGGATTGCCTTTATAGCTTCATCAGGGGTAATTCCTTTTCTCTCTGCATCAAAGCTCACAACAATTCTGTGTCTCAGGACAGGATAAGCCATCTTATGGATATCCTCTGTGCTCACATAGCTTCTCCCCTTTATCAGCGAATATGCCTTCGCCGCAAGAACAAGGCCTATTGAAGCTCTCGGAGAAGCACCGAATTGGATGAGCTCATGGTCCCTCGTGGCATTCACAATCTTCAGCGCCTTCATCTTTAGGTCCTTTGCTATTGGAACCTGCTTTACAAGGTCCTGAAGGTAATTAACCTTGTTCTTGTCAATGCCTTTCTTTATGGAAGCACTCTTCCTGCTTGAGGAATATCTGTCAACTATCTCTGCTTCCTCCTGCAGCGATGGATACCCTACCTTTATCTTGAGCAGGAACCTGTCTGCCTGTGCCTCTGGCAGGGGATATGTTCCCTCCTGCTCAATGGGGTTCTGGGTGGCGAGAACAAAAAAAGGAAGGTCGAGCGCGTATGTTTTATTGCCGACAGTAACCTGTTTTTCCTGCATCGCCTCAAGAAGCGCCGACTGAGTCTTAGGTGTTGCTCTGTTAATCTCGTCCGCAAGAACTATGTTCGCGAATATTGGGCCCGGCTGGAACCTGAACTTCCTCTTCCCGTCATCAGTCTCCTCGAGTATCTCTGTCCCGGTTATATCTGAGGGCATAAGGTCAGGCGTATTTTGTATCCTGCTGAATTTCATGTCCATTGCCTCGGCAAGGGATTTTATTGCAAGCGTCTTCGCCAATCCAGGATAGCCTTCTAGCAATGCATTTCCATCACACAGTACTGCAACAAGAACCTCCTCGAGGACATCCTTCTGCCCAACAACAACCTTGCCGACTTCGTCCATAAGTGAATCAACCACTTCTTTTACATTCTTCATTTTTCATCAACCTCTGGCCAGCGAATTAAAGTATCTTCTGACAACTTCCTGGTCTTTCAACGATATTGTTTCCTTGAATGCAGCAGCTCCCTCTGCATATATCTCATTCGGGAAAGAATCCTCAAACTGCTCCCTCTGAAGGTCTTGCTCAAGTGTCGAACTCAGTCTGAAGTTCAAAGACTGCATCTCCATGTTCACCATCTCATCTCCCAGGGCCGCAAGCTTCTTGTCCCCATAAATATCCCTGTTAGATAATGTTCCTGCACCATCCTCGTCCTCAGGAAACATCCCTGGAAACATGCCCTTGTCTTTGTCATTCTTCTCAAGACTCTTTATCTTCTCCTTCAGAAAGTCTGGTATTTTGTTTATCTGGTTCTGGAGATAATACTTCGTGTCAAAGAAATGATAATCAAGCAAGGATGTAAAGATTATCATAAAACAGAGGACCACTGAAACCAGGACTTTCAGGGCAGTTCTCCTCGCATGGAAGAATGACTCAGAGTCAATGCTACCAGCCTGGGAAAGCACCTCTCTCTTAAGGTCATCAATGACAGGATTTGAAACCTTGCTGTATTGCGCAGCAGTCCTCAGCTTCTCATCAAGATGAGGGAATTTCTCCTCAACCTCTCTGACCTTGCTTTCCTTCATCCGGACATAAGTGGAAACTGCAAAATAAATGAAAGCAGGGATTATGGCATAAACCGGATGGAATGTAAAAAGGGAAAGAACAAGGTATGTAAACAAAAAGACGACCAGGGCGGAGAGTATGTTGTTGAATATGTAGAAGTTGAATATGGTCTTGTTGATTTCCCGTATCAGGTTCTCGAAAGTTGCCATTATGTCAGTCCCCTTATGTCAGAAACATCGCCCTCGACACTTGTGAATTTAATGCGTATGTCTGAAAGCAGTGCGCTGCACGAAGTTGGAGTCTGCGATGAAGCAATGTAGCCATCTATAGCGTCACCCAATGCATTCGTCGCATCGTAGAGCTGGTCCGCTCTTGTTTTTATTTCTGATGCCGTCTGTTCCAAGTTTTTAACTGAAGTCTTTAGCGTGAGTATTTCAAGGTTCTTCTGCTCTATCTGCTTTACCGATGTGACAAGCTCCTGTTTTGTGTTGTCAAGCTCCTGTTTTGTCTGCTGCAACGTCAATGTTGTTTGATTGAGATCTTGGCTCACCTGCTGGTTCAGGTCCCTTAAATCAGTGTATTTGGCACTAAGGTCTTTTTCCCGTTCATCCTTTATCTGATACTGGGCAAGAGTCTCATTAAGCTTGGACTTGTGCTCCACAAGGTCTGTTGTAACCTTGTCAAGCTCTTTTGCCTTGGTATAGTATTCGTTAGAGAGCTTCGAGTAAACAGTGTGATAATAAATTGTCATGCTAACTATCGAAAGAAATAACAAAAGCATCAAAAGTATCAGCAAATTGTTGACGTTCTTTTTTATCATTGTCATCTTGTTTCACCCGATGTGGCTGGTGTTTTTATTTTTTATCCTAAAAAGCGCAAACCCGGGGCTTTAGTCAGGGGATACAGCACTTTTTTGTATCCTAAACATCCAAACGGATTTTTATGATGCTCTCTTCATCGTCCTTGCGGATATATCGACGAGGAATATGAGAGCGGCGAGTAGCACAAAAGGCCACCGGTAATATACTTTTGAAAGCTGTTTCTTCGTGGAATCTGTAATGACTTTTTGGGTTATTGCCTGGACATCATTCATGCTGAAGACCCTGCCATTGGTCATCTTGACGAGCTCAAGCCATTCCTTGCTTTGTCCGGTATTCTGGTATTCAACTGGGTAGTTTACCGCAACCTTTCCGGACATGATATCCATGAAGCCCTGCTCAGTCGGGACAACATCATAAGAGTAGGTTCCATCGGCAATTTTAACATACGGCTCAACGGGTGGCACAGTTTTCGAATAAAATAAGAGGGCATTTTTCTCGTTGACAACCAGGTTCTTTGTCTTTATTGAGAATAACTGCTCCTTTGAAACATCGCCTGCTGCCCAGTTGATTGCTCGTATAACCAGTTTTGAGTTGTTTTTTGAAAGAAGGTTTCCCAGCCATCTGGTATCATCCACTGTAAACACTGCAACTCTCCCGAGACCAAAACGCCATGCTGCAAGTACAGGGTTATTGTTTCTTGTCGTTACAAGAAGTTGTCCTGCTGTTTTCGGCATCACTGAGTTGTATCCGGTAACATATGCATCAAGGTCAATGTTCTGTGTTATAAAATGGTTCCTGTTCATCACCACAAGGGTCTTTCCAAGCTTTTGTGCCTCTTCCTTGTCCTCCTCCCCGAACAATATCTTTAGCTGCTGCATTTGTGTCGGCTCGAAATAGAAGTTCGTGCAACCGGCATCTGCAACAGCCCTCATAAAACCTGAAAGCGTCCCTTCACCAACTCCCACAGTGTATGTTTTTATTCCCTCATTGCAAAGCTGTTCAGCATAGCTTAAGGTTTCCTCTTTCATCAGGGTTTTTCCATCCGAAATGACTATTATGTGCCTGCTTCCTCTGGCCCCTGCAATCTGCTTATATGCCTCAGTCAGGCCCATCGGCATCACTGTACCCCCTCCCTGCTTAAGCGATGCTATCTTTGACTGCACCTCCAGTCTGTCGTCAAGCGTGGAAAGAGGGTGAACCAAAAAGCCCTCTGTGTTGAAGGCAACGACAGCCACCTTATCTATGGGACTCAAAGAATCTACAACACTTATAGCAAGAGCTTTTTCAACGTCCACCTTTGAATCATCTGACTCTGAACTGAAGCGCCTGCCCGTGCTCATGGAAATGTCAATTACGATGACTATATTAACGTCACCATCTTTTTCCTGCTGCCCCTTGCCTACCCTCACTGGCAGCAATGTTTCAAACAATGAATCTTTGTATCCGGCATAATCAAACGAATTCGTGCCACCTACTACAACCATGCCCTTGCCATCTGTCAGGTAGTCATTAAGCTTTGAGAAATGTGGCTCAATCGACCGTATTGGCCTATTTATCAAGAGAAGAGCATTTATTCCATCAAGACTTTTGGGAATCTCCCTCAACTCTGTCACAGCGTATACCTGCCTAAGCAACTGCATCATAGAACTGTCTCTGTCAGTAACTACAGTTATCTTTGGCTTAGGGAGGCCTTCCACGACCTTATAGTATTTGTTGTTGTTTGAAAAATAATCCTGAATTTCAATCTCTGCTGTGATTGTGTGCTGTCCTCTAGGTATTGGCCTTGTGAAATCAAAATCAAAACTGCCTTTGTGGTAATCGTTATGTATGAGTGAGCCATCAAAAAATACTTTCAGTTTGTAGTCTGTTTCACCTGTATTTTTTACACTTACCCTGAACGGGTTCTCTGTATCAGAGATCACCTCTGAAGGGCCATCTATGAAGACAGATGCATCATCCCTTTTAAGGTCAAGAAATAATGTGCTTATTGTCGAATTTATTGAAGCCGCGAACATCATAACTTCACCTAAGCTTCTTCCGTCGTTGCTCTGACCGTCTGTTATTGCAAGCACGTTGTCATTGCCATTGATATTTGTGACTATGTCATCGCCCAGGGCAGTATTTGATTCCTGTCCAATATACCTTACTGTAACAGGAAGCTCCTGCTCAAGCTGTTCTTTCAGCACAGATAGCCTTTCCGTGTCAAAGATGCCCATTGAGCTGGAATTGTCTACAAGCAATGTCAATGATGCTTCGCCCTGTATTCGTTTTTCCTTGAAAGCGAAGGGTGAAGACAATGCAATGCTCAGGAGAAGAACGACAAGGCATCTGGTTATCACAATTATTCTTCTCTTCGTCTTTCGCGAAAGCAGGTAGTCATTCTTCTCGTGCTTGTCCTCAAATCTTATAAAGTTACGCTTTATGAATATTGCAACAAGCAAAGCCACCATAACGCCTGTAAAAATCATAAAGGGGTATTCGAACGATATCACTAGATGTCACCCCTGAATTTTATTATGATAAGTTCCACTATAATCAGGGCTGCTGCAAAAGCTATCAAAAATATCTGAATATTCTGTGCTTGTGTTGACCTTACCTTTGCTTCCATCGCAAGTACTTTTTCAGATTCCATGAGATTATTAAGCTCAGACTCCTTTTCACTCAGCAGATTTGCTGCTATCTTCTTGCCATCCAGCTCATATATTCCTGCAGCATCCAGGAAAAGCTTTGATGTTGTGAACGTTCTCCCGCCGGGAGCATTGACCTTCTGGTTTTCTATCGCAAGAACCTTTCCTGTTTTGAAGTTGAATTCGTCTATGCTTTGGATGTTCAAGAGGCTCTCTATAATCCTGTTCCAGAATATCGGGTACGAAGGTGAAAACTTGAAATCGCTTACGGTGTCTGAGACACCGTAGTAAACTATGTTTCCAGCGCCTTCCTTCTTCGCAGCAATGATTGCCGAACCGTTGCCGGCACTCGCTATCAATGTTGAATCCTTCTTCAGCTCTGTCTTGAAGTATCCTGAAACAGAGCCGAACACTATGTCTGTCAGCAGGGCTCCGGGAAGCTCTGGCTTGACACTAGTCTCTCCGTCAATCTTCTCCTTGACTATGACTGGAAGAATGCTCTGAATCTCGGTCTCCCAAAGCGCGGGCTGTGCCTCAAAAATAAGCGTAGCGCCTTTCCTTACCTTCTCCCTTATATCCTCAAACGTTCCGGGGAGAACAAGATCCTGCTGGACCTCTCCAACATAGTAGATATCATAACTGCCCTGCGGGATTATCGGCGGATCGGCAACCTCGATGTTGGTATTGTCAATCGACGAGAAAGCCATCTTGACAAACGGGCTTTCCTTATTCGTAATATATAGAATCCTGATTGGCTTGTGTTCAGGATTGCTTATGTAGGCAATATTGTCTGCAGTGAAGTCGTCTTTTGTAAGAATAGCTATCGTTGAGATACCCCTTACAGAGCTGAATGTCACCTTCTGCCTAGAGCGCGGCTGGATTGAAAGAGATGCTTCCTTTATCGTCCTCTCATCCTGCTGATAAGCAACATCAACAGAAACAGTTTTATCGTTGAAGTTTTTTATAAAAGCACCGACTTCATCCTTTGCAATTGCAAGCTCCACTATGCCGATGTTCACTGCCTCTTCACCAAACTTGACAAACTCAACAGGAATTCCCTTTGCTTCCAGCGAGCGCTTCGAGATTAATGCATCGGTGCCCTTAGTTTCGACAAAATCCGAGAGCACCATTATTCTTCCTTTCCTGTTTCCAAGAACGGTCGAAGCTCTCATTATGGAATCCCCTATGTTTGTCTCGAGGTCAAGAGGGGATATGCTGTCAAGTAAATCCCTTGTAGCTCCAGATCCTTTGTTCTCAGAGATAACCACTGGCACCTCATTTATCAGGACAATGCTGTTCCTGAAAGCGACATTGTCCCTTGCATATTCAATTATCTTGCTGAACCTTGTTGCCTGTCCATCGACAGCCTTTGAGCTGGCACTCGCATCTATTACCCACACTGTCGTTGACAAAGAATCCTTCGCAGTAAGCAGCATTTCAGGGTCTGCAATGCTCAGGCAGAGCATCCCTATCGCGAGGAACTGCAGGAAGAAAAGTAGATTCCTGAATATGTTCTTGAGAATCCTGTTGCTGCTTCTTCCCTTGTCCTTCATTATGAACATCAGCGAAGGGATATTCTTCTTGAGGGGCTTTGGTCTTCTCAGGTAGATTATTATAAGGAGAATTAGCAGAAACAAGCTCGACAAGCCTATTGGGTTTAAAAACCTCATCTTCCCTCTTTTTACATCAGTTCGCTTATACTGTTACACTATTCCTGTTTGCCTTTGTAACTATTGAGTTTCCTATTCCTAACCCTATCTGATATGACAATCCGCCGGAAAGCCTCGACAGCACATCAGAAAGGCTCTCTTTCTTTCTTATCTCCACTGGCGAAGCTGTAATATTGAGATTAGTTTCGATAATCTTCAATGCCTCTTCCTTGCCGCCGAGAACATCAACCAAACCAAGGTCCTTTGCCTCTGTGCCGAAGAAAAACATTCCTGTTGATATCTTAGCCATGCGTTCATCAGAAAGCTTTCTGTTCTGCTTCACCTCATCGATAAAAATGCGGTGTAGCGAATCAAGCTCGGCCTGTATCAATAATCTCTCCGCAGAAGTCATGTTTCTAAAAGGGCTTCCTATATCCTTGTATTCCCCGGAAACAAGCCTTTCATACTTCACTCCGTATTTGTTGAACAGTCCCTCAAACTGGACATATGAGCCAAGAACGCCTATGCTGCCAACAGCCGACATCCTGTTCGCAACAACAATGTCGGCTGAGCTTGCAACCCAGTATGCTCCTGATGCTCCAACCTCCCTAATCCACGCAACTGTGAGTTTTTTTGATTTCTTTATTTGCTGTGCTATCTCGTCTGTTGCAACAGGTGTCCCGCCAGGAGAATCAATCTCAAGAAGTATTGCCTTGATATTGGAAGCATCCTCTGCTTTTTTCAGAGCTTCAACTGCATCAGTCGAAGATGTCCCCTGCTCATCAAACAGCAAAGAGCCGGATTCTGTAGAAATAAATCCCTTAATTGACACTATTGCAACATTGCCTGCGTTTATGTCTGTAAACTCACCCGTTCCTGCAAAAAGGGAAATGATGCCTGCAACAACATAGCTCAAGAAAGCAAGAATCGCGAGTATGATTAAAGCGGTAATCCATTTATTCCTGGGTTTCGGCTTTTCCATACGGCGTTAGAAAAGACGGGTGTTTATAAATATTATGTATCACTGATGGAAACAAGGAGTTATTCACTTATCTCTTCAACTGTCACTGTTTTTGATAATACCTCCAGCATCCTCATCCTTGACCTGCTGAATATCAGGAATAGTGGCTCGGTAAGCCAGAGAACAAAGAAAGGGAAGAACGGAAAAACAAAGATATTCCTAATGATGCCCTGCCAGAATGTTGGAGCAGCAATCTTTTTACCCTGCTGCATCACATAGATGTTCAGAACCATCATCCCGACGGTCTGGGAGAGCACTGCCTGCATCACAGAAAAATACAGGAGTGAAATAAGTGAAATTGCAAGGATTATGGAGCTTAGCTGAGCAATCAAAGCCTGACTGCTTTGCATGATTGTCTGAACCTCTGAAAAGCCTGCTGCCTCAGGCAACATCAAAGATATTTTGCCCTTGAAAAAGCCAGCAATCACTATATCTATGACAAACAAGTCCAGCACAAAGGCAAGAATCCTTCTAATCAAGGAGGCCGGCCCAAGATAAATCCGCTTCTTTGGAAGATTAAGACCTTTCATATTGCTTCGGGATAAGTTTTGTTATTTAAATTTTTGTAAAAACAGAGGTTGTAGCATTATAGGCAACATCAAAGAAGAGCAATGAGAACCACACAATCCATGCGCCTGTTACAGCTGAAAAAGCAAATGCCGCAATCTCGAGAAAGGGCCTCTTTGCCAGTACGTTTGAAAGAAGCCTGTTTTTTATCCTTTTCCTGTCAACAATGTATGTGTTTACAAGCTCATCCACTGTTGCAACAAGAAGGAAAAGCAGGAGCAACAACAGGTTTATTTTTTCTAAGCCATATGTTGCGAGGAAAAAAACAAACGAGGATATTCCAAAGAAATGGCCTATTGCATCTATCTTCCCCGAGATGGTGACACCAATCACCGTGGCAATAAAGAGCGGCGCCACAAGCGGTTCAGTCTTAACGACAAATGCCATCATGAAGCCGTAAAGAATCCCTGCAACTATCTTTGTCAACGACTTCTTGGTTATTTTTTTACCGTGTTCAGAGTCAGCGAACTTTGTAAGAAATCCTATAAAAAGCGCAATGATTAATGTTTTTATCATTTTTTCCTGAAGCATGCGGCAAGAAGCGGGAAGACTATTGATGCGTCTGCATAAACGCAAACATTATTAGCATCTTCCTTTATCTTGCTCCATGACTTTGCCTCCTTCGGCCTCGCTCCTGATAACGAGCCGTCAAACTCAGTGGCAGTTGTAACATAGACGGCATAATCAAGCCCTTCCCTCAATATGTTGACGCCGATTGTGTGGTGCTTTGCTATTCCTCCGCCAAGAATCAATGCTCCTGTCTTTTCCGCATTAAGGGTTATATCAGCAAGCTCCTTCATGTCTGCTGAAACATCTATTCCAAATTCTGGACGCTTTTGCTTGAAAAAATAAAGCTGCAAACCAAGAGCTCCGTCGGTTATCCCTGGACAGAAAATCGGAATATTTTTTTTCGTCGCCCAATAGAGGATTGAATCTTTATTATTAACTGTTTTTCCAAGCTCAAAGATTAACTCCCTTGGTGAAATTAGTCTTTTATTCTTTTTTTGTCTTTCCAGCATTTTCCCAAAAAAAGGAATAAGCATATCTTCAAGTTGCTCATAGCATTTACTCGGCACAAGAACATTTCCAATCCTGTTTATTCCGTCCCTGTGCAGAAGAACATCATCCTCATCAAAGCTGCCCAGAATAAAGGGGCTTTTTGTCTTCATCAAATCCTCTTCTATTGCTCCTGTGGAAGTAATCAGAACATCAACCATCTTGTTCTTCACAAGATACGCTACAATTTCTCTCAAGCCGCAGCTTATTATGTTGGAAGTGAAGGAAAGAAATATTGTTGCCTTGTCCTTCTGCATCTTCTCTATTATCTTTTTTGCCCTGCCGAGGTTTGTAGCCTGGAAACCAATGGCCTCATAGCTGTCAAGAAGCTTAGTTATTTCCTTAAACTTTGACACGTCGAATCCTTTTACATCAACCATTGGAATAGGG
>JAFGPE010000043.1 GCA_016926055.1 Candidatus Woesearchaeota archaeon | reverse complement strand
AGCATCAACAAGATCGCTTTTGACAAGGAAGGGAAGGTCGCTTACATCTGGAACCCTGGACTGGCCAAAAAACTGAGGGCTAGGAAAGGGATATGAAATCAAAGGTAGTGTTCATAGACGACGAATTGGAGAACAGCTACAACCTTCTTGATGACGATGACTTCTTGAAGAAAGCAATCGACAGGACCATCGAGAAGCTCAAACACAACGCATTCTCAGGCATCCAGGTGCCAAAAAAGCTTATCCCGAAGGAATACATAAGAAAGTACAAGATAAACAACCTCTGGAAGTGCGACCTTCCAAAAGGCTGGCGCCTGATGTACACAGTCACTGCTGACAACGAAGTAGAATTAATCACCGCGATACTTGAATGGCTTGACCACAAGGACTACGAGAGAAGATTCAAGTATTAATCCGAAACATTTAAATATCTTTTCTTACTTGTAAGACAAGTAAGGAAAGGTGAATTCATGGGATTGATCGATATGAGAACAGCAACAATAACCGAGAAAGGCCAGATAGCGATACCAAGAAGCATGCGAGAGATAAAAGGCTTCGAGGAAGGAGATAAGATTGCCATAATCGCCTACAACGACCGCATCGAATTAAGGCCTGTGGAGCAGGTCAAAAAAAGGCTTGACTTCACAAAAGAGAGCGCGCTCTCTGCGATAGCAAGCGAAAAATCGCTCTCAAAAGTATGGCTCACAAAAGAGGAGGATGAAGCATGGAAAAACCTCTGAAAGGAGAAATCATCGTCATTTCCTTTCCATTCACAGATCGCAGCGCAGCAAAGAGAAGGCCCGCAGTAGTGCTTGCTGACCTCAAAGGGAACGATATGATTCTCTGTCCTATAACAAGCAGGGCAAAAGATGATGGTTACACCATCCCATTGGCAGATTCAGATATCTCGAAAGGAAGCCTGGATTTATCAAGCTTCATAAGGCCCAATATCCTTTTGACAGCAGATAAGGCATTGATGGAGAGGAAGATAGGCACATTGAAAAAAACCAAGCTAGAAGAAGTTATCGAGGAAGTCTGCAATATATTGAAAAGATGAAGCAACCAGCACTTTTCTAAGCTGTTAACGATTTGTTTACAACTGAACTGTCCGATAAAATCGGACAACTGAATGGTCAGACAGCGCCCGAGTAATCTTCCGAATCCGCCCCTCGCGCTGCTGCGCTCGGCGGATTCCCCGAATTACATCTTCGTCAAGAACAGTTCAGTCTAGTTCAACAAAACAATAGCAAAGTTCAACACAGCAGCAAAGCTCACCCATAGAATATAAGGTATCAGTAAGTACGCTGCTTTCTTCTCGATCTTGTAGAATGATATTATCGTCCAGAGTATCATCAGCCAGAGCAGGACTATTCCTATCAGCGCAAATAACGGATTCCTTAGCCCGAAGAACAATAGCGACCAGAGGATGTTTAGCCATAGCTGTGTGAAAAACAGCTTCATCGCTTCTTTCATTCCTTTGCCTTTCACAGCTCCTTTTGCTCCGGCTTTCGCCCACACAAGGTACAAAGCTATTCCCATCATTATGTAGAGCGCAGTCCACACAGGCCCGAAAACCCACGAAGGAGGGTTGAAGGAAGGCTTCACTAAAGTAATATACCATGTGGACACAGAAGCCGCTGTGAACAATGACCCAATAGCTCCAGCTAAAAGGCAGACAACGACTGATATCAGGAGCTTATAACCCTTCTTCATTACAACCGGTAAAGCAGGAGGCTATTAATATTTTGCTGTAGCTTTTCCGATTCCACCCAATTTCTTCTGTTTAATGGTTTTTTTTCTTCTTCTTTAGCAACATTTAAAAGCTCGCCCAGATTCTTTCTTTTATGGCTGGGTTGATTTTCCCTGGCCAGGAGCAGTGTTTTTTATGAAAGGATCGGTTAAGTTTTTCAGCGAGGATAAGCATTTTGGCTTTATTGCAGGCGAGGACGGAAAGGAATACTTTGTCCATGCTTCAGGCATCCTTCCGGGCGGTAGCATTACCAAGGAAGACCAGGTGGAGTTCGAGGCCGAGGCAGGCGACAAGGGAGTCCGAGCAGTCAAGGTCAAGAAGATTTAAGACAAAAAATATTTTCTTTTTTCTACAACAAAAACTACTGCGTAGTTCACATCTCTTCCGGCGCAACAATCCCTAGAAGATCCAATGTATTCCTAAGAACAGTCCTTACGCAGGTAATCAGCAACAATCTTGACTCTTTAACTTTCTTCTCAGCTTTCAAGACAGGGCATTCCTGGTAGAACTCGTTGAAGGCCTGCGCCAATTCCAGCCCAAACCTTGCCACGTTGCTAGGCCTGTAAGCCTCAGCAGCTTCAGCAACAACAGCCGGGAATCCTGCCATAAGCGTTATCAATCTCTCCTCTTTAGGATGTTCATAGTGCCCTTTCACTCCTTCGGCCCTGAAATCAGCGACCTGCCTAAGAATCGAGCATATGCGAGCATGAGCGTATTGCACATATGGTCCTGTCTCTCCCTCGAAGCTTATGCTCTCTGCAGGATTATAGATCATGTCTTTCTGCGGGTCATATTTCAGTATGAAGAATTTCAATGCTCCCATGGCGATTATCTTGCTGCGAGCCTCAAGCTCTTTCTCCTCGATATCAGGGTGGCGTTTCATAATCTCCTTGACCGCCTCTTCCTTCATCTCAGCATAAAGGTCATCAGCATCCACAACTGTTCCTTCTCTACTCTTCATCCTTCCTTCAGGCAAATTAACCATGCCGTACGACAGATGATAGCATTTCGACGCATACGGGAATCCTAGCATCTCAATAATCTTAAACAATACCTTGAAGTGGTGGTTCTGCTCGCTTCCAACCACGTACACCGATCTGTCCATCTGGAAGTCATCAAACTTCTGTTTAGCCAAAAATATATCTTGAGTTATATATATTGAAGTCCCATCTTCTCTGAGTAAGACCTTCTTTCCAAGGCCAGCCTCGCTCAAATCAACAACAACAGCCCCTTCTTCGTCCTTGTAGAACAGCCCTTTCTCAACTCCGCCGAGTATGAGGTCTTTTCCCTGTAAATAAATCTCAGATTCATAGTATTCTTTCTTGTGATGAACGTCAAAAAGCTTATAAGTCTCAGAAAACCCGTCGAGAGCCCATTTCCTCATCTTATGCCACAAAGCAACGAGCTCCTTATCCCCTTGCTCCCATTTCATGAGCATCTCCCGCACCTCGTCCTCAATTTCAGGGTGCTCTTTCTCATACTTAGAATACATTACATAGAAATCTCCAACATAATGATCGCTCTTCTTACTGGGCTCTTTTCCATCGCCCCATTTCTGGTAGGCAAGCATTGACTTGCAGATGTGAACCCCGCGGTCATTAACCAGGTTCACAGGAATAGCAGTATAACCACCAAACCCCAATAAATTGCAAACAGCATTCCCAAGCAGCATGTTTCTCACATGGCCCAGATGCAGGGGCTTGTTGGTGTTAGGAGCAGGATACTCAATCATCACCTTCTCGTCCTTCATAGGACCAGAACCGTAGCAAACACTGCACTTCAGGATATCGGCCAGAACATGCTCTGCCATCTTGTTCTTGTCAACAAAGAAATTGATGTAAGGCCCGACAGCCTTGACAGAAGAAACAACCCCGCCAACTTTGATCTTCTCAGCCAGCTCTGCCGCAATCACAACAGGCGCTTTCTTCAAACTTTTAGCCAGTCCAAAGCACGGGAACGCGTAGTCACCAAGCTCAGGATTAGGAGGTATCTCCAATAGCTTATCAGCTTCAAGAGCGCTGATGCCTGCGTTCTCCGCCACCAACCTAACAACGTCCTTCCTGAACATAAAATATAGTCACGCAACCAGGTTTATTAAATTTATCCCTTTTTTACCGGCTGCGTTTAAAATCTCTTGAATTTTAGAAATTATGTT
>JAFGPE010000042.1 GCA_016926055.1 Candidatus Woesearchaeota archaeon | reverse complement strand
TAGGAAGATCGTCTCCCAGGGGCATTCTGCAGGCACCATAACCCTGCCAGTGGACTGGATGAGAATGAACGGGTTGAAGAAAGGTGACGAGGTCTTTCTTGAAGACAGGGACAGTCAGCTCCTGATTCTATGCAAGCCAAAAATACATAAAAGAACTATTGAGGTCGATCTAAGGAAAAAAGACAGCATAATCACAAAAGTATTGTCGATACTCTACATGGCGGGCTTTGACGAGATATCAATAAAATTCACCAACGAATCTTCCTTGAAAAGGATTCAGGCAGTCATCAAGGATTATTTCTCTTCATTTGACATCGTGGAGTACAAGAAAGATGCCTGCCGTATAAAGAGTCTTTCTGAGCCAAGTAAAGATGAGCTTGACAATGCTCTTAAAAGGGTTTCGCAGCTTTTGTCATCGCAGATAAGCCATGTCGAGCAGTGCCTTCTGAATTCTGAATTCAATCTATTGTCGGGGGTGGACTCCATAGAGGAATCGATTAATAGAACAACAGTTTTCTACAGGCGGCTAATCAACAAGAACTATGTCTCCAGATGCAAGAACAACATTTATCTTTTTCTCATAATGAAGACGTTAGAGTCTGCAGGCGATGAACTTAAATTCCTGACACAGCATATTCTTAGATTGAAAATAAAAAGATGCGACAAAGAAGTTGCGGAAGTTTTCGGGCAGATTAACTCTTTTGCAGATGGTTTCTATTCAAGCTACAAGGATGTTGGCTGGGAAAGGTTTCAAACGGTTTATGATCAAAGAAAACGTATTATAGACAGAATAAACCAGGCCATTAAGAAACTGCCAAAGAACCAGTGCATAATACTGATGTACGCTGCCTCAATAGTGCAGAGAATATACGAAGCGTATAATTATCTGTTCTCGCTCAATTTATGAAAACTATTCTGGAATCAGCGATAGATGTGGCTTTTTCTTTGAGTATGCCCGAAGCTTGTTTTAATATTCCATAATCGCCATTTCTTTCTTCAGCCTCTGCTTGGGAAGTTAAGCTATCCAAACCCTGCATTCCTGCTTCAAAGACATATTCCCTGGAGAGAGGGATGAATCCGGGGTTAGAGGAAAAAATAGAATCATCATTGTAAAAAATAATGCACTCGTCAAGGCTAGCAAGCGAGCTTATTCTCATCCCTCTAAGGAACATCGCTGCTGTCAGGCCCTTTTTCCAAATGGCAAAATCTCCAGATTCATACCTGTAAGGTGTTTCTGGTTCAGTACCTAGCTCTATTGACTTTTTATGGTGTGCTGCCAGCATGGTTCTAAGAAAATCATCAACTCTTTCACTGCGCATTATGTCTGCCAGATTAGGGATTCCGAGTAGGTAGGTTGCAGTATCGTACTGCTGTGGTCCTGTTTTCCAGTTGCTGTAATCATGCCTGTATATGCACGGTGTGCTTACAGCGGGGTCGCGTATCATTTGATATGGCCTGATTTTTCTTGAGGGGTACAGGTTTTTTGCCCAGGGATCTATAAGGGAGGTTATCTGAGTGTTTTCAAACAGGGTTTCTACTGCCAGTTTTACTGTACGTCTAATTGTTTCAATTTCATTATTGCTTAACCCTCTGCAAAGATTCAGTATGGACTGCATAGTTATGATTTCAAGTTTGCCAGGCGTTATTTCTGGCATATGCCTTGTTCCTGGAAGAGCCTCGAATTCTCCGATCAAACAGGCCTTGTCCTCGCTTAAAGGATTAAGCTCTGTTTCAGCATACCTCTCGCTCTGTACAAGCCATTCTGCTTTTTTCAAAAGAAGTTCAGAGGCGTGATGCAGATATGCTTTTTCGCCGATAATGATCTTTTCAAGACCTGTTTGTGTTAAGTGTGCACAGTTCATTATAGTGAACATATCAAAACCAAGATCCTGGCTGAACATTATCCTGCGGTCGCGGTCTTCATAATGCCAGGGGACGCTTTCTGGAAAATGTTTCTCGCTTAGCTCCAGATGCTCTACCTCCTCACGGAATTCGTCGTCATTTCTGAAAACCTTGGCCCAGATGTTGTAGCTGATAATTTCACGTTCAACACAATTATTGGTGGTTATATCAACAGGAACCATAATGTTTATCCTGTAAACAGAACGTGAATCTTGTATTCTATAAATATGGGATTCTACACCCAAATAATCTGTAAATGCAGTTTCTGAACCGGTGGCGTAGGCTTTTTCCTGCAGCTGTAACAAAACATTTCGTATTATGCCGCTCATTTGAAGCCGTCCAATACATGAGTCGTGAAAAGTGGCCCAGTTTTTCTCGGTTCCGACCATGCTTCTCAACACGCGTTCTATTACTGGTTTTAAATCGCTGCCAAGCAGGTTCCCCAGGTTTTCAGGAGCATTATTTATAAGTTCGTTATGTTGGGATAACCTTTTTAGGTAATATTCTTCAGGTCCTGATTCTGCTGAAACCAGACTGAACCTCGGGGCAGTACCGCTGTATACAACACCGTCCAGTTCTACAAAACCATATTTTTTGTGTCTTCTAAAAGCTTCAGGGGTCATACGATTAATAATGGTCATTGTAACCACTAGAGAATAAGGATTTTCTTTTAAACTTTTCTACACTTTCAACGCATCATAGATGCCCTTGTAGCCTTTCAGAATGAGCTCTTTTTCGTCTTTAAGCAGTTCTATCTCTAATACGCCCTGGTTGTATTTTGTGAGTAGGGCGTCGTTAACATTGTCTGACTTCAGCACATCATACATCACGTCATTTTCTGCAGAGATTCGTATGTCTGGGTTGTCTGCAGCGCCTTTTATTGTCTGCAGGCTATTATCGATTGTTCTTGCAGTGAATACCTCTCCTGTATCGGTTATGATAATCTCTATCTTAGGAAGGTTCTTGGAAAAAGGTATGTTCTGGAGCTTGTAAGCGCCTATCTCGTTCAGCATATAGCTGATGTAGTCCTCTTCTACAACGAACTCATCAAGGCTCATGTCAATATTCGGCTTCTCAATACTGGGTTTGCCTATGAAAGAACGGTCTATCTGGGTAAAATAGAACAATAGAAGTGCAACAACAACTATTGCAAGAATGATAAAGAATGCTCTTAATGCATGTTCTTTATGAACTGCAGGCTTTTTCTTTGGCTTAGGAGCGTGATGTTCACGTCTGGCTTCCTGTCTTTGTGCAGGCTGCTCTACAGGAGCGTGCTTCCCGGAATCCACGTGCATAATGAAATCTTTCTTCATAAATAAAGTTAGAAAAAAGAAAGTTAATAAAT
>JAFGPE010000041.1 GCA_016926055.1 Candidatus Woesearchaeota archaeon | reverse complement strand
CAGCGTCTCTGACAAGACAGGCGTAGCTGACTTTGCAAAAGAGCTTATAAAGCTCGACTTTGAGATAATATCCACAGGAGGCACTGCCGGACTCCTTGAAAAGGAAGGAATTAAGGTAACAAAGATTTCTGACTATACTGGCTTTCCTGAAATCCTCGACGGAAGGGTAAAAACCCTTCACCCGAAAATCCACGGCGGCATTCTTGCAAGAAACACAAAGGAGCATCTTGGCCAGCTTTCAAAGAACGAAATCCCTGTAATAGATATTGTTGTTGTGAATCTATATCCGTTCGAAAGCACCGTGAGCAGGGAATGCACAATTGATGAAGCCATAGAGAACATCGATATCGGTGGCCCAACGATGATAAGGGCTGCTGCAAAGAACTTTGAAAGAATCATAGTTGTTGTTGACCCTGCAGACTATCCGTCAATAATAAATGAGCTGAAGAACGACAAGAATGTTTCTGCGCAAAAAAGGTTCGAGCTTGCGGGAAAGGTGTTTGAGCACACTGCAAGGTATGATTCATTAATCAACAATTATCTTAACAAGATTCAGAAAGTTGAATTTCCTGGTGTCATGAACATCTCAATGAAGATTGCACAGAAGCTCCGCTATGGCGAGAACCCCCACCAAAAGGCTTCAGTTTATACGGAGTTTCTTGGCAAAGGTATTGCAAACTCAAAAGCCATCTCAGGAAAAGAGATGTCATTTAACAATTACCTTGATGCAAGCAGCGCCCTTGGCCTCATCTCTGAGTTCAGCGATGAAACTGTTTGCGCGATACTCAAGCACACAAACCCGTGCGGCTGCGCTGCCGGAAAAGACTGCAGGGATGCTTTTGAAAAAGCAAAGCAGACAGATCCTTCATCTGCATTTGGCGGCATTGTTGCATTTAGCAGGGAGCTCGACAAGGAAACTGCAGGTGAGGTTGCAAAAACATTTTTCGAGATAGTGATTGCACCGGGGTTTTCTGAAGATGCGCTCAATACCCTGAAAGAGAAGAAGAATCTGAGGATTATTGAGGCTCCTCTCCTAAAGAAGGAAAAATCCCTCGACGTAAAAAGGATAAGCGGCGGCTATCTGGTGCAGGAGAATGATACTGGTGAAGTAACAACGAATAACATCAAGGTTGTCACAAAGAGAGAGCCTTCCAAAGAAGAGATTGAGGACATGCTATTTGCATGGAAGGTCATAAGGCATATAAAAAGCAACGCGATAATCTATGTGAAAGGTAAACAAACATTGGGCATTGGCGCGGGCCAGATGTCAAGGATTGACAGCAACGAGATTGCAATAAGAAAGGCTGAAAAAGTGAAGCTCAGCCTGAATGGCTCTGTCCTCGCATCCGATGCATTCTTCCCGTTCAGGGACAATGTTGACCTTGCCGCAAAGCAGGGGGTTGTATCGATAATCCAGCCAGGTGGTTCGCTGAAGGACGAGGAAAGCATAAAGGCATGCGACGAGAATAATATTTCAATGGTTTTCACAGGCAGGAGGTGCTTCAGGCACTAAAATGACAGAAGAACAGTTCGAAACAGGACTTTGTTACGTATGCAAGAAACCAACCAGCGTCTTCTGCGACGAATGCAACAAATGGGTCTGCGAGAACCATTTCAAAACAATAAAAATCTCCCATGATGAGGAAATAGACCTCTGTCTCGAATGTGCAAAGCACGTGAAGCCGGGGGTAAGGGTTGGCGGAGTAATAATCACCCAGAAAATGCTTCCTGAACTCGAGGATTAAGCCTTTGAACTTACAGTGTTTCCTTCTATGTTGAAGTTATCATCGATAAATCTACTAAAGTATTTTTTATTTTGCATGCTGGCAGAATCTGAATAAAAGACGGCTAAGGTATTTGTTCGGATATCCATCTCTAGTCTCGTAGCCTTGATTTTCTTCACAGCGCAGATTATTTCTTTGACAGGTTTTCTCCTGATGGTCCCGCTTTCTAGTAATCCGCTGAAGTAAGGGTTTTGTTTTTTGTGTCCCATGAGATATCTTGAATAAAAATAGTGATACCAAGATTTATAACAAGAATGATTCAGGTTCTGCAAGTCATCATAAGAAAGCCCGGAGTTTGCTTCAATAAGGGCATTCACTGCATCGTTTATAACAAGGGGAGTTTTTTTTACAATTTCTGCAATTGAATCAGCAACAATCTTTCTGTTTTTGTTTAATGTTTCTTTCGTTTCTCGATATTCGGCCGATTTTCTTCCTGCAAAGGGTATATTCTTAGAAGTAAGCTTCTGCGCATCACTGAATCCCTGTCCATTTAGAATTTCCAAATACCACTCTTTAATTGTTTTCCTTTCCATGAATCGGGCTAATCCGACTTTACTATTAAATCTTATGGAATTGAAGCGCCGGAGATATGATGCTGAAGTCTTCACGATACAGCGCTCTAATTCGAAAGTTTTATATATTCCAGCCAACTCAGCTCTTTCTCAGGGGGTGGGTATTATTAGAAATGTAAGGTATTATGCTATCGGCAATTCTACCTTTCTAGATATATTGAGCCTGCACGACAATGTACTGTGGCACAAGCAGATAGAAAAAAGGGGCAAAAGGCTCTTCATGAGGAT
>JAFGPE010000040.1 GCA_016926055.1 Candidatus Woesearchaeota archaeon | reverse complement strand
TCAAGTGTAATTAATTATACAAATAATTATACTGGTGATTCAATGATTGAAGGAAAGATAAAGAAATGGGGAAACTCATTTGGACTGCTAATTCCAAAAAACGAATTTGAAAAATTGAACATTGGGGAGAATCAAAGGGTCGTTGTAGAGATAATAAAGAAAGAGAACCCATTGAAAGAGCTATTTGGAGCTGGAAAAAGCAGTCCGATAACCAAAGAGGAATTCCTAGAAACCAGAAGATTGTTGGAAGGAGATTAAACACCATGTTGTGTCTTGACACATATGCATTGATAGAAATAAACAACGGCAATCCACGATTTGCTGGCTTGATGGAACACGATTTTGTTATAACAAATTTAACTATGGCTGAATTTTACGCCGATATTTACAGAAAGTATAACGAGAAAACAGCAGACTTCTGGCACAGAAAATTAAGCCCCTTCTGCAAAGCTGTGCCAAGGGACATTTTAATAAAAGCCACGAAATTCAGAATTGACAACTCAAAAAGAAATCTTTCCTTCTTTGATTCTGCGGGATACGTCTATTCTCTCGAAAACAGCATGAAATTTGTTACAGGGGATAAAGAATTTGAAAAAAGGGAGGGAGTTCTTTTCCTTAAGTAATCATTCCTTCACATAAATCGGCTTTTCTGGAACTAAATATATCATCCAGAAGGAAGCGGCGGTAATTACGGCCTTTGTGAGTATATTGCTCAAAAACATGATAACGAGAACGCTCGTTGGGAGTGCACCGAGAAAAGCTATCAGGGGGAACAGGAAACTGTCAACAGGGATTGAGATTGAGTTAGAAACAACAACCCTTAACCATTGCGGCTTTTTCTTTCCAATGCCTGTTGTCCACCACTGGTAGACTTCTGTGTCAATCAGTTCTGAAACTACTTCGGCAATTATCGAAGCAATGACAATCCTGGGCACTAGGCTGAAGACAAACTCAAACGCCTTCTGGCCGCCAAGAGCTGCCCATGATGATTCAGGAGGAAGTTTCACGACAAGAAGAAAATACAGCGCCATGAAAACATTTATTACCCCTGCAAGTATGATTGCTGTCCTTGCAGCCTTCTTTCCAAGCTGCTTGTGGATTAAGTCCCTCCATGTGAAGGTAAGCGAATATATTATTCCTGCATCCATCACAATCCTGCCAAGGACTATGACCTTTGCAGCTGCAATGTCCGCAGTCATCTGAAGGAAGATGTACACTCCTGCAAGGATTATTGTAACCTGTGTCTTGTTCAGCTTTGCCTTTGAAAATATTCTATGCACAAGGTTCTGCATATTCACTCGAAACAACAGCTAATATTAAAACTTTATTGGAATTTATTAGTTACTGAATAGTAGTTAAAAATCCGAAAGATTTATAAATAGCTGCTGCTTTCCCATACCTGGTGAGGTCAATGGAGCATAACAAGCTTACAGGTTTAATATTTGTTTTGGCAGCAGGACTTTTTGGCTATCTGGTGCTAAAATTACTTGGAATCAGCATGAACCCATACGGGACAATTGTATTCGCACTTATAGTGGCAATAGCATGCATTGTTTTCTCAGCACTTAAGTTTTCAAGAATAGAAAAGGTGCTGCAGTTCTACAACATCTTCATGGCCATTGTCGCAATAACGATAATTGTCGAGCTCATGCTCGGTGTTTCAATAAAGTGCCTCGATATTCTTTTCTCAATATCAGTGTTCATCAACATATTGCTGACTCTGTTGTTTTACAGGAGATACATGGCAAAAGCAAAGATGCTTGCTGAAAAAGAGAGAAAAAGAAGGCAGATGGAGCTACGGAAGAGGCTTGAGGAGAAGCAGAATCTCGAGAAGCAGCTAAATGACACGGTAGGCAAGGCAGAGAAGCTCAAGGAGGAAAACCATGGCTATAAGCAGAAAGCGATGGAGCAGGAGTCCATATTGAAGGAGCAGAAAGCTGAGCTCAGGAAGCTTTCTGAGAAGAGCGAGAACGCTGAAGAGGCGCTGGAGAAGGCAAAAGCCAATCTTCAGAAGTATGCGCAAACAACAGGTTTGCTCAAGGAAAAAGCCCAGAGGCTGAATGAGAAAATAAAGGACAAAGAGCAGCTTGAGAGCGAACTGAAGAGAAAAGAGGCAGCTGAGAAAAAGAAGAAGGAAGATGCAGAGAAGGAGAAGAAGAAGCTCGAAACAGAACTCAAGAAGAAGGAGCTTGAGGTACAGAAAGAGGCAGAGCTCAAAAGGCAATACTCAAAAACGCTCAGAAATATCAGAAAGAAGAAGAAGCAGGAGAAAGAGCTCCTTGTTGTTAGCAATGATGGAAAGTCTGTTCACAGACCAAAATGCATAGTTGTAAGAAATATTCCAAAGGAAAGCAGGAAGCTTGTCAAGGACTGGAAGACGGCAGAGAAAGAAAAGTACAGGGGATGCCAACTATGTAAGCCGCACGTCAAGGCGAAGACAGTTATCAAGAACGATGTCGAGTATCTCTTTGTTGCGAGCAAGGAATCCGACAAGGTCCATAAGGCAGCATGCCTTCTTGTTAAGAACATCGAGTCAAAAGACAAGTTGTATTTCAAGACATACCGGCAGGCGCTGAAGAAGGGATACACTGCGTGCAGGATTTGCAATCCTAACTAGATATGATGTTTCCTTCAATTTTTATTTTTCTTTCCAGAAATTTTTCGCAAACATAGATGTTTGATTTTGTGTGGTTTGAGATTGATTCTGCAGTAAATTTGCCGCTGAAGGTTGCCAATAGAGGCACGAGGTTGTCTGTAAGATATATGTCTGCCTGCTCTGGCAGGGATAATGGCGTCTTTATTCCTGTCGGCTTAATCATTAACTCAACTTTTCCACCGCCCTTTGGATAATAGCCTCGTTTTATGAGCCTTGCTTCAATGGTTGCATATGGCTTCAATACCGGAAGAAAAACATTGGTGAAATAATCCCAGGGCATGCTCCATTTGACATCTGTGCCACCAGTTATTGCAAGCCTTGTGGAGTGTGTTGAAAGAATGCAAGGCAACAGGATTGACTGAAGGAGAAGGGTTATTGAGCCTGCTGTTTTAATGTCGATGTTTGCTTCATGCCTGCTGATTGGAGCAGGATAAAACTCCAGCTCTGTTTGGCCAAGCTCTGCCTCGCACTTGCAGTCAGACAATTGTTTCAGAGCATTGATGCACGTCAAGTGTTGCATCTTCAGCCCTGCTCTCGGTCTGTTTGCCCTTATCCTTGTTACCCTGAACGGTTTTCCAGTAATCGTGGACAGAGCAAGAGCTGTCCTCACAATCTGGCCGCCACCTTCGCCATGCGAGCCGTCTAGTTCTATCATGAACGGAATGAGTTTTGTCCGGATTTAAAGGTTTTTTGGTAAAGGCAAGATGATGACCAAAATGTTTAAGAATGCTGCTTAATTATCTACGGCAAAATGACTACAATATTGCTCACAGGAACGCCTGGAATGAAGAAGATCGGGGTTATGAAAAAAACAAATAAAATATCTCGAAAAAAATATCAGAAACCAATCAAGTGCGTATCTCTTAGTGAGCTGGTGGATACAGAGGCAAAAAGACTTTGGGGTAAACAGACGGATATTGTGGATTTGGGACTGCCTCTGCAGCAGTCATTGCGCTCGTATGCAATAACTGAAGCTTGCCGAAGGTTTAAAGGAGAAAAAAACAAACACATGATGCTGTCCGCCCCTATGACGATGTATTTGGGGGGAATAATACCTAACATCATTTTTCGTTCAGGAGATATTGCGAAACTAAACAAAGACATTGGCATTGATGTTGTTGTTACTCTAATAGATGATTCAGTCACTTTGGCAAAAAGATTGGGAAACGGCCACTATAATACTAGCCCCGGAGAATTACTGAAGTGGATGGCCATTGAAGCGGATGCAACTTCAGCGAACCTTCCATATCGTTTGGGCAGGGGAGGCGAGCTTACATATAAACCGCACTTGATTATACCGCGAGAATATTCTCATTTGAATCTTGCAAAACTATTGAACGATGATTGTGCTCCTGTCACCTATTGTGGATTTCCAATCACTCATTTGAAGATTAGAGACGATGATGATGCGAATATGATTAAGATGAAAAAGCAAGCTAACCGAAGAATAGATGAGTTCGTCAAGAAACAGCATAACTATTCTGTTGTCATCAAGCCTCTTCGACTTTCTGATTCACAGGTAGAGTCGCCTGAAGAGAAAAAACACAGGGTTTATATCGACAAGAACTGGTTTGTTGCGAAAAGCGATTTAATGATAGCATTCTTCCCGGTTAATTGCTCTTCAAAGGGTGTGTTCGACGAGCTTAAGCACGCTAAAAGTCTGGGAAAAACTACCGTTGTGATTCATCCCAATTATACATCGGGGAAGGAGGTTTTTGGGTTTGAGCCAACCTTGAGTTATAGGGATGAAGAACAATTTTTCGCTGCGGTAAACAACAGCTGGAAACCCGAGTATGATGACAGGCCTGAAAGAATACTCAGGAGATTTCTTAGCGATAGCAACATCCCCAGATATAACCTCATCACCAATAATCCCTGAGAACCGAAAACCATTAATATTACTCTGTCAATTATCATCAAAAAAGAAGGTGATGATGTGCTCCAGAGTCTATTGCAGCTGATAATTCTGTTTACTGTAATCTTTGACCCTTTTGCAAGCCTTTTTGTTTTCCTGACAGCATCAGCCAATATGTCGAGGGATGAAAGAAAGACAACAGCAACATATGCAATACTTGTCGCGTTCGGGCTTTCGCTTGGCGTCATTATGTTCGGCGAATATCTTCTAATGCTTTTCAGCACGACAATTGACCAGTTCAGAGTGGCAGGAGGGATAATCCTTGCAATCCTTGGCATAAAGATGGCTCTCGGGTTAAGCGTCATATCGAATCCGGAATCAGTGAAGAACAATTCAGGAAGGGCCATTGCAGCAATCATCGGCACACCTCTTCTGACAGGGCCTGCCGCGATTACAGCAATCATCTTTTCGGTAAATGATTACGGAAGGTTCCTGACACTAATTGCGGTAACAATTGTGCTTGCAGGGACAACCGGCTTATTCTACAACATAGACCAGGTCAATAAATTCATTGGAAAGACAGCAATCCAGATTATGACAACGATTCTTGGCCTTGTAACCATTGCGTGGGGCGTCAAGTTCATCACAGAAGGATTAAAGGCGATATTTCACATCGCTTGATTATTTCTTCATCTTTTTATATGCTAGCCAGATTAGCAATGCAAGGACAAATCCCATGGTCAGGAATTTCTGCAGGTCCTTCATCTCGCTCCAGTATCTTAGAACACCGTAGCCAATCGTAAGAACTCCGCCTGCCATCATGCCAAAGGCGACGGGCTCCAGCGATATCGCAATAGCCCCAACGACTATTGCAGCAGTTCCGATGGCTATCGCGACCATTGATGCAATGAAGTTATTGTTGTTCCTCAATCTATCAAACTCCTGCTGGCAAACGTAATTAGGGTCGCACCAGCCAGTAATATTTACAGGTAAAGATTCCTTCATAACTGGTCTTGGCATAGCATCTTCAGTCCACCTGCCTCCTGTAGCTTCACATTGGTCTTTGTCAAAGTACTCCTTGTAGGAAGTATTGCAATAATTCTCCCACTTCGGGTCCTTGAAGAACGTATGAAGGCCATAAGCTACAAAAAACACAAACACGAGCGCAATCGCAATCCCAAGTATCTTCTCACGAAATGACTTCATAAGGGGGCAAAAGAACAAAACAAATTATAAATCTTTCGAAAATCATGAATTTCCGCAATCAATTTAAATAAAATCGAGTTCGCTGAATCTTATGAACATAGCTGAAAAAGCACAACGAATACTTGATTCGGTATCGAGCGCTAACCAGATAATGGATTCGAAGCTCAGAACTAGCTATGCCCCGGGAGATGAGGTTGTGAAGATATTGAAAGACAAGGTCACTGTAGAATATAACGGCATGCAAGTAGAATGTTCCACTTCACTATATACTCTTCTCAAATACGGAATAATTGATGTCAACGACGAAGAATTAAGAAACTACGGGAGAATTGAAGAAAAATTGCCTGAAGATCTCAGGAAACACTTCGCACTGATAAAAGAAGCCATACACTATAACGGAAAAAGCATTTCGATAGCTGAAAGAGTGCTTAATGACGATGGAAGCGAACCTAAAAGACTCGAGGAATATGGCCCACTAAAAAATGATTATTTCTGGAAACGGTTCAAAGTTATTGAGGATTTTCTCATCGAAAACAGTTTATTCTTGTACGACATATCAAACCCGAGAAACATGCTAGTAAAAAATCACAACGGAAGACTAATTCCTGTTTTATTCGATTACAAAATGATGGGTGCTAAATTTTTTCCGTTACAACTTGATTTATTGTTCATAGCAGGACGTATTAACAAAATGACCAGAAGAATGCAGAGGGTCAGAGATACTTATCGGATTGCTGATTAAATTAATGCCTCCATCTTTTCCACAAACTATTTAAATTCTCTTTTTTTCGATTTTAGTATGGCTGAAATCCTTGTTATTTTCGGTAGCGCCTCTGACAAAAGGGTATTTGATGAGATAACAAAAAACGCTGATTGCCAACTTGAAATCTGCTCTGCGCACAGGAATCCTGAAAAGGTAAAGAAGATTGTTTCAGAAACAAAGGCAAAAGTAATCATTGCCGGTGCGGGATTATCTGCAGCGCTTCCCGGAGTTGTTGCTTCGTATACGATAAAGCCAGTCATTGGAGTTCCAGTCAACTCAAATTATGAAGGATTGGATTCTCTTCTTTCTATTGCGCAGATGCCGCCAAACATTCCTGTAATTGCAGTCGGTGTTGATAACGCAAAGGAAGCAGCAGGCGCAGCCAAGAGGATTGTTAAGGGGTTTAAAGGAATAAATTTAGTTAATAATAATGAAAAAGCAGAAAAAGTCTTGAATGATTTTGGAGTTGAGTTTTCTGTCGGTGAGGCAAAGGAGAATTTCATTAATATCGATTTTGTTGATTTAAAAGATAAAAATAATTATTTTACAATAAATGTTCCAATGCTCGAGAACAGCAGGGCAAAAGACTCATTGCAGTTGATGGAAGCAACAAAGAACGGTCTTTGGGTCGGCCTGAACAGGGCAGAAAATGCAGCAATTGCCGCCATTGAGATTCTAAATGCCGCAGATGGCAAATATTCCAATAAACTAAATGAATTCAGGGAGGCGCTTAAAAAATGAAAGACAATGAAATAGTGAGGCACATTCCTCTGGCGCTCGACAAGACAGATTTCAAGATTGGGAAGAAATATGCTGGAAAGGTTCGTGATAGCTACATCATAAAAGACAAAAGAATTATTATCGCAACTGACAGGATAAGCTGCTTCGACTCTGTCGTCGGAACACTGCCTTTCAAAGGACAAATCCTTAACGAGATTGCAACTATGTGGTTTGAACGGACGGCAAGGATTGTAAAGAATCATCTTATTGAAAGCCCTGACCCTAATGTTTCTGTTGTTCTCGAGTGTAAGCCATTGCCGGTAGAGGTTGTTGTCAGGGGATATCTTACCGGAAGCCTTTGGAGGGATTACCAGAACGGAAAGAGGGATATGTACGGTCTTGAATTCCCTGAGGACATGAAGAAAGACCAGCATTTTCCAAAGCCAATCATAACCCCAACTACAAAAGCAGACAAGGGACATGATGAAGCAATAACAAGGGGCGGAATAATCAAGAATGGCCTTGTGGATGAAAAGCTATGGGAACAGATAGAGGATGTTTCAATCAAGCTGTTTAACTTCGGGACAGAGTTCCTGAAGAAGTACGGCCTTATTCTCGTCGATACAAAGTATGAGTTTGGCCTATACAATGATGAACTGGTTTTGATGGATGAGATCCATACGCCTGACTCATCAAGATTCTGGTATCGTGATGGATACGAGGCAAGGTTCAGGACAGGACAGGAGCAGAAGATGATTGACAAGGAATATGTGAGGCAGTGGCTCATTTCAAAAGGATGGATGGGTGATGGAGTTCAGCCAAAGCTGACACGGGAAGTCATTGTTGAGGCAGTAAAAAGGTATCTTGATGCATTTGAGAAGATTACAGGCCATGGCTTCATTCCCGGAGCTACGCCAATCCTTGAGAGGATTGAGAATAACCTTGAGAGGACAGGATATCTAAAATGAAAATTACAGTTCTCGGCAGTGGAAGCAATGCTCCTGTCAGGAAAAGGGGGATGGCAGGCTATATAGTTGAAGCAGATGGAAAAAGGCTTTTTGTTGACATGGGTCCTGGATGCTTCTACAAGCTGCTGAAGAAAGGAATAAAAGTTGAGAAGATTGAGAATGTCTTTATTACACATTGTCACTGGGATCATATATGTGATTTGATGACTGTTTTGTTTTCGAAAGCATATCACAAATTAAAGCAAACGCCAATAAACATATATTGTCCTGCAGGGATAAAAAGAATCCTTGGCACAATGTTTGAACTCAGCGTACTCGCCACACCGAAATGTAAGATAAAAATTACTGAGCTGAAAAAGTCAGAGCTGAAAGTTGGAAAAATCAGGATATCGACTGTTTCAATACTGCACTCTAAGAAATTAAATAGTATATGCTACAGGATTTCATTCAAAGGAAATTCTGTTGTCTTTACCGGCGACTATTATTTCTGCGAGAAAAATCTTAAAACGCTATCGCGTTTTGCAAAGAACTGCGATTTACTAATCACAGACTCTAGCTTTGGAGAAAGAGAAAAGTGTAATGTTCATCCCAGACCAAGAGAGACTGCAAAAATCCTCGACGCCGTGATGCCGAAGAGCGTTTTATTGAGCCATCTTTTTCCCTCTGCAGCGGATTCTGACTTAATAAATGATGTAAGAAAGAACTGCAAAGAATTCAACGGCAAAATAATCAAGGCGAGAGACTTCATGGAGATGGGTGTATGAGAGCAAAAATAAAGAAGACCCTGACGACAGCGGCAAAGGAAGCAGGAAAGATTCTGAAGAAGTATTTCTATCTTGAAAAGCAACATAAGGGAATAAAGGGCAAAGGCTTCCGCGATGTTGTGACTGCTGCTGACCTCGAGTCAGAGAAGAAAATAATCTCGATAATAGAGAAAAACTTTCCAGAGCACAGCATTATCGCGGAGGAGTCTGGCTATGAAAACAAGGGCTCGGATTATACCTGGGTCATTGACCCTCTTGACGGGACGATGAACTTCTCAAAGGGAATGGACATCTTTTGTGTTTCCATCGGGGTTGCTCAAAAGGGAAAAGTCATCATGGCGGCAGTTTTTGATCCTGTGAGGAAATACCTTTATTTTGCAGAAAAGGGAAAAGGGGCGTTTCTCAATTGCAAAAGAATCTTTGTTTCAGAAGAGAAGGAGCTTGGCACAGCAATTGTGTTCTCCCAGTTTGATCCGACGCAGGGAAAAAAAGAAATAGATATTACCTTTAGGCTTTTTCGCAGCATTCTCAGGAAATCTGCAGGGATAAGGGTATTTGTGTCCCTTGCCCAAGAGTTATGCCATATTGCAAAGGGCTCTGCAGCCTGTTCTATCGCAGCGCAGCCAAAGCCGTGGGATTTCGCTGCAGGCTGTTTGATTGTCGAGGAGGCAGGAGGCAAAGTTACTGATTTTGACGGAAAGCCGTGGACAATTTACAGCAAGAGCCTCGTTTCAACAAATGGGCTTCTTCACAGGCAACTCCTGTCGATGATAAGGAAAGCAAAATGATTAAGGCAATCTTCTTTGACATGGACGGCGTGCTGGTTGACAGCTATGAGTTTTGGTACAGGCTGTTCAATTTCACCCTTAAGCACTTCAAATACCCTGAGATGAGGGAAGAGGAGTTTAATGAAAAGATATGGGGGATTTCAACACTTGAAGCAGTGCAGAGATATCTTCCAAAGAACACAGACAAGGAAATGGCAGAATTCTATCTCGAGAAATATGCTGAGTTTGAGAAGTATTTCAGGACATATCCTGATACAATTTCAGTATTAAAAAAACTTAAAGAGAAGAAGATAGTTATAGTGTCGAACACTCACATGGAGATTGCAGAGGAAGAGCTTAAGAAATGCAAAATAAGAAGCTATGTCGACATCCTTCTCTGCCCGAATGAAAACTTAAAGCCGAAGCCATATCCAGATATGATTCTTGAAGGGCTAAGGCAGTTAAAGCTGAAAAAAGAAGAAGCAATCTTTGTCGGTGATACTGTCACCGATATGGCTGCTGGAAGGGCAGCGGGAATAATGACAATAGGATTGAGAATTGATGGCGGGAATAGAAAAATTGATAAATTAGAAGAGATATTTGATATCGCAGGGGTGAGATGATGGACATTTTTGATAACATCAATCCAATTGACTTTCGCTATTACGGGAGGGACAAAAAGGCCTTTGAACTGCTCCAGCCTTATCTTTCTGAGGAAGCGTTTGTAAGACATCTTGCAAAAGTGGAGGCTGCCCTGACTGGAACTCTGGCAGACTACAGGATATGCCCGAAAGAGACAGCTGCAGAGGTAAAAAAAGCAGCAGAAAAGGTTACGGCGGATGCAGTCTATGCAGAAGAGGACAGAATAAGGCACAACATCAGGGCTCTGGCCAATGAAATAAGAAAGAAGGTCAGTGCAAATGCAAAGCCCTTTGTGCACTTTACCGCAACAAGCCATGATATAATCTGCACAGCAGAAGCTTTACGTTATAAGGCAGTGACAGAGAATGTTGTTATTCCTGTCCTTCTTGAATTGGAAAAAACGCTAATTGAGATTGCAAAAAGGGAAAAGAATACCCTGCAGATCGGAAGAACGCACGGGCAGCACGCAGAACCAATAACATTTGGCTTTGCGATGGCAGGTTATGTTTCCCGCCTGGGAAACAGAATACAGACAATCGGTTGCTATGGCGGCAATTTAAGAGGAAAGATGTCAGGAGCGGTAGGGGCTTATAATGCTTCTTCGTTGTTCTTTTCAGACCCTGCGAAGTTCGAGAAGGATGTTCTTGCAAAGCTGGGGTTGATGCCATCAACACATTCAACTCAAATTGTGGAGCCAGAGTATGTTACAGACTACATGCATTCCCTTATTTCATGCTTTGGCGTTCTGGCAAACCTTTCTGACGACATGAGACATCTGCAGAGAAGTGAGATTGCAGAGGTTGGCGAATTGTTTGAGGCGAATCAAGTTGGCTCATCAACAATGCCTCACAAGAGAAATCCAATCAATTTCGAGAATGTAAAGAGCATGTGGAAGGCATTTGTGCCGAGGATGATGACAGTTTATCTTGACCAGATAAGCGAGCATCAAAGGGATTTGACAAACTCAGCTTCTTCCAGATTCAGCCCAGAGATTGTTGCAGCCCTGGTAGTCAGCGCGATAAGGCTGAACAAGACATTAAAAAGATTGGTTGTTGATAAAACAAATATTAAAAACAACTTTGACCAAAATAAAAAAATGATTGCTGCAGAGCCATTGTATATTCTGCTCGCATCCCTTGGTCATGAGAATGCGCATGAGGCCGTAAGGAAGCTGACTTTGGAATCTCAGAAGTCAGGAAAGGAATTGATTGTGCTTGCGAAGAACGACGGCTCATTAAAAAAATATTTTGAAAAAATGAATAAAAAACAGATGGAAATACTTGAGAATCCTGAGAAGTATAAAGGCATTGCAGTAAAGAAAACGGAAATGGTTTGCGAGCATTGGAAGAAGATGCTTAAAATATAGGTGGTGATTGTGGGGATAACATACAAGGATGCTGGAGTCAATATTGACAAGGCGAATGTTGCTGTTGAGAGGATAAAGAGACTTGTGAAATCGAAGAGAACACAAGGAGTTATTGCAGACATAGGCAACTTTGGTGGCCTTTTTGAGATAAAAGGGTACGCTGAGCCGGTGCTTGTTTCGAGCACAGATGGAGTCGGGACAAAACTTAGGATGGCATTCCTGACGGGAAAGCACGACACAATGGGATTGGATTTAGTGAACCACTGTGTCAATGATATTCTTGTCCAGGGAGCAAAGCCATTGTTCTTTATGGATTATATTGCAACGTCAGAGATTGACCCTGCTGTGATTGAAAGGATTGTTGAGGGATTTGTGGAGGGCTGTTATCAAAATAATTGTACTCTTCTTGGCGGAGAAACTGCCGAGCTTCCAGGATTCTATCAGAAGGGGCATTATGACCTGGCAGGATTTGTCGTCGGGGCAGTTGAAAAGTCAAAGATTATCGATGGAAGTACAATAGAAGCCGGAGACAAGGTTATTGGCCTTGAAAGCTCCGGATTGCACACAAATGGATACTCGCTTGCGCTGAAGCTCTTGCTCGAGATGGAGAAGATGAGATTGGATGAAAAGGTTGGAAACAAAAGACTGAAGGAAGTGCTGATGGCCCCGCATAAATCATATCTTAAGTCAATCTCTGCGCTGATGGAGAAATTTGATGTCAAGGGTCTTGCGCATATAACCGGTGGAGGCCTATTGGAAAATGTTCCAAGAATACTGCCAAGGGGAGTTTCAGTGAAGATAAGGAAGGATTCATGGGATGTACAGCCAATATTCAGGCTGATGCAAGAGAAAGGCCACATTGCAGAGCAGGAGATGTACCGGACTTTCAATATGGGAATAGGCATGGTTGTCATTGCAGGCGCAGATGAATACGAGACAATGGTGGATTCACTTGCGGAGCATGATGAACGGCCGTATCTTATCGGAGAGGTAGTGGAAGGAGAACAGAAAATCATTCTTGAGTGATGCCGGAACTAAACTGGCTATACCAGTCCGAAAGGCCAGCCCGCAATACAAAAGAGTACAGACAGCGTGAAAACAATTATGATTGCAGGAAGGAGATGCCTGTATACATTCGAATATTCGACATTGAAGTATTCTTTTGTCACTGAGAAGCACAGGTGAGTCGGTGATGCCAGTATTCCAAGAAAGCCGCTTGCGAAACTAAGCATGAACAATGAGATGTTGTTTTGGAAGAAGGGCAGCAGAAGAGGAAATGTTAATCCAACATATCCTATGGTGATTCCAGTTAGGAATCCGACAACCATCGGCAAAGCAATTGCGATTATCCATGTAGGTATGCCCAGATGCATTAATGAACTTGAAACCCTTTCAATTGCATAACTGCTTTTCAACACTTCCCTGAACAGCAATATCAGGAAAACTGTTAACAATAAATCAATTTTCATGCTTTTTTTGAATGCTTTCCTGAGCTGATTCATCTTTACGTGGTTATATGTTGCGGTAAGCACAACTGCAAGAGCCAAAGAGATTGCGGGATTAACTCCAAACGCGACAGGAAGTATAATTGCTAGTCCTATGGGCCAAAAGCCATGTAACATGTTTTGCCAGTCCTTCCTGGTCGGCGTAAGCGGATTACTCTTTTTTGGAATTCTCAGGATGAAAAGAAAGAAGCCGGTAATGAAAACAGAAAGCATCAGAGGCAGGTTTGCAATGAGAAGCTGGCTGAAAGTTATGCCCACTATACCTGCCGCAAGAATTGGTCCCGGGAATATGGGATTTATGTGCTCACTTATGTGCCTGAACCAGTAGTTTATAAGGTGCTGTTTGTTCTTTTTTAATCTAATCTTATCCCCTATTTGTTTTGTAAATGGGGCAGATATCATTGCTCCTGAAGGTGCAGGAACAAGGCCGATAAAAAACGGAACTGACATGAGCACGAGTCTCGTGTCAGTAATCCTTCTTTCCAATGCATCTACCATTCTGCTTAATACTCCGGTACTTGTGAGCAGCTCAGTCAGCAGGTATATTAACACAAATGTGAGAAGCAGGCTCCATGTTTCAAGGTCCTTCAGTGTTGATATCATGTCTTTGATGAACATGAAGTTTCTTCCAAAAAGAAATGATGTCAGTACAATGGAAATCGCAAGGACAAAGTGGATCTTCAGCCTTTTCCAGATAAGAACTATCATGACCGAGAGCACGATTAACAGCATGATTAGCTCATCCATGCAGTATCTTAAAAAACAGCCATTTAAATATCTTCCTATGCCTGTTTATAAACACTGTAAAAGCTTTGAATTCTTTATTTTTAGCCGTTAAAAATGCATTCTAAAACCGTAAACTATTTAAATAAAAGCGCTTCTGGTTTGAGTAAGAATGATATAATTTTCTCGTCGAGAAAATAAGAGCAATTAAAATGGAAGCTAGCCAGAAAAGTACTGGGTATGGGGCAGAGAAAATACAGATACTTGGAGGCCTTGATGCAGTTAGAAAGCGTCCTGGAATGTACATAGGGAGTACAGCTCTTTCCGGCTTGCACCACATGGTTTATGAGGTTGTAGATAATTCTGTTGATGAGGCATTGGCAGGCTTCTGCAGCAAAATACTTGTAATCATTCATGCAGATGGCTCCTGCACCATAAGCGATAACGGTCGAGGCATCCCTGTTGAGATTCATCCAAAGTACAATGAATCTGCCCTGCAGATTGTAATGACAAAGCTGCATGCTGGAGGAAAATTTGACGAGTCAACATACAAAATCTCAGGTGGCTTGCATGGCGTTGGAGTTTCCGTGACAAATGCCTTGTCAAGAAAACTGATTGTGGAAGTTAAAAGAGATGGGAAGCTGTGGAGGCAGCAGTACGAGTTCGGAAAGCCGGTAACTCCTGTTGAATCAATGGGGGAAGCAACTGATTCAGGAACAACTATACGGTTCTGGCCTGACACGACAATAATGGAATCTGATAATTTTCATTTTGACACCTTGTCAAGCAGGTTGAGAGAACTGGCATTCCTGAACAAGGGACTAAGGATTTCAATCGAGGATTTAAGGGAAAACAAGAAGCACGAGTTCTTCTACCAGGGTGGAATAAAGGAGTTTGTGGCTCACATCAATCAGAACAAGAATCCAATTCATGAAGTGATTTATTTCTTCAAGGAGGAAGGGAAAATTCATCTTGAGGTTGCGATGCAATATAATGACGGCTTCAACGAGAATATATTCTCCTTCGTCAACAACATAAACACTGTTGAAGGGGGCACGCACCTTGCAGGCTTCAAGACAGCACTTACGAGGTCTTTGAACAGTTATTCCCAGAAGAACAAGATGGATGAAGATGCAAAGCTGACAAGCGATGATGTGCGGGAAGGGTTGTCGGTAGTCATCTCGTTAAAGATCCCCCAGCCGCAGTTTGAGGGGCAGACAAAGACAAAGCTTGGCAATTCAGAAATAAAGGGAATAGTTGACTCGTTTGTATCGTCAATGCTTGGAAACTATCTTGAGCAGAATCCGCATGTTGCGAAAATGATTCTCGAGAAATCAATAAGTGCTGCCAGGGCAAGAGATGCAGCGAGAAAGGCAAGGGATTTGGCAAGGAGAAAGAACGCTCTTGATTCAGCATCATTACCCGGAAAACTTGCAGACTGCGCGAACAGTGATCCTGCGAAAACCGAGATTTATATTGTCGAGGGAGATTCAGCCGGCGGAAGTGCAAAGCAGGGACGCAACAGGGACTTCCAGGCAATCCTTCCGTTGAGGGGAAAAATCCTCAACGTGGAAAAGGCAAGGCTTGCAAAGATGCTTCAGAATAATGAGATTGTTTCACTGGTTACAGTACTTGGCTGCGGAATTGGTGACGAGTTTAATATACAGAAGCTAAGATACTATAAAATCATAATCATGACAGATGCTGATGTAGATGGCGCGCATATAAGGACATTGCTGCTGACGTTCTTTTATCGCTACATGGTCGATTTGATTAAGGCTGGCCACGTCTATATTGCACAGCCCCCTCTCTTCAAGGTTGCGAAAGGAAAGAAATTGGATTATTTATACAATGAACGAGCACTTGAGGAATATTTTAAGCTGAACGGAAAGGACGGCATATCTATGCAGCGCTACAAAGGCCTTGGAGAGATGAATCCAAAGCAGCTCTGGGAAACAACAATGGATCCAGTGACAAGGTCTCTTGTGCAGGTAAATGTCGAGGATGCTGTCGAAGCAGACAGGATATTCACAATTCTCATGGGCGACGAGGTAGAGCCGAGAAGAGCCTTTATCGAGGAGAATGCAAAAGCCGTTGTGAATCTGGATGTATGATTCTGTCAGCCTTTTGAAGTATCATCTTCTTGTAGAGTTCCTTATGGAATCTTTCTAATTTGTTGTATTCGCTGATAACTTTCTGGACAGGTGGCGGAAGATAACTGTCTTTTATCGTCTTTGGTTTGAGAGGGATATCTTCTTCTTGTCCAACATAAACATTGCATATTTTCTGGAAGTGTGAAATGAAACTTTCGGCATGCTGCTTACCGTAGGTAATGCCTATGTTATTGAATCCCAAATCAAAGGCCTTTTCAATGGATTGGAATGTTATATTCTCTCTGGCTTGTCTTCTCGTAAAGTTTGCCTTATCCTTTGTGATGTGACCATATTTGCTTTCATATTCCTTGACATCATTCCTATATTTCATATGGGTCTTACCAAATGACTTATTGAGCTTATTCAGCCAATATTCTGTGCTCGGATTTCTTTCTGTGTGTTTCTCGATCACGTTAATGCAATCCTGGAATACTTCAGCATACTCTTTTTTTATGTATGCGACTAAATCTCTGACTGCTGTTTCATGTGCCTTCAAATCCTGAGTTCCAAAGACGCAAATATTTTCAGATATTAGAAGGTTGGCGAAGTCCTTGGCAAAGTATTCTTGATAAACTCTTAGAAGCGATTCTGGTTTGTATTCAAACTCAGGAATTATCAATAAGGCTTCATCTGCATAAGCTTGCACTATCTCATTTTTTATCAGGGCAGATGCAATTTTGTAATCATTTTTCATATCAGATTCGATGTGGGTGTTCGGAATATAGAACAGCTTGCGGCCACCATTCACAGAAGTCATCTGCTTGAACGAATAACCATTTATTGTGATGGTTTCAAGATCTTCAGGTATTGCAGCCTTAACGATTGAAGAAACGCCGTCATTGGATAACAGGCTGGCTCCAACCAGCCTTGGAACAAATAATCTGATAAACTTTGATCTGGTTTCAGTCATATCAGCAAGGCAAGTAGGTCTGCTTAATAAAATTTACTATTTTAGAGTGGTATCTCTGTTAGAAGCCATTTTGCGATACTGAATAATATTAACTACTTCAAAATGATTGTTGTTAGAAAGATTTATATATTACCACACAATTCCCGCATTGGGGGATGTGATGGCTGAAAAACAGACATTAGACAGAATTGGATTTCTTGGCGCTGGGCCAATGGCTAATTTGGCACTTAATATCGCTGGTCATGGCAAGGAGAAAGGTTGGCCTGTCACATTGTATAATTATGATGAAACCGAACTTACTAAATTCAAGGTAAGTCATTCTACTAACATGTCTAATACGCAAGAACATATAGATACAACAACAGATTTAGGTGAGTTGGTTAAGCAGGTAGGAAAGACAGGCGTATACTGGCTCATGATAAAGGCAGGAAAGCCAACTGACAAGACAATAACTGATCTGGCTGAACTTCTTGACCCAGGAGCAATCATTATCGAGGGTGGCAATTCACATTACAAAGACACCCAAAAACGAATGGAAAGATTGAATAAAAAGGGAATCCAATATATTGGCACTGGCGTGAGTGGTGGTGAGCAGGGAGCATTAATAGGGCCATCATGCATGCCTGGCGGTAACCATGAGGCTTGGGACAGAGTAAAACCTCTTTTTGAGCATATTGCTGCAAAATATGGAGGCGAGCCATGCGCTAAATGGATTGGCAATGGCGGAGCAGGCCACTTCGTGAAGATGGTTCATAATGGAATTGAATATGCAGACATGCAGCTCATCGCTGAGGCTTATGATATTATGAGGCATGCGGGAATGACTGCCCCAGAGATAGGAACGGTTTTCGAGAAATGGAACAAAGGAAATCTGAAATCATACCTTGTTGAGATAACAGCAGACATACTTAAGCAACATGATCCACGTGGAGGCGATGCCTATCTTGTGGATAAGATACTGGATAAGGCAGGGATGAAGGGAACAGGCACCTGGACAACAATGGCTGCTCTGGAAAATGAGAGCGGAGTTGTACCCATACCGACTATTGCGGCAGCTGTGAATGCACGAGCAATGTCGTCGTATTCGGATTTAAGAGAAAATCTTGCAAAAGCATTTCCTGCAGGAGAACATAAGTTTACAGGAGATAAGGAAACACTCGTTAATGATCTTGAAAAAGCACTTTATGCATCAAAGATAATGGCATATGCACAGGGAATACACCTCATCCAGACAGCTGCCGGAATCAAGGGAAATAAATTTGGAAATATTGACATTGGCGAGGTTGTGAAATTATGGAGAAACGGATGCATTATCAGGGCGGATCTGCTCAAGGACATTGCAAATGTATACAGTCAGAATCCAAATATTAAACACCTGCTGCTAGCTGATTCTCTACAAGGTCGAATAGCTGATGGTTTGCAAAGCCTGGATAACGTGTTGCATTCAGGGATAAACCTCGGGGTGCCCATGCCTGCATTTTCAGCATCAAGAGATTATGTTACCAGTTTCGGTAGTAAACAGTTGCCAGTGAACCTCACCCAGGGGCAGCGGGATTATTTCGGGGCGCATAAATATAAAAGAACAGATGAGCCACGCGGTAACGAATTCCATACTTCTTGGGAGCTGGAATCAAATAAGAGAACGGAGGAAAGGAAATAATTGAGTGGTTTTTCTGTTAACTTGGCGCTAAATATTCATGATTGCTTCGATACTAAATACGACTGAAACAGACCTGGAGAATATGCTGCTAACCTCTATGTTGTATAGATCAGATGATGAGATGGGTGGCTCACACGGCGCTTTTCCAGTCATTCTTCCTGACAGATCAGAAGCGGTAGAGCGGTAGTTAAACCCCATATTCCTGGTGAAAACAGCGTTTATTCTGAG
>JAFGPE010000039.1 GCA_016926055.1 Candidatus Woesearchaeota archaeon | reverse complement strand
TATTATTGTTATGATGAGAATATTAAGTTATACGAAATGGAAGAAGAAAGCATATTCTGTGAAAATATCGATAAAGAGATAGACGCCGACTTATTCATGTTTGCGACAAAGCACATGAGCAAGTCAGGGATTCCGTCTTTGTCAGTGCATTCTCATGGGAACTGGGGCAGTGCAGAGCAGGGCGGAAGAGATAAGGAACTTTGTTTTGCACCGCCATCTCTGCTGAAATTTTCTCTTCAGACAATTGAGAAGTTTGCAAAAGAGCAATATGGCGAAAAGGTTCCTTTTGATATTGTTCAGGAATGCACCCATCACGGCCCTTACCTGGAAAAACCGGTCATGTTTATCGAGATTGGCTCAACAGAGAAGGAATGGGGGATGAAGGATGCAGCTGTTGTTATCGCAAGAACAATCATGCATGCCCTTACAAACCCGATTCCAGAGTGCAAGGTTGCTTTTGGAGTTGGCGGGATTCATACTTGCATTGCTTTTAGGAGGGTAATTGACACAACTGATTACGCTTTTGGCCATGTCTGCCCAAAGTATATGCTCGTGCAGCTTGATGAGAGCATGATAAGACGGGCGATGGCAAGAAACACAGAGCCATGCGAGACTGCAATGGTTGATTGGAAGGGAATGAGTGGGGAGAAAGAAAGGATAATTAACTTATTGAATGAAATGAACATTTCGTGGAAGAAAAGCAGGGATATTTATCCCCATTGAATCTTTTACGTTGTCTATCTGAATGTTTTGTCACTATTCTCTTTCGTGAAGATACCATTCTCTGAAAATACGAATGAAAACCAGTATTTGCTCTTTAGAGCCTCTCATATTTATGAGTTTCATGATTCTTCTTACTAAAATCTCGAATTCAGGTCCATTTACAAATTCATAGTCTACAGTGTTATGATATCCGAGAAGAATCTCATTTCCAATAGCATTCCCTGTTTTGTATTCAATGGCGTTAAGAACTCTGCGCGCCAAGTCATAAAGCTTTCCTTCCTGCACCTCGCCAAGAAAAATACGATTCATGTTCTTTTTTATATCTTTCATGAGTATCCTTTCTTTCAAAGTCATGATATGGACGTTATGTTCTTCCTTTGCAAACTTGATGAAAACCTTGATTAAGTCAGGCTCTTTATCCAGCTTTAGAACGACATTCAACTCAAAATTCAAATCATACGCCATTTGTTCACAATGCGCCCTGAATTTTCTCAAATTACAGCTCTGAAGGATTTTTAATTGTCTTGCTTCGTCTTTCAGGACTGCATAAAGATGGCGCAACAGTTCGTAGAAGTATTCCTGCTTTACTTCAGCAAACCTCAGACCTTCCACGAGTTTACTTATTCTCATTATCCTCTTGCTGTGTTCAAGCTGCTTGAGGCTGGAAACAAGGTCTTCTTCCTCAGACTCTTCTCTGTGTGCATCAATCAGTTCTGAACGCAGCATGTGTTTCAATCTTTGAAGAATTTGTCTCTTTTGGCCAAATGAATACGGTAGTTGGTTTATTAATTTATTTTTTTCAGGAATCGTATCTTTGTATTCATTCCACAGTTCTTTAACATGCGCTGCCTTTATTTTTACTCTCTCGGCATTTGACTCGTCTGGGCAGACTAACTGATTTAGCAATCCCATGACATGAGAGTGGATTGAGGATTATTAAATGTTGTGCTTTTCCCCGAAAAAAGTCAAGGTGCCCATCCCCATCGAATTCATTGGATTGTTGTGCAGCTCCCTTTGCCATCACAATCAGTTGTGCAAATGCCTTCTGGAGAACAATGGCTTGAAACACACATCATAAGACATCCTTCCTGCTCCGCCAAGATTTACACATTCTTTCAGGCACAAATCGCGAAGAAGAACCAGAAGCAACTGCAGATAATAAATAAGAAGATATAGGAGATAAGAGAAAATCCTTTTCACAAATATAAGCCATTGAGAAGTCCTCTGCAGAGTTACAGACGAGTTCATGTCGATGAAAATCGAAGATTATTTGGATTTTGCCGAAAAACTCAGATTTGACTTAAAAATACTTGTTTATTTTTCGAAGTTGTTAAAATTCTTATTTCTTCGCAGGTGCAGCTGCTGGCTTTGCTGCGCCTGCTGCAGGTGCTGCTCCTCCTTCTTTTGCAGCACCCTCTCCCGCCTCTGCCGGCAATAGCTCTTTGATTATCATTTCCGGAATCTTTGCTTCCCTTAGCTTTGTCTTTATCTGTGCCTTTGGCTTGTCCTGCATCGAAGAAATTATCTGCTTTGCAAGGTTGACAAATTCTCCTCTCCTCTTCTCTATTTCCTCTGCAAGCTTCTTCTTCTCAACTTCAAGCTCTTTCAGCTCGTCTGCAGAAAGTTCTGTCTTCTCAGCTTCAATCTCCTTGTCAAACTCGCCTTTGTTCGTTTTTTCAATAGCATCGCTGGCAGGAACTCCTTCGACAAGGATACCCATGCTTTGGCACGTTCCCATAATTTCCTTGGTTTTCTGTTTTAGATTTTTTCCAAGAAGCGAGCCTTCCTTCATCTTTGCGATTTTGATAATCTGTTCAATCCTCAGGTCAGCAACCTTGTCCTGAAGCGGGTTTCCAGAGCCCTTTTGAACTCCCGCCTCTTTCAGAATCAACGAAGATGCTGGAGGGGTTCCTATTGTTATCTCATATTCTT
>JAFGPE010000038.1 GCA_016926055.1 Candidatus Woesearchaeota archaeon | reverse complement strand
TAATTTTAGATGTTTTTGATTAATTAATTCTCTTATGAGGGTTGATGCTTTATCGTATTGCTCTTGCTGACTATAAAAAAGAATTAAGTAAAAAAGATGTGATATGTTCTGGGTTTTTTCCCATTTCTTTTTATAGATTTTAATAGCTTTTTGTATATGTTTCCTTGATTTTAAGGCAAAAGGAATTACTATTTCTCCTTCTAAAGCCAAGGCTGGATCAGTGTCATAAATTTGTAAGAATATGTCTGCCAGTTGTTCTCTTTGATCTTCGGGAAGACTGCGAAATTCGTTATGTTTTAGATTTCTTGTATAAAAGAAATGTGTGAAAGCGGAATAAAAAGCATGCTCGTTAGGGGATAATTCAATATATTTCCTTGCCCGAAGTATAAACTTCTTATAATCAAAAGAACGATTATCTTGAAGGCAAGTTATTAAGTATGCTCCTAAAGACGTTGCAGAATTGGGATTTTTGAGAAAGGCTTCTTCATGTTTTTCCCTTTCTGGGCAATAAAAACGTGTAATTTCTTTGCTATTTGTGTTAGATTTGTTATCGTATTTTAATCCCCTTTTTTCTTCCATAATCGTTGATTATATCATAGTTAGTTTTATAAGTAAATCAGATGCAAGTAGCTGACAGCTTAAAAGTTGAAATTAAAAAAGAAGAAAATGGCAGTTACACCGCTACTTGCTGTATGGCTTGATCGATTTCCTGTCGTGGTGTGGTTTGTTTAGTTTTTGTGTCGCTTGTGTCGCTTAGAGTTAAAGCCTCTATGGGATTTATACTGAGATAGTAGTTCCTGTGGTTGTCTAGATACGCCTCCAATTCTTCTTCTTCTCTACTTACAAAGCCTACTATGAAGAGTTCGTTCATCAGGATATAATCTCTTATCCTTCTGTCTGCTGTTCTGAGGTTATAACAGTTGTCTATGTGCGTTCTTACTAAAAGCTTCTTCAATTCACTTGTCCTAACTGCTTTTCGTCCGATATATGGATAGAGTTGCCTTCTCGTTTCCGTCATTTCTGTCTTGAGGAAATCTAGTAGTTCTTGTTTCCAGTCCTTTCCTTCATCTTTTGCGTAATGGTGGATATTGAAGGCTTTGTTTTGCATTCGCAGATTAAAGTTGTTCCAGCCTACAAAGTCGTAATTCTGTATCAGGAAATCTGTTACTTCTTTTTCTTCCTTGCTTTTTGCGATTTGCTTCATTATGTCTGATACTTCTTCAAAAGAAAAGACTGTGCTTACATAGTCACCCCTCGAAAGCAGTGCCTCCACATCATCTCTCATGTCGCCTCTGAATTTTAGACTGTTCATCTCAAATATGAATCTGCTTTCACAAACGAAACTGTCAGGCAAATCTTCTTGTTTCTTTGAGTAAAGTCCTTTCTGCACTACTCTTCTGCCATGAGTTTCTGTTGTAGCTTTCAAGATGTCTATTGTTCTTAGGCTGTTAATGAGCTTTACAAGGTCACGAAAGATTATGAGCTTTCCATTATTCTCGTATAGAAACCTGTAAAGGTATGCGAGTGACATATCTCCACTAAACACTGTATAAAAATCTTTAGTGTTCTTTACTGGTAGCCCCTTCTCGCTGTTTAGCTTGAATCCTAGCTCGTTGAGTATCGCTGTTACTTGATAGCTTTTTCCAAGACCTGCTTTTCCATGAAGAAAAGTGCTTTTAAAATATCCTTTAGCTGTCAATTCAACGCTTTTTCTTAACCTTGCGTAATGTTTGGTTATGTCTTGATTTTTACACTGGATAGACTTGTTGAACTCTTCAACTATCTTCTGAGCTTCCTTTTCCTCTTGCCTTGCTTTCTGCTTTTGTTCCTCACAAACCTTAGTCACAGTTTCTTTCTTTTGTTTCTTTTGTTCAATTTTCTGAGAAGGTTTGGCTTTGAGTTTTTGCTCTTTATCCTTCTTGACCGCTTCAATAATTGATGCTTTATTTTCTTCAAGGCTTCTCGCTGTATCTATCTTAATATCTGCTTTAATCTCTATTCCATGCTCTTCTTTGACTTTCTTCTTCGCTAATGCGATTAGCTTTGCTAGGTATTGCTGTTCTTTTTCTGATAACATTCATATCGCCTCCAAATCGTTTTCTATCTCTTTTTGTTCCTGCGATTTCGGAATCTCTTTTTCACCTAGAGAGATTTCTATGTCTTGTATCTGTATATGCATGATTTCCTTTATCAGTTTTTTATCCTGTTTTTTTATGACTTCATAATCTATGTAGTCATCTTCTACGCTAGTTATTTTGCCTATTCCGTAACCATTTACAAACAGACCTGTTTTTTCTTCCTGATATTTCTTTAATAAATTCCTGAACTTCATCTTTAACCACCCTTAGATTTATTTGTTGATGTCGCACTCTTTGTCTGCTCAAACTTTTCAGCCCATAATTCATCTTGTGATGTTTCTATTGGGATATCCTCTTCTGTCAATAGTTCCTTTCCTCCATCTGTTTTTTCTATCGTTACAAGCTTGTCCTGTTTAAGCTCTGCCTCAACTCTTTGTTTTATTTCTTCCTGCGACACTTCTTCTATGTCGTGTCCATTCTTGCTTTCTATGTAAAACGGTATCTTTTCCATTTTTGTCACCTCACACGCTTAGTGTTTGCGGAATGTTTGTTTGCCCTCTTGAGTGATTCAAAAGCATTTGAACACCTATAAAGGCAACCACCTTGTTTCCTATACTTATACGACCTTGCTCTAAGTCATTTTTTTCCTGACAACTGTATTCTTCTGTGTCGTTTTGGTCTATGAATTTAAGGTTGCTTTTCAGTGTTGAAAGTTTTGGTATTGCTATCATTCTTCTGCCAGAACTCCGCAGGTCGAGGAAGGGTGTGCCTAGATCATGGCACGACTTTGTTATTATTGCCCTTGTCTGTTCATTATCAACGCAAAGAATAATGAAGTCATACCCTTGTATTTGTGAAGATTTTGTCACTCTCCTTTTCAGAGCCTCGATAATTATCCCTTCTGTTGCTTGATGATGCCTCTTTTTTTGTTCTGCCTTGTTTAGCCCTACGTCTTGCATTT
>JAFGPE010000037.1 GCA_016926055.1 Candidatus Woesearchaeota archaeon | reverse complement strand
TTCTGCTTTTCAGACTGGCGTGAGCAGAAACACGAGCTTGACACAGAAGAAGCAAAGCAATGCATAGATATTCTTTCAGAAAAAGGTGTAGAAGCAATCAATTTCACAGGCGGGGAACCATTAATGAGAAGAGACATCGCAGACATCCTCAAGCACTCAAAACAGAAAGGCCTAAGGAATATCGTAACGACTAACGGCATACTATTAGAACGCAAACTCCCAGATATAGCAGATCTCGTGGATTATGTCGGGCTACCTCTTGATTCATCAAACCCTGAAGTGCATAGAACAATGCGACCAACAAAAGCAGTCTCAAACCACTATCAGCTAATTTTACAGTTGCTTCATCTGCTTCATGAAGAATACTCTTCTATCGGCATCAAAATCAATACTGTCGTATCGAAAAAAAATGTTGGATCCGTTATGGGTGTGGGAAATCTCATAGGGGATGTTGCCACTTCATGGAAATTGTCGCACTTTTCTCCAGGAGGATATGGTAGTGCACATAGCCAAGAGTTCTATCTACCCACAGGAAGATATCGTAAAGTCGTTGCCAGATGCAAAGCAACTTACCCGCACCTCAACATAATCGCGTCGGAAGCACATACAGAAGATGACTATTGTAGGGTTGTTTCAAGCAGAGGTCATTTCCTCGCACCCACGGCAGACGGCCTGAAAGACCTTGGAAGCATACTTGAACAACCATCCCAGCATATGCTGAAAGGATTCAATGAAGCAGATAATGAAAGACACTTGCGAAGAACATATCCTTTGAGGGATTTATAATGACGGGAAAACTGATAGTCATTGAAGGAGTGAATGGGGCTGGAAAAACACACTCTATCAAACATGCCTTGCCCATGCTCGAAGGCATAAAATACAACAAGGGATTCTCATCAACCGGCCTTTGGTCGCATTGCATACATGAACATCCACACTCTTTAACATATTACATCGATTTAGTTATCAGGACAAGGACTCAGGTCATACCCTCATTGCATGAAGGATTTGATGTACTCCAGGACAGATATGTCCAGACAGTTGACTCATTTTTACCAGATGCTGAATATTTACATAACCAGGTATTCAGAAAACTGCTTAATCCTCTTTTTCTTGAGCCAAATCTGTACATCCATTTCACAGCGGCAGCAGAAACTGTTGCAGCAAGATTAACACGTGACCGGAGAGATGAGTACAGAACAGACCTTGCAAGTCACCCTGAACTTATCAAGAGAAGAGAGGAAAAATACAGAGAGATATACGAGAATCTGGCTTGCCCCAAACACGTTATTGACACCACGGGTCGAAGTAGTAGGGAATGTGGTGACGAACTTGTAGAAATCATCAAGAGGGAGATAAAATGCTAATAAAAATATGTGGCGTAAGCAATGAAATAGATGCAATGGCTGCAATAAAAGCAGGAGCCACCGCAATCGGTTTTGTTATGGGCGGCAAGGTTCTTCCTGTAGAGGTGGAGCCCCATGCGCAAACTATAAGGGAGATTATTAAGAAATTTCCGGAGAATGTGGATAGCTTTATCGTGACTCACCTTACTGAAGTTGATGACATAGTTGCTTTAGCAAATTACGTCAATTCAACAGGAATACAGGTATCAGAGGACGTAGGATTTGAGAAACTCGGGCTGCTCAGAACAAAGACAAATAAGAAAATCATAAAAACCGTTGTTGTTGATCCTAAAACAGGAACTGACAAGCTATCAGGTTACCAACCATGTTGTGATTATATTCTTTTGGACACGTGCCACGGCGGATACACTGGCGGGACAGGAGTGACTAACGATTGGGAACTATGCAATAAATTAATCAGCTTATCGAAGAAACCAGTCTACATAGCAGGAGGCTTAACACCTGAGAATCTAGCAGATGCTATGAAAAAAACGAAGCCTCAGGGCGTCGATGTATCCACAGGCGTGAGCACTTACTCTCCATCATACCTGCGGAAGGACAGGAAAGATGAAAGTAAAATAAAAAGCTTCATCAAAATCGCAAAGGGATTTGAAAATGAGAAAAAATAGTTACAAGAAATCAATTGAACTGTGGGAAAAAAGCAAGAAATTTGTAGTGCCCGGCAGCTCAATAATCGCCAAAGACCCGAGGCTGTATACCTACGGCGCATACCCTATATTCCTAACTGAGGGAAATGGAGCAATTGTTAAGGATATTGATGGGAATGAGTTCATTGATTTCCAAGGAAGCCTAGGAGCCAACATCCTCGGAACTGCGTATCCTAAAGTCAACCAAGCAATCAAGAAACAGCTTTCAAAAGGAACACTCTTCTCGTTGAGTACACCCCTACAGGTTGAACTTGCAAAACAAATATGCTCGATGGTGCCATGCGCCGAAAGGGTTCGCATACTGAAGAACGGCTCTGATGCCACGACAGGAGCAATAAGGATAGCAAGGGCATTCACAGGTAAGCGAAAGATTGCAAGCTGCCATTTTCACGGCTGGCAGGACTGGTCCTATGTTTTAGAGTCAATGAACAGGGGAATTCCCGAGGATCTCAAGAGAGATATTATCACCTTCAAATATAATGATATCGGCTCATTGAAGAAGATATTCAAAGATCACAAAAACGAAATAGCTGCTGTAATAATGGAGCCAATTAACTTTGAAAAACCAGTTGCGGGCTTCTTAGATGAAGTGAAGATACTTACCGCCAAAAATGGCACTGTTCTCATATTTGATGAAGTAGTCACAGGCTTTAGGTTCTCTCAGGGAGGCGCACAAGAGTATTTCAAAGTGATTCCTGACTTGTGCTGCCTGGCAAAAGCATTAGGAAATGGAACACCCATCTCAGCCATTGTCGGCAAAAAGGAAATCCTTGACAAGACTGTAGATGTGATCACATCCATGACGTATGGGGATGAAGCTATCTCAATGGCAGCTTCACTTGCAACACTTAAAGAGAT
>JAFGPE010000036.1 GCA_016926055.1 Candidatus Woesearchaeota archaeon | reverse complement strand
TCCGTAGATTGTCTGCGGCGCCATGACAAGAACACACTCCTTGGCAAGCTCATTTAATGCATTCCTTATCTCCTTGTTCTCCCTGCTCTTCCCTTCGCAATCTTCCAAAGACGTTCAAACTGATTCCTGTAGGTTGCAGCGACAACAGGGTTATGTATCAGTATGGAAGTAATCGGCATATCCCACAGTACTAGCGCTATCTTGTTGCCGTACACAAATGTGTTTGTCGGGTTAAGCAGGGTTTCCTCAATAAACTTGTATTCTGTCGTGCTGGCGAGCTTTTTGTCAAAAATATAAACCTCTTTTCTGCTTGAGGTTATGACTCTTTCCCTGATCTTTTTTGTTTTAATCTCCCTGAAATACCGTTTCATGTATATCATTGAAAATTCTGAATATCTCGATTCCTCCACTCCGCTGATCAATACCTCTTTTCCTGTTTTGATTACATCCTTGAGCAAAAATTTCAATCCCTCCTTTCCCTTAAACACCTCGACTACTGTTTCCCCAGTTTGTTTTGCCATGATATTTTCTAGCTCAGGAAGAAATTTTTTAAGTTTGTTTTGCTGTTCCTCAAGCTTTTGCTTTCTTTCCATGACGAACTCATTTAGTTTTGTTGGGTGGGTAGCTCTAAATGTTCTTACCGAACCTATGTGTACAAAGGTAACCAACCCTTTGTTCATTAAATGCTCAAGCTTGTCGTAAACATGTGCTCTATAAATTCCTGTTTCCTTGCTTAGCTCATATGCTGTAGCACTTCCGCTTTTAAGCAATGTCAGATAAATCTTTATATCATTCTCGCTAAAGCCCAGTTCAGTTAGGATATCTGTGTTCATCCACCAAGATAAGAGGAGTCTTCTTTTAAAGCTTTCGTACTATTCTGGTGCGACAAAAATTGAAATACTGAAATAAAACTACTGGTCAGTAAATATGAAACCCTATTTAGATAAGCCATTCTTGATTGAAAGAACGCCGGCCAATATTGCAGGACAACCTGTAGACAGAGTTATGGCTGTATACTGGTTGAGACCTTGTACCTATAATAAATGCGCAGGTTGCAGCTTGAGCGATCATTCGGACAGCCATGTTTCTGATGCAAATATATTAAATCAGCACAAAGTAGTTATTGATAGTCTTAATGAACAAAGGCCTGCAAGGTTTGATTTATTTGGTCCTGGCAATTTCTTTAACGACGATGAACTCTCACCAAACCTAAGAACGAAACTAATGGCCCAATTATCGTCGCTCGACTATCTTAAGTTGGTTGTTGTGGAGTCAAGGCCTGAAGACATAACTTCTGATAAACTAAGAGAATATAACAATTCATTAGGTCCGAAGATACAGGGAGTGTATTGCATGGGTTGGGAAAGCAGTAATGACGTAACAAGGAATAACCATCTTAATAAGAATGTCCCTCGAGTTGCTCTGGAAGATTGCATCAGAACCTGCAAAGATGCTGGCGTGGATTTCATGGCAAATGTTAGGATAAAGCCATACCCATTATCCGAGAAAGAGGGAATAGAACAAGCAGTAGCAACAGCGTTGGATGTCCTTAAAAAAGGAGAAGATGAGGATGTCACAACATACGTGGCATTCCAGCCAGAATACCTGCCTGACAATTCTCCGGCGAATTCAGCATTCAATATTGGAGAATATAGGCCTCCTAGCTTGTGGAGTATTGTGGAAGTTATTGTTAGAACTGCTGATGAATTAGGTGTTAGCAATACGAATGGAAAGCTCTTTGTAGGTATGTCTGCTGAGGAGCTTGCCGATGACGGAAGGATTTCTTCGATTCCTTCTTCATGCAACTTCAGGGATTGTGATGAAAAAGTAAGGGCTGCGATTTATGAGTTTAACAAAACGCAAGATGTATTGAAATTAAAGCAATTATGTGATAAATTTATCAAACATAGTTGCTTGAGTGAGTGGAGAGATGAGATTAAATGACATCAAGAATAAAATATAATACTCCGCAGGGGTCAGATTTGTGCTTAGCATATCATTATGAGATGGTTTCTGATGAAACAAGAGTAGTGCCTTTTATGATCGCAATAGAGAAACTTGCTCAAGGCAAGAGAGTGTTGGAAAGCGGGACAGGGACAGGCATAATGAGCCTTTTTGCTGCAAAAAATGGCGCAGAGATTGTTTATGCAGTGGAGAAAGACCCTGCTGTCGGCGAAGTTGCACGACAAAACATCAAAAGAAACCAACTTGACAATATAATAACTATTCTTTGCCCAAGAGATGTGTTGACAGTTACTATTGATGACATCGGTAATAAAGCTAACATGGTTATCGCTGAGAATCTAAGCACTTGGTTGGCCATTGAGCCGCAAGTACCTATAATGAATTACATAAATAAACATTTAGCCGAACCTGATGCTATACGCCTTCCGAAAACAGTATCCAATAAGATGGAGCTCGCTTGTTCGCCATACTCTTTTTATGATGATCTTGTCAGGATAAGGGAAACTTATTTTGAATTTAGAGGCATTTCAAAACCAGAAATTCTTTCAAAACCAGTACTTTTCAGAAAGGTAGATCTAAGCAAGATAAACGATGAACATGTTGACGCTGAAATTGTCGTGGAAGCCACACAGGATGGAACGGTAAATGGTCTCAGGCTGACATCGCCGATTGTGATATCTTCAGGAATACGTTTTAAGAAATCTGATTCCCTGATGCCTCCTATCGTGGTTCCTTTGAGTGAAGGAGATATTTATGTAAGGAAGGGAGATCTTGTTAAGGTTCATGTAATATACGATTATGGAAGAACAAAAGAAAACTGGAGTAATTTCTTTTGCTCAGCAGAACTCTCTACGGATTAAGATTCCTTATGTAATATCACACATCTTTCCATCTCATCCACACATCAACATCTTTCTTTCCGGCTTCTCCATTTTGTTGATAAGCTCTTCGATTGGTATCATGTCAGAAAAATATTCTCCTCTCTCT
>JAFGPE010000005.1 GCA_016926055.1 Candidatus Woesearchaeota archaeon | reverse complement strand
CCACTTCTATGTCTACATCGTAAGGCTTCTGCTTCCTGTAAGAACTCATTTTGGAAAAGAGAAGGCAGGCTGGGCCCTGCCTTTCTCATCACTCTTTTTACCCAGCGCACTGTCAAGAAGCCTTGAAGCCTCAGACTTGCTGATGTTCTCCTGAAAGCCAACCTTGAGCTTCTTCAGCATGTACTTCTGCTTTTCTGTAGCTGGAACATTGCTGTTGTAAGCTCTTTTTGCATTGCTGTCATTGTTTTCATGCATTGCCTGAGTCCTGGCGTTCTTGCCTGACTCCTGCAATATCACTTTGGCAACCTCTGTTGCTGATTCTGTTGTAATGCCGTTGATTCTGCTAACCTCTGCAAATATCTGCTCAAAATCCTGTTTGATTTCCTGTATTGTTTTCATTTTCTTCTCTTACCTCCTTTCAATTGTGTAGATAATAATGAAAGAAGGCGGGCTTCGTCTGCCTTACACAAGTTATATTCTTCTTCAGAATTGACAATCTCCAGGAGTTTCCTTGTTTGTTCCAATTCTGCCTTAATTTTATTTATTATTTTCATGCCCTGCGAAATTTCCAGGGATTTAAGAGGTTTTGACTTGACTCGAACGAAGTATCGAGGCGAGTTTTATTTTTTGAGAGCTAAGCTGGCGTGCATCCAAAAAATGCAAAACTCATTAAAGACCGTTGGAAATCAGGGTGTTTGAAAATAATAATGCAATTTTATTAAGTGCAGAATTGTATATTATGGAAACTCCCAGCGGAAATTCTGAAGCAATTCCTTAGGCAAGGAAGCAGAAACTGCCTCTTTACTGTATGAAAGGGGTATTTATGAGATGAAAACAGCCAGAACAGGAAATCAAGAAAGCAAAAGTGTTTTAAATTATTGAGAAAAAGCGAAATTTATGAAATATTACACATAACTACCTTGATTTTTTGACAATACTTCTATCTCTTCATTAGTCTTTTTTAATTTATCAGCAAGATAGGAAAGTTTAAGCAGAGTTTTTTTCTTTTCAATGTGCCTTTCTAGGTCAAAAGGGTCGCTATAATCTCCCCTTACTGAATCGAGATATTTCCTTGTTTCTCTTATCTGATGCTTTATCACGATTCTTTCTCTTAATCTGCCTTCAAGGTTGTTTTGGCTTTCCATGAAATACTAAAAGGATCAGGGGTTTTTTAAACCCTTCCTTTTATTACTATTAGTCAGTAACTACAAAGCGAAAGGTTTATAAAGCCAGGGCATTCCCTAGTGGCATGGGGCTTGTTGATTTACTGCGTGGAATAGGCAAGAAGAAAGAAGAGCCTAAAGAACAGGAAGAAAAAGGTACACCTTTGTACAGGTGGGAGAAGAAAAGGTACATAGATGGCAGGATAGAGATAAACGAATGGAAAGATATGCCTTTTTTCGAAGAGGTTGCAAGGCTCAAGAAAAGATACGCCCCAATGTATGCCGTAGGCAAGGAATGGTATGATAGGAAATACAATAAGATTCCTGACGAATTTCTTGATTACGATGCCATTGATGGCTTTGTTAACAAGCTGATTGGCAAAGATGTAGTTATACGCAAAAAGAACGGATTCCATTATGGCAAACTCGAAGATTTTGATGGCAAGTACATTTATCTTGATAGATACCTTCATTCTAAAAAACTTATGGATGGTTTTGATTATCGTTTCGAATCACCAAGCGGTTCTCGTGATTACACAAGAGTACAGATAGGCAACATCCTAAAGATGCAAAAGATACCAAGCGATGTTGAGGATCCTAATGAGCTAATGGATTCAGTGATAGAGTCAATGGCAGCAGAAAAGTTGTATGGAGATTTTAAGGGCAGGAAGGATCTGAGCATGAAAGACTATTTCAAAGGTAGCGTTCCTCTGATTCTTGCATATTACGGAATGCCACATCCTCAATCCTGCGAAACCGGAAAACCTTATTCTGAAAAACAGTACAATGACGTTATGCGGGATGCTTATCTTGCCGACTTGTAAAACCCATTCTGGCGTATGGCGTTTTGTTCTTTTAAGCTCATTCTATAAGTGGTATAATCTATAGCTGTAAAAAGGGGGCAGTTATGGATGAGGATAGATTAAAGGATATCATAAAAGACGCTATCAGCGAGTTAGGAAGCGAAGAAAAGACGCGGAAGCTGAAAGAATACAGCGATAAAAACAGCGTCCTTGGCAAAACAATAAAGAGCAGAAGGCGTGAGCCTGGCAGAGGCATTGTTGAATCAAAGGAAACAGATGAAGTATTGCTTCATTGCGGGCATCATGAGAAAATCGGCGTTGGTTATAAGGCTGACTGCGGACACAAGATATGCAGGGAATGTTTTGAAGTTCATTACCTTGTTTGCGCGGAACCGGGCTGTTTTAGATCATTTTGTACAGCACCGAAATGCAAGAATAAGCCTCAAATGTTTTCTGGATTACCTTTCTGCATGAAGCATAAGCTTTTGTTCATGAACATGTACTATGCCTGCGGCATTCTATCAAGAAAGAAAGCGGAAAACATGCTTGAAAGCTACAAGCGTGACTACGAGTCAAAACGGTCACGCATCAGCAAGGTCCACACGAGAAAAATAAAGGACGAAGAAAAGTCTGATGACGAAGAAGACATTTCCCGAAGATCCGATAGAGCTTAAGGGTTTCCTTGAAAGGCTTGGACTGTGGAATGACACTACGCAAGCGATTTACCTTGACCTGATTACCCAGCCAAACAACAAAAAGCTTTACGAAGAATATCAGGCGATACTCATGCCTGATGTCTTTGAAAGGCTTGAAAAATTCTCTCCCTTTTCTTCTGCTGATGAAAAGGTTGATGCCAGCATTAGATTTGCCACTACAGAGCAGGGCAAGCATGTTGGAATAGACCCTCACGAATGCCACATGCTTCTGGCAGGCCAGACAGGCTGCGGCAAGTCTACTTTATTAAGATTGATGTTTTCAAACGCGCTTCAGCTCAAGGAATATCAAACCGCTGAATCTTCAGAAAAGATAATATGCTGGCTGTTTGCCAAGGCACAAGACATGAGAAGCCTGCTTAACGTCAACAAAGATATTCTAATTGTAACATTTAATGAAATAAAACTGAATCCTTTGGAGCCTCCAGTTGGAATGAAGTCCACAGACTGGGCAAGTATCTTTGCTGATTTATGGATACAGGCCTT
>JAFGPE010000035.1 GCA_016926055.1 Candidatus Woesearchaeota archaeon | reverse complement strand
GCAATCGGGCTTGGCGTAGCCTTAATATCGTATTTGATTGGCCTTATTCTTTGAAAAACCTAAGAATTAGAAAAAAGAGAGAGGTGAAGAGGGAACAGCATACCTCTCCCGAGCCCCTTTATCAATTATATAATGGAAATACCTCATATATAAAGGTTTTTAATCTGAAAATATATATGTATTTTTTAAACATATACCTTTCATTTGTGTAACATAGCCACAAATAAACGAAAGGTATAAATAGATTTATGATATGTTTTTCATAAAATGAAAAAAGGTGCCTAAATGGGAAATAAATTCGTTATTCAGCGTGGTGAAAAAGCCATCAAAGCGCTCAGGGCGCTCTCACAGCCGCTTAATTGGAGGATAATACAGCATCTTGGGGAAAATAAGAACCTTTATCCCTCTAAAATAGCAAAAGACCTGAAGATCTCGCCTGCCACGGCAGGAAGAAAGCTACAGGAGCTTGCCGACCTTAACCTTGTACTGGCCCACTGGAAGATAGAAGCAGAGGATGGAATAGAAAGGCCGATAAAAATCTATGAGGCAGTACCTGCAATGTTGAGGTATGAAATTATAGTAGGTTCGCCAAAAGGCCTTGAGGTCCTTACAAACATGATAAAATCAGCAGACAAGATACTGGTCGAATGGCGCGGCGATGAGCTGGCAGATGCGTCAACAAAAACCAAAAGGTTGATTTATTGCTCTCTGGAAGGCGAACCGATAAGGCTTGAAGGAAAAAAGGCAATGCTCGCTTCAGAGCTCAGCAGGAAAAACAAATTAAAACTTTCAGACCTTATGAAGAAAAAGGAATTCAAAAATGCTACAGAATTAAAAGCACTTCTAACCGACCTTCTTACTAAGGGACTAATAACAATAAACGAGCAATAAACAGGAGGTGAAGCCCGATGGAACTCGGCATAGTTCGGCAAACCTAACTGTGGAAAATCAACTTTCTGGAGCGCGGCTACTTTAGCCAAAGCAGAAATCGCTAATTATCCGTTTACAACAATAAAGGCAAACCAAGGAGTCACATATGTGAGAATAGAGGATGTGAGCAGGGAGCTGAAGGTCACGCCAAAACCGAACAATTCAAAGGTCGTTGATGGATACAGATTCATTCCGGTTACAATTCTTGATGTGGCCGGACTTGTTCCAGGGGCGCATGAGGGAAAGGGGCTTGGAAACCAGTTCCTAAATGATTTAAGCGCGGCATCAGCGCTAATTCATGTAGTGGACATTTCTGGAAGCACAGATAGCGAAGGGAATCCGGTAAAAACTGGGGAGCATGACCCTCTTGAAGACATTGAGTTCCTTGAGAAAGAGATTGACTACTGGCTTGCAGGGATACTTGAGAAAAACTGGGGGAAAATAGAAAGGAAAGTCGCAATGAGCCATGCAAAGCTCTCTGAACTACTGTTTGAGCAGCTGAGCGGATTAAAGATTTCAGAGAATGATATTACCAGAGCATTAAAGAAAGCAGAACTCAATCCGGAAAAGGCAAGGGAATGGGAAAAGGAAAGCCTGTTCAAGCTGGCGATAGAACTGAGAAAGGAAAGCAAGCCGATAATCATTGCAGCAAACAAGATAGATGTTCCGGGGGCAGAAGAGAATCTTAAAAGGGCAAAGGAAAAGTTCCCTGAATATAAGATAATTCCCTGCTGCGCAGAAGCAGAGCTTGCTTTGTCAAGGGCAGCAGAGCACGGATTGATAAAATACAAGCCAGGCGATTCTGATTTTGAATTACTAAATGAAATGGACGACAAACAGAAAAAGGCGCTTGAGTTCATCAGGGAAAACATCCTGAAAAAATACAACGGAACCGGAATCCAGAATGTGATAAACAAGGCAGTATTCGACCTGCTGAAAAGAATCGCAGTGTATCCCGTAGAAGACGAAAACAAATATTCTGACCACAACGGCAATGTCCTTCCTGATGCGTATCTTCTTCCACAGGGCTCAAAAGTTATAGACCTTGCCTATGCCGTGCACACAGATATAGGAAAAAACTTCATTGCTGCAATTGATGCAAAAACCAAGAAGAAAGTTGGGAAAGACGTCGAACTAAAGAATAAAGATGTAATAAAGATTTTCGCCAAAGGATAGCTTATTCTGGCGGAAGCTCTGGGAAAATCTCGTTTCGTTTTGCGCGTGCAATCAATTCGCGGGTTTCATCTTCCAAAGTTTTCTCTATTTCCGGAATTGTTTTTCTGTCTTTCATAAGCCTGCTGTAAACATATATGTACGCATTGATTATATCGTCTATCTCCAAGCTGCGTTTAAGGCCGACTCTTGCTGCCTCGCGCAAATAGATTTCAACAATCCTCAAAGCTATGTCCTTATCTGACTCATCATCACGAATATTAAGCTTACTTACCATTATAATCGGACTAAAACAGTATTAAGTATTTATAAATGTGATGGGGCTTATTTTTAGTAATCTAGTCGCTTGGGCAAATGATAACCTATCCAGCGGGGTAGGGTAGCCAGGAGTGCCCGTCGAATTCGTGCTGTTCGAGCTTATTATGAACAACACGGGTGCGGAAGGCTCATATGGGGATATTTTCCTATGTGATAATGGAAAATCATTCCTGAGAAACCCGAAGTTCGTTGGTTCAAATCCAACCCCCGCTACTTTCAATTATTTGCCCGGTGACTACATTTTTAATATCTTTTATCTAGTTCTTAAAAAGGGGTGAGAGTATGAGAGAAAAACCATACATCGGAGTTACAGGCCCATCAAATCTTGAGGACACACAATTTCTGCTTAAGTTTTTCAAAGAAGCAGGAGTAAACATGGAAACAGACCATATTCCTATGATTGGAATCCTGATTTCTGATAGGACGCTTCAGGGTGAACACAATGGGGACTTGAGATATCCTTATTTTGAATATATTCCTGAAATGCTTTATGAAATTGATGAAAAGGCGTTTTCCACAATCCATTACAACACAAAAAATAAAGAAAACCTTTCAGAAGAGATTTTGGACCTTGTTCACAATCTTGGAAGCGCAGAAGTACCCTTGGGCGGATTCCAGTTCAATATTCACTGGCCGCCGATTGAAGAAATTGCAAAAATTAAGCGGGCGCTTAGCGATAAGAAACTGATTCTCTCCTTGTCAAAAACTACAATGGATGGAAAAACACCAAAAGAACTGGGAAGAAGAGTTGCAG
>JAFGPE010000034.1 GCA_016926055.1 Candidatus Woesearchaeota archaeon | reverse complement strand
TTTCTTTTTTCATGGTGGAGGTCACGTCTCCACCCCCAACAGCAGCCTTACAGCTGCTTTGGGTTATTAACTTTTTCTACAGAACCCATGTAATAGAAAGAAGTCCTTCTTCTTCCACCAGCTTTCTGACTCTGTAAATGTCGGTATAAGGCGGAGCCAATAGAATGACAAAATCGTCTGATAACTTGCTTAATTCTGTAATATATTTCTCGTATGAGTCAGGAAGCTCGTATGCTTTGAAATTGCAGATTACAACCTTTGTTCTGTTGCCGCAAACCTCCTTCATCGTATTGGCAATATCCAGTGTTTTTTTCACAGTATTGCAGGCAGAGCCCAGTATCAGGCCGTTAATATTTTCATCAGACAGGATTTGCTTGGTTCTTTCGGGGGTTGACCTTCCGCCATAAATGAACAATGGCTTAATTTGATTTTTGTATTTTTTCATAATAAATTCTCTCATCTCGCCGATGCACGCGGATATGAACTCAGGGCGCGGTGGCTCCATGTCGTCCCTTCCGCTTCCCCTTGAACCCCACTTGGGCTCATATCCCAGAATTAGCTGATTCAGAAATTCAGCAGGGATGTCGTTGAAAATGATTTCGCATTTTGACTTCATTAACTTTGCAATTTGCAGCGGCTTATTTTTCTCAAATTCATCCCAGGATTCTCCCACGAGAACAATCAGTTTATTTAAAGGCAATTTCTCCTTGTACAACGACATGAGTTTCTTATGAATTGTCTCAGGGCTATCCCCAACTTCAGAGTGCCCGAGAATCAGCCCCTGAGCGCCTGCATTCACGAGATGCTTTGCACTGATTTCTCCGGTTCTTGCAAATCTATCAAGTCCATCTCCTTGGTAGATGTTCATGTTCTGTGCAACGATGTTTATTTTTGCCATAAGACCACCCGTTTTGTGAATGATTCGCACTTATAAATGTATCTTTTTCAGATAGTTCCCTTTTCCGGGAATTATATTCCTTACTCCGCCCGTTGGGTCATCTATATCTCCATTGTACCTTGGAATAATGTGAATGTGCAGATGAGGAACTGTCTGCCCTGCTGCTGCTCCATCGTTGATTCCATGATTAAAATCATTTGAATTAAAGTTCTGTCTGATGTGCTCTTTGGCTTTTCTCATCAAGTCGAGCATGGCGATTGCTTCAGCATCGCTCAGCTCAGATACTGAATTAACATGCCTCTTGGGAATAACGAGCATATGGCCATCCTGAACAGGATTCCCGTCATAGACTGCATAGAAGAGGCTGTTGCTGAGTACTGGTTTAGTTAATGTACAAAACATGCATTTCTCCATTTTTACATTCTCAAGTTGCATTGCACAGCCTCCTCAGACACTTAATCGACTCTTCCCTGGAAGTGAATATATTTTTAGTAACGTATTGGTAAGCAGTTCTTTTTTCGTTCCCTGTTTCGCCAACATAAAGCACCACAGGAGTGCCTTTCTCCTTTGCTTTAATCAACTCAAAATCGCAGCCAGGGTATGGTCTATTAGCCACACTCATATCAACATACATCACATCCGCTTCTGATAATTCATGGAAATCTCTTTCAAATTTGTCATCTGCAGTTTTAAATTCAGCATCATATATGTGTCTTTTCTTGCCAATCAGAACACCGCCAGCTTTTTCAACAATCTCATCCAAATCAGTTTCATTCTTACTCACAACTGAAAGAGGCACTCCGTCAAAGGCCTGTGCAAAAAAGACTTTCTTTATTTTTTCAAACTCAGGTCTAAGTTTGTCAGCTGTTTGTCGTGCTATGTCTGGTTTAAGATTTTCTCTCCAGTTCCAGCCTTTATCCGTTCCGTAAATTAGTTCTCTTGAAACCCTTCTCAGATATTGATGAGACACCTCATCATTAGGTACATTTGTAATGTCATATGCAATTCCACCACCAACTCCGTCATTTCCTTTCCCGACAAACAAATAAGGCTGTTTCTGATTAAAAATTTTTGGCAATTCCAATACGGAATCAACAGAAATTTTTTTCCGGAAAGAGCAGCATTTCTGCATATTATTTCATCCATATTAAGGTCTCGTGACACACAATGCATGTGCGGATGCACAACAGAACTTCCTGCAGGGTTATCCTTAGTTGAAGAGCCATGTTCAAAAAATGTAACCGGTTTCGAATATGCTCTGTACATAACTCTTCTGACAACTTCCATATTTGTAAGAAGATCATCAAGTTGATAAACCTTAAGCCTGGCCATTCCTGAATCGCTATGCTTTCTGGAATATATTAATAAGTGGGCGTCATCACGGTGGGCTTCATCATACACAGGAGAAGGATCTGTAATTATTTCAAAATAGGGAGTTCTGTAGAGAACATTTCCTCTCTCAATTTTTTTACATAAAACACAGTCTCGCATCAACCTAGGATAATCTATTTCGCCTTATAAATCATTTCACCGCTTTAACCGTTTAAAAACGGTAAGATATATAACTAAGAAGTGCTTTCTTTGAGAATGCAATGAAAAAAGAGCTAATCAAGGAATTAAGGGACTCATTCGGATTGAAGAAAAACCATGCGGCAATCCTTAACGAATTAGGAAACGGCGACCTTGACGCAAGACGGCTTGTAAAAAAGACAGGAATCTCCATCGGAAGAATATACAACCTGCTGAACGAATTAATTAACATGGGTCTTGTTGAAAAGGTAAGTAAAACGCCTGCAAAGTATTCTACAGTGAACATCCAGGATAGGGTTTCAGAGTTTCTCAGACATGAGTTTATTAGTCAAATTGAAAAGCAGCAGAAGATTCTATCTTTGCTTGAGGAAAAAGAAACTGTTGAAATAATATCTAACAGCAGGGAGTTTGATTATCATACAATGGCGTTCCAGTCAAGAGCAAAATGGATAAAGATAATCCATGCTGATTTAAGCCTTGCATGGTTCATTCATCCAAAGGATGAAAAGGAATTCTGGAAAATAAGGCAGCTGATTGACAAGAGAAGAAAAGCCCAGACTACCCTGAACAAGGAGCTTTCCCTGATGAAGTATAAATCGAGCTTAGAGGTTTACGAGAATAAGCCGGTTGAGCATATAATGACCAAGGATGCTTTGGAAGGTTTTGCAAGAATGATTAAGGAAGAATTTGGAGCAAAGAAGTTGAAGCAGTGGGCAAACGAGCTTGCAGATAATCTTAAGGTTTACAAAAACGTCAGGATATTTATTATCGACACTCCTCACTCAATCTTCAACATTGACATCTCAGACAAGGAGGTCATTATTGTGCTGCTTCACCAGAATAATCTTTCTGGAGTAAAGCTAACGGGAAAGAGAATATCTGACATCTACAAAGGCTCATTTGAGGAGCTAAAGTCAAAGGCAAGGCCGATAGAGGAGTATCTGGGGAAAATCATCTAATTTCCAGTATCATGCACTTCTTTTCATCGAAACAATTAAATACTTCCTTCTCCATGGTGTTGGTCATGATTAAGGAAAAAGAGAAAAAGGAAGCATTGAAGGAAGCAAAGAGGCTTGAAAAGAAACACATCCCCACAAGCAAAGAGCTGAGGGAGGAGGATGCTGAATTCAAAAAGGAAAGTGAAGAGCTTGATGAGCTGGAGGAAGACATATTTGAGGAGAAATAGTCATTCAAGAAAAAGCTTTAACGTCTTCTGATCCCTGGCAAGTTCGGTTTTTATCTCCTTCTTCACTTCCTCTGATTTAAGGAATGCATTGATAAACTTGTTCCTGCTTCTCTTCCCAAGAACTTCCTCGTCAATCAGTTTAGCGAGCTTCTCCGGCTTGTTGAGTGTGGAGTGTTTGAGTATCTCTATCAAAGCCCGTTCATTCTCCTCCTTGCCAATAAGCCTCTGAACCTCTGCGTCTGAAAGAATATTGCGCACAAAGATGTCCTTTGTAATCTGGTTCAGTGTTTTGTTGTATTCCTCGTCAAGAAGGATCTCTGCGCTTTTCTTCGGGTTTGCAAGGACAAGGTATTTTATCATCTGAATGCTTCTTATGGTTGGATTTCGGTGGTTCTGCTTGTCAAGCCTCTTTATGACCTGTGTTGCTATATCCGAAAATCGCAGAACTGTAATCTCGGAAAGCTTTCTTAGCTCTGACTGCAGCGGCAATTCTCCGACAACAAGTACTTTCCTGTAAGTGGCCTCCCTCCCCACAAATGCCTTTATCGCATCCTTCACAACCTTGTCGATTGCCTTGTCATTGAACTTCTTCAAATACTCCTGCACAGAATAGCTCTCCGACTTTGTTATCGAACAGGCAAGTTCAACATGCTGGATTTCCTCTGCACTACCCTCAGAAAGCCTTATCGCAAGGATGTCAACCTCCCTGTTGTTGGAAGCTTTTATGCTATTGATTGTAAAGAAACCATTTCTATTGAGCCACCAGGTAACAATCTCCTTGTCTGGATTCATAACTCCCCCCCAATAGTAAGAAATAAAGCTGTTTTTATATTGTTTTTGGTAAAATGAAAGACAAAAGAAAGCAAGTCAGTTATGCAACCTTCTTCCTGGTTTTAAGAACATATCTAATGCCTAATCCATCAAGCTTTTGTAAAACATCTCTCATCCAAATCTGATTAACACGAAAGCAAGGGTCAAGCACATGCAGAGTAAGCATACCGGGAGGCACATTCTTTTTTGTTAGGATATAATATTCCCTTCCTTGTTGAAAGACACAGTACTTATCCAGATTCCATGAAACAGTTGCAGGACCATAGAAAAAGTGAAGTCCTGTGAAAAAATAGATGTTCTTTATCTTGTCCACGCCAGAAATATTGTCATTAAGTGTCCTTGATGATGGTTCATAGCCATTTCTAATGACAATGTTATGCAGTCGCAAGGCATATCCTTTGGGATCTATTTTCGCAACACCGGCGTCATGCCAAGTTGAATTTCTCTTCCTCGACTCAGATACGCCTGCATAGGCGGTTAACCCTGAATGAGTACCAATCACATTGTGATGAAGCTTTTTTGCTGCCCTAAATATGCCTTCCTGGTCATCACATTCATATGCTTTATGAAAGTCCTTCAGGTTCGCATATCCATTTTCATAAAATGGTAATCGTTTGTTAATTTCGTTAGCCAGATTCTGCATTTTGCTGGCATCAGGAAAAAAAGCATGGAGACTTGCAGAATCACCCTTAAACTTACGCTCATATTTCTCAGTAAATGATTTCAATTCCTCTTTTCGTCTATAAAGTAACTTTATCTGGGATTTCAAAAAAGATAGTTGTATTTTGAAGGTATTGCTCTCTGGACGACGTCCTGCTTTCATTACCTGCCCTCTGGAAAGAGATACTGTGTAAAGAGAATGATTGATCTTTTCTGCTAAAGAATCATATTCTTCTGTAATTCTGCGCATATCCTTTTGTATGCTAATTACTCCTTTCAAATGTTTTATTGCGACCTTATGAAAACTTTTTAAAGATTTTTCCTGATTCAAACATAATTCATATAGCAGCGCAAAGGTTTTATTGTCTGAGCTGCATTCTAACCGCTCTAATTTTGGAATGAATGAGAGCTGTTGACTTTTTCTGAAGGCAGCAAAGTGAAAATGTAATGTCTTTAAATAATTCTTATATGAGTTTTTCTGGACAATCCTATTAAGCTCAAGTATTATGCCTGAAACACTTTTGTCAGACATTATTGCGAATCCATTCAGAGCGTTATTAATCCTGCTAATCTCCTTAACAGAGATTATCTTTTTGAAGTTAGGATATTTCAATGAGCTAGGGGTGATAGGATTGCAGAATCGCTCCCATTCCCATTTCAACTGAATCAATACATCCTTAAGAAGATCGAAGTATACAATCTCATAAAGACTGTTACGGTGATAAACTTTGATCAACTCTTTGTGAATCAAAGAAACAATGTCAAGATAGGAGTTAATCGCATCCCAAATGTCATCTTCTGATATCTTCATAGTCTCGCTCAATCATTTCTCTATCTTCTCTATTTCGATTATCTCATCCCCGGAAACAGCGCAGCCTTTAAGCTTTACTCCCCAAAGAAGTGCATCCAGGAGCTTTGATTTATCGCCATCCAGCGGAACATACCTGTCAAGCAAGCCAAACTCAAAGGCAAGGGTCACAAGCTCAACGCTCCTTATCACCCTGATGTCTCTTACCATATCTGAGAATCGTTTCAGCTTATCCTTGTCAACAGTTATCTTGGTGTGCAGCTTTCTTTCAAGCAGCACATGGAGCCTCTTCGGCTTTTCAATTAAGTCTCTTACTGTTCTTTCATCAATCACTATTGCATTGCACTTCTTCTCAACACAATATGCAATGCTTTCAATCTCGCCGAAATGAGCTATCTGTATCGGGTGGTTATGCGCACAGAATATGTTGTTGCACAAGTCAATAATCTCCTCTGCCTTCTGCAAAACAGTCGCCTCATGAACAACCCTGATGGTCCTATTCTTCACAAGCTCAAGAACCTGTAGCGCCTCGAAAGAGAATCTTTTTATCTCAAGAGGCTTGTCAATAGTCTCCTCCTTTATTCTCTTTGTCATCAGGAAATCACCACTGAACTTCTTCTTCAGCGGCTCCATGGTCCAAAGAAGATTATTCAGGGCAAGGCTGATTATCGGGCCTGCATCAAATACCAGTGCCTTCATTTGAAAAGCCCCCTGGCAAAATTTAATCTGTCTTTTATCGGAACCCTTTCAAGCTCATCATCGGCAATTGTTGTCTGGCTGACATAGTATGAAAGCTCCCACTGACTGACTCCAAGAATCTCTGCAGCCCTTGCAAGAGATATTCCGTGCTCGTAAATCCTGCTCCCTTTCTTTATTTCAGCCTGCTTTATCACTTCTTGGATATATAGCCCGAGCTTCTTGTCCTCATCGCCAATCTGCTTCAGGATTTCCTTTATCTTCTTTCTGTAACCCTCGGGGTTGTTATCAAGAAGGTTGTTATAGGCTCTTCTGAGCAAATCCTTCATGGTCTCGCTGACTAACTCTGTCCTCACATATAGCTTCGAAAGGGCATAAGCAACAACAGCTATTCCGATAGAATCCTCATCCTGGAATATCGAGGCATCGTGGATTGTTCTGTCGGACAGCTTTGAAAGCTCTGCCGCATCATTAAAGTCCTTCTCCTTCACAATATCCAGAATCCTGGTGATTATTTCAAGGATATCCCTCTTGATTACATCGTTCATTGGAAAATTAATGAAAGTTTATATATTTATATTTTTAGAAAATATCAAATAATTTTTATTTCACCGACTTCCCCGGCCTCCTCTGCCTTCTTTCTTCTTCCCTTCTCCGTGAGGCAGAGTGATATTGGCTCATCAGAATTCAGCATGGCTTCAACATCCTCTTTTGATTTTCCGGTAATCATCATCAGGTCCGCCAAGTTCATTGTTTGTTTTTGAAACGACCTAGTAAATAAATCTTTTGATTAAAAAAACGGAAACTTTAAATATAAGGGACGTGATTTTTGAAATGCAATGATAGATGTTTTTAAGCGGTTCGTGAATAAACTATTCAAGGATATATTCAGGAAGAAAAGGCATGTGAAGTTGGGACTGTATGGACCGCCGAACGCAGGAAAGACTACTCTCGCCAACAGAATCTGCCAGGACTGGCTTGGCGAGGACATGGGCAAGGTCTCAAATATCGCCCACGAAACAAGGGAGATACAGATAAAAGAACAAATACACATAAAATCCAACGGCAAGGAGCTTTCATTCAACCTGGTCGACACGCCTGGAATTGCAACAAAGATAGACTATGAAGACTTCATGAAGAAAGGAATGAAGGAAAAGGAGGCGAAGAAAAGGGCCAAGGAAGCGACGAAGGGCGTTATTGATTCAATAAAATGGCTGGATGAAATGGATGTTGTCATTGTGGTTCTTGATGCAACAGAAGACCCTTATTCCCAGGTCAATATCACAATCATAGGCAACCTGCAGGCAAGGGACATTCCCGTTCTGCTTGTTGGAAACAAGGTCGATTTGAAGAAGGCAAGCCTGAAGAAGATGCAGGCAGCTTTCCCGCAGTATGAGATTGTTGGAATATCTGCAAAATATGGAAACAACGTAGACGAGTTTTATAAAGCTCTGTTCAAGGTGGCTGGTTAAAATGCTGACGTTTAGATTTATACCTTACTATGAAATTGAGAATTTGAGTTCAGCCAGACGGGTAAAGAAGCTGATGGACATTGTCAAAGGCAATAGCATTATCCTGTTAGAGGGAAGATTAAAGGCAGAGGAAGAAAAGGATTTGATAGAGCTGACAATGGAAGAGATTGGCCCGAAGTTCAAGGGTATTGAGCTTGCCGTTATCTATCCTGAGCAAAAAAATCCCCAGTTCTTTGACAAAGTAAAGCACGGGATGATTGGAATACTTCTCGGAGACAGGGTTGGCTTTACAATAATAGGTCCTGCAAACCTTGTGAAGGAGATAAAGAAAGATCCGGATAAGGTTCAGTTCTTTGTCGAAGAAGCAAGGAAGAAAAAGAAAAGTTCTAGGTAAAAATGCCCCACCAATGCGTTAAATGCAGCAAGATGTATGATGATGCGTCAGAGGCAATCCTTAAAGGCTGCGATAACTGCGGAGGAAGGCTTTTTTTCTTCATAAAGAAGGAAAAGCTTGAAGCTGCAAAAAAGATTACTGTAAATCTGACACAAGATGAGAAACAGCAGATTGAGAACGATGTTTTGGAATTAGTCGGTGAAGATAAAAAAGATGAGCCGGTGGTTCTTGACTTCGAATCAATAAGAGTTATGCAGCCGGGAAAATACGAGCTAGATTTGGTTAATCTCTTCAGGAAAAGGCCTCTTGTATATAAGCTGGAAGAAGGCAAGTATGTCATTGATTTGGCAGAGAGCTTCCAGGCAGAACGGAAGAGGAATAATAGTTCTAAACCTTCATCCCGCAATTAAAACAAAAGTGGGCATAAGCTGGCATCTTTGCTCCGCAACCTGGACAATACTTCACTCTCTGATTTGATGGCGAAGCAGGATTTGTTCTTTGCTCTGGCCTTTTTTCCTTCTTCGGCTTCCCTGCTGTCTCGATGAGCATTTTCACAAGGCCAAATGCAACAAACGCTATTCCCACATAAACAAAAATCTGCAGATTTGTCCCGCCCTTCTTGCCAAGAACATAAGAAGTAATGCTGACAAACAGCCCAATGATAATGAAGACAATACCTTTTATTGATGTCATGGATTAATTCTAAGAGAAAGGGTATTTATTTTTTTCCTTTTCAAACATCAAATTACTTTTCCGAAAGTCAACGAAAATCCACGAAAGTGCCCTACCCCAACCCTAAAGGGCAGGGCTTGGCGGACACTTTCTTCCAAAAGCGGATTTTCGAGGACACCAAAAATACTGGCGGTCGATGCGACAGGGGTCGTCCCCTCGGGATGTCGCATAGGGCAAATTCGCAGAATTTGACCGTCGACCCGCCGATTTTATTCTTGGCTAAGAAAAACACTTAGAAATTGCTCTCCAACATTTATCTATTCTTTCCTATTGCCTTCATCCCGTTCATATAAGGCTGAAGTGCTTTCGGAATCCTTATCGAGCCGTCTTCCTGCTGGAAATTCTCCAGTATTGCAACCATTGCTCGACCGGTTGCAATTGCCGTACTGTTAAGGGTATGGACGTATCTGTTTCCTTCCTTTGACCTGTATTTCACATTTAATCTTGTTGCCTGGTATGCTGTGCAGTTTGAGCATGAAACAGCTTCCCTGTACTGCCCCTGGACAGGCATCCATACCTCTAAATCATACTTCTTTGCTGCCACTGTGCCAATGTCAGCAGTGCAGATATTCACAATCCTGTAAGGCAGCTCAAGCTTTGAGAAAATCTCCTCAGCATTTGCAATTAACTCCTCATGGTATTTCCATGAATCATGTGGCCTGCAGAAGATAAACTGCTCTATCTTGTTAAATTGGTGAACCCTGAAGATTCCCTTTGTGTCCTTGCCATGCGCTCCTGCTTCTTTCCTGAAGCATGCACTAACCCCTGAATATTTCACAGGTAGCTGCTCCTCACCAAAGACCTCATCCATGTGCATTGCCGCCATCGGATGTTCAGATGTTGCAATAAGGTATAAGTCCTCGTCTTCAATCTTGTACATCACGTTCTCAAAATCTGCCAGGTCTGTAACGCCCTCGTACGGCTCTTTCTTCATCATAAAGGGCGGCTCAATTAACTGGTAACCTTTCCCAAAAAGAATATCCAGTGCAAACTTCATTATCGCCATGTCCAAGAGAACAAGCTCATTCTTGAGAAAATAAAACCTCGCTCCTGAAATCTTAGCTGCCCGCTCAATGTCGCCAAGGTTTAGCTTTTCCAGTAAATCAACATGGCTCTTTGCAGGAAAAGAATGTTTGGTTTTTTCGCCGACTTCCTTAATAACAACATTATTCTCTTCTGAACTGCCCTCTGGAACAGACTCATGAAGGATATTTGGCAAGGACATAAGCATCAGTCTTAATTTCGAGGATAGCTTTTCCTTCTCCTTCTCCAGTTCCTGAATCCTTACCGGAATCTCCCTTACCTCTTTTATCTTTCCAGAAACATCCTTTCCCTGCTTCTTCAGCTGGCTTATCTCGTTTGTAGCCTTGTTCCTCTCTGAGCGGAGCTTCTCCTCATGGTAAAGAATCTTCCTGTATTCCTCATCGAGCTTAAGGATTTCATCTACCTCAAGCCCTCTTGCACCCATGTTTCTCTTTTCCAGGTCTTGCTTTA
>JAFGPE010000033.1 GCA_016926055.1 Candidatus Woesearchaeota archaeon | reverse complement strand
TTTCTTTTTTCATGGTGGAGGTCACGTCTCCACCCCCAACAGCAGCCTTACAGCTGCTTTGGGTTATTAACTTTTTCTACAGAACCGGTCAACCGTAAAGCTTTTTCTTTTTCACAAGGATAGCGGTCAGAATTATCCCTAGCTCATAGAGCAGCAACATGGGAACTGCTAACAGAATTTGGCTCAGAATGTCTGTCCCGGGAGTTAGAATGCCTGCAAACAAGAAGATACTAACAATAACTGCCTTTCTTGCTTTTCTATACTGGCTCAGGCCTAAAATTCCTGCTTTTCCGAAGAAGAGCATCGCCAGAGGAAGAAGAAACAATATTCCAATGACAAAACAAGAGACAAAGACCAGTGTGACAAAGCTGTCTATGCTCCAAAGATTAAGAACATTGTTTTTTGAGGCCAATACGGCCAGTGCTGACGCTCCTATCTTTAAAAAGAGAAAATAGGTAAATAGGGTTCCACAACAGAAAAAAAGCAGAGTGAGAAATATTGTGCTGATTACAATTTTTCTTTCCCTGCCAATCCCTGGCTTCATGAAGGCAAAGAGCTGATAAAGCAGAAAAGGGAATAGCAGCATCAGAGAAATAAATAAGGCAACTTTCAGCTGGGCGACAAGGTATTCAAACGGCGTAGCTGAAACAAGGTTAATCTGGATGCCTCGACCAAGTGCTTCGCCAAGAATGTCTGCCCTGATTCTCCTGAGCACTATTCCTGAAACAGCCATTCCCAGAAAAAGAAACAAAACGAACAGGATGATGAGAAAGATAATCCTTCTCCTTAATTCCTCAAGATGAAAATATAGTTTCTTTTTCACTTTCTCTTTTTTGTCTTCTTCTTTTTCTGCGTAACATCCGACTCATTAAGCCCTTCTTTGTAGGCACTTACAGACTTCCCAATCGACCTTGCAAGTTCAGGTAGCTTCTTCGGACCGAATAAAAGCAGTATTATAAAAAGAATCAGCACAATTTCCAGTGTTCCTAAAGCCATGAAACCACCTCAAAGCGATGGATGATGCTTATTTTTATAAAGCTTTTCAAAAGGTTTATTAAGAGTGCTTATTTTTGTAGTGTGAATGAGAAATTTATCGCCTTCAATGTTCATTGGGGTAGCAGGAAAGGGGGTATTGTCTTTTGGTTCTGGGCAGCCAGATTTACCTCCGCCGACGGAAGTGTATAGCTGCCTTGCCAACTACAAGGCATTCAAGTATGGGCTAATTGCCGGAGAAACAAACCTGAGGGAAGCGCTGGCAAAGGAATACAGGGGCTACACAAAAGATAATTTTATCATAACCAATGGAGCATCAGAAGCACTCGACTTGGTGATAAGAGCAGTAGGGAAACCTAATGACAATGTTCTTCTCCATACTCCCTACTATTACTCGTATAGACCTCTTGTCGAGATGAATTACAGAAAGCCTTTGTTTGTCAGGACGTATAAAGGCAAGATAGATATTGATGACTTTGAAGAGAATGTTCACAAGGCAAAAGCTGTTTTGATTAACTCCCCATCTAATCCGACAGGAAGAATCCAGGAGATAAAAACATTAAAGATAATTGAGAAGATGACTGATGATTTAAATATCCCCCTAATATCAGACGAGGTGTACAAAGATCTCATCTATGAGCGCGAGAATTACATGCTTTCAGGCAGACATGTTATAACAATAAACTCTTTCTCGAAAACATTCAGCATGTGCGGATTAAGGATAGGATACCTGTTCTCGAATGATAAATCCCTTGTGCAGAAGATTATCGACATGAAAAGTCACACTTCAATGAACACAAGTATCATTACCCAGGAAATGGCTTACAGAGCAACAAAGGTGCCAAGGAGCTTTGTAAAATCTCAGGTAAGGATATGGAAGGAAAGAAGAAACATAATCTACCGTGGAATGACTGAGCTTGGCTTGGATCTATGGAAGCCAGAAGGTGCATTCTATGTTTTACCAAAGATAAAAAAACCAAGAAATTTCGTATGGGACATGTTCAAGAAACACAAGGTAATAACATATCTGGGTGAGTGGTTTGGGGCTCCGGAAAGGGTAAGGTTCTCATATGCTCTGGACACTGACAAGATAGAGGAAGGGTTAAAAAGAGTTAAGAAATATTTGGAAAAAAGATAAATCATCTCTTGCTTCTCATCTTTCTTTCCACGACTTCCGTCGGAGGCGGATTCCTGCTGAAGCGCATAAACTTGGATATCTTCATCTCATCTTCCTGCTTTTGTTTAACCTGCTCGTCCGTGAGCGCAGGTGGAGTCCAATCCATTGTTGTTGTCTTTTCTTTCCTGAACTTCAGGTATTTTTCCTTCTTAGCGCTTATCTTCTTTGGCTTGTCTTTCTTTCCCATGATAATCAACTCCTGGAGTAAGGTAGGAAATTGTGTTTATTTAAAAATTTTTGGATAGCTTTATAAAGATCCGAATCTACGAAAATGAAATGAAAATCGCAATAGTCGAGCCCGAATGTGTAAGTTACAATATCTTTTCGTATGCAAAGCTTCCTCTGCTTGGCCCAATATATCTTGGAACAATACTAAGAAACAAGGGACACAATGTTAGCATAATAAACGAGAACATGAATGCTGCGATGGACAAGGAAGGAAGGCTTGCTAAAGAAATCATTGAGGCAGATATCCTGATGATGAGTGGCCTCTCGGGAACAATACCCAGAGCATATCGGCTTCTTACTGAATTCAAAAGGCAATTTCCTAATAAAAGAACAATAGTGGGCGGCCCCCATACATCATTCTTCCCTGAAGAAGCAGCAAGATATGCGGATGTTGTGGTTGTCGGGGAAGCTGAAGATGTAATCGAAGAAGCACTCGTGACTAAGGAAAGGTTTGTCTACGGCAGGGCTGTTGAGAACCTTGACAATCTGCCATTTCCTGACTTTGGTCTTGTTAAGGAGTTCAAGGTAACCAATACACCGATAATGAGCTCAAGGGGGTGCCCTTTTAACTGCAGGTTTTGTGCTGTGACTAAGATGTTCGGCAAGAAGTACCGCTTCAGGAGTGCTAAGAACGTATTGGCTGAGCTAAGAACAAGGGATACAAAGAATGTGTTCTTTTATGATGACAATTTCACTGCCAACCCTGCAAGAAGCAAGGAATTGCTGAGAAAGATGTGGAAAGAGAAAATGGTAAAATCATGGAGCTCCCAGGTAAGAGTGGATGTTGCAAGGGATGCTGAACTAGTCAGACTTATGAGCAACAGCAATTGCGAGCGGACATATATAGGATTCGAATCAGTGAATGAAAGGACATTAGAGCTGTATAACAAAGGCCAGAATCTGAAGGACATAAGAAAAGCGGTGAGAACGCTGCATAACAATGGCATATCAGTTCATGGAATGTTTGTCTTGGGAAGCGATGAAGACGACAGGAAAACAATACAAAGAACTGCTGATTTCTGCGATGAAAATGAGATTGACACAACGCAGTTTTCCATACTTACCCCTCTTCCCGGAACTGAGACATATGATGAATTTGACAGAAACAACAGGATATTCACCAAGAACTGGAAGTTCTATGATGGGCTACATGTTGTTTTCAAGCCGAGGCTGATGACTCCATTGGAGCTGCAGGAAGGCATGATTGATTCATTTAAGCAGTTCTATTCATTTTCGAAAGGGCTGAGGCAGGCGATAAAGGATTCGGTTGAATATAGTCTTGCCTCTGCAAGAAACTGGTTTGCAGAAAAGAAATCCAATCTTCCAAGCTTAAAAAGCCCTGCATTTAAGATGTTTGGCAGCGGAATAATAAGGAAATGGGAGCAAAAGAACAGGATTTACATGAAAGAGCTTGCAAAAGTGACTGAAAGATTAAAACAATACAGGCCTGAGATTAAGCTCCCGTCAATAAATAAATCTGCAGGGTAAATAATTGTTGTAACAGATAGAATAACTAATTTTCTTCTTTCTTCTCAGTTTCCTCTTTTCTCTTCCTGAGGTAACTGCTTAAAACCATGATTGTCGCTCCCAGCATCATTGCGCCGAAAATCAGCAGAACAGAGTTGCTTTTGACCATGTATTCCCCGGCTGAATCAGACACCGCCAAGCCTGTAAAGCTCCTACCCACAAGGTTAAAACCTATCAAAGCAGTAAGAACCATCAGCACGATAAGGAGTCTTTGGCCTTTCATATGGGTGTGGTAGATTCGGAGATATAAATATTTTTCTAGTTATTACTTGGCAACCCAACATGTTGGTGCTTCTTCTGCCCTTAAAGTCTGTTCTTTAAATATGTCAAGCTTTTCTGTTTCTGAACCACCAACATCAACTGTTTTGATTCCTGCAGACCACATTTCTTCAAGCACTTGAGCATAAGCATATGTCGAGATGCCGCCAACATAGCTCTTCCCGAATTCATTTGGAAGAAAATCCGGGTTTCTTAGTGTGAAGCATACTTGCAAACTGGCTGTTTTCTCTCCTGTTCTCTCGCCTATGAGAAGCGATACTGGTTTTTTCACGCCAACCGTGTCTTTCAGGTATCCAATATAAGCAAAATAATCGTTGCCATTATTGCCTGACGGAAGATTATAAATTACTGCCTTGTAATCTTCGAACGTAGATCCTATGTCCTTGTTGTTGTTCTTTAACCAGCTGAAGTGTTCTTTAATTATTTTTTCTGCTTCGCTGGTTTTGCTTGGAAGATATTCTTCAAACTCCATTTCATAGTCATTTTCAAGGAATCGTTCAAATGCTCTATACTTTTGGCCGAATTTTCCAGTGTACGCCTGCTTTCCAACCAGCATCTCTAGATTTATAATCCTGTGATTAAATGTTTCATCCTCTGCAAATGCTTCAGGATGCCATTTTTTGCCTCCGCTGTTCTCAGTAATAGTCTCGTAGCCGAGTTCATTCAACTGGTTTTTTTGCTCATCTGTCAATTGTCTTATGTAGCAATTCATTCCGGATTTTTTTACAAATGCATCTACTGTCTTAAGGTCGCCCACTGGCGCTATGATGTGCAAGTGACCTGTGTTTTCCGGCTCCTGCTCTTTCCTGAAAAAACCTATGCCAAATCGGGTAGTGCCGTCATCATAAATCAAACCAAGCGGATGTTTTGTGCTTCTACCTCTCTCACCATAGCCATTTGCATAAATCAAATGGGAAAGAAAGCTGACGCCGTATCTGTTATCTTTGAAAGTGTTTATGAGGTTGCTCGTCTCAGAAGTAATTGGTTTGATTTTAGGAAAGTCTTTCAGAAGACTTTTTTCAATTTTATCTCTGAGGGTTGGCATTTTCTGAGTCAGGAAGAGGATAATATTCAAGCACGTCAGTCACATATATCATGAACTTGTGAAGCTCGACATTGAAACGCTTGGCAAGACGTTCGGCAACATAGTCATTGATTTTTTCGGGATTTTTTCAAACATATGAGCGTCTTCGTTATAGATATCTACACTGGTGCCCTGCAGTAGCTCCTGCTCGCTCTTATTCAAAGTTATGGCTGCATAATTTTTTCCATCTGATGTTGCGCCTTCCAAGGATTGAATGATATCATTCAAAATACGTTTGCCTTCCACATTTATGCTGTACTTGCTCATGTTCCTCACATTCGGCTTTTACAGTTTCGATATTTCTTTAGCTTCCAAATAAATACCTGACCCCCATCTACCGCTATGATATAATGAAGGAGTTCCGTGGACCCATATTTTGTCGCCGACATTTAGTTTTTTAATTAGATTAGGATCAATCGCTGACACGTCAATCGTCAATTGATTTATATAGAGCTCTCTATCCTCAGGAAATTTACCGCTTAATACTCCTTCTGTTGAAACTAACTCTTGACATCCATGTTCATTAAGTAACATCGGAAGTATCTTACGTACTGTCTCTAGATAATTTTCACTCGTAATTTCGTCTGGTGTCATATACACCGTTCTTTCTCTAGGAACATATATCTTCATTCCTGCTGGTGGTTGATTTGTATTTTCCAGAGGTTTCTCTTCCGCCAGATGGCGGATGTAAGAGTATGAAGCTAGAAGAGCTAACAAAGTTACACTGGCAGCCGTAGTAGCACATATTCTTGTCAGAGTGATTTCTTTCTTAACATTCTTCTCCAATCTTGAAAATGTATCTATGAAATTGCTATTCTCGATTTTTTGTTCTATAGTGTGTACGTAGTTGTCTATTGTTCCTCTTGCTTTTTTAAAAAGTTCAAATACATCATTCTTCTTAATCATAACACCCACCTTTCGGGTATTGTCAAGTTAAGTGCCAAAACATAAATTAGTCTTTTTCTTATAGAAAATTTGAGGCGCGGCAGCTTTAGCTGCCGTG
>JAFGPE010000032.1 GCA_016926055.1 Candidatus Woesearchaeota archaeon | reverse complement strand
TTTTCTCAAGTCTTCACCATTGGAATCAATCAGCACATCTACAAAATTGGACTCAATTCCAATGCTTCTTGCCATCGCAATATAGAGGAAAGAGAACTCAGCGCAATTCCCGGTTCTGTCATTTAACGTACGTGTGCTGTCCTTGTAATTGCAGTTTCCTTCCTCATATCTTGCGTTGTGCATGAACCAGTCAAACAATGCATAGCCTTTTATTTCGAAATCATAAGTGCTTCGTGTCTGTCTTTCTGCAAGTTCTTCTATTTCAGGGTCAATTCTTATTTTTCCGACGCAATTTGATGGAAGAATACTTGTTTGAAAAACTCTTTCCCTGATTATTTCGAATAAATCATCTATTCTTTCAATTAGGCCTTTGTTTTTTGGCTTGTTATAATTCTGCATTATCAGCTCAAGAAGCCTTCTTCTTTCACAGGGTAGCATCATTATCACTCAGCTTTGTTTTGTAATATCTTCTTAGACTATAGCTCATGTCATTTTCAGAAATCCTTGAAAGCACGTCTGAAAAGGCTCTGTGCTCAGTGCAGTTCCTTTGAACTCTTGCCCTTGGAAATGACCATCTTCCGTTGATGTATGATTGGACATTGTCCTCGCTGAAAACCTGAAGAATTTGTAGCTGAACCGGAACTTCCTGATAATAAATTCTATCCGCTATTTTATCTATCTTTTCTCTTATGCAGATGTTTCTTTGAATTATTATTTTGTTATCTTTTCTTTGTCTATAGACAGAATAATTTTTCACTATAAGGCCTGTAGCACCATAGATGATTGGTGTGCAATAACCAATCATATAGCCAATTCCTGCGCATATGATTGCACTAAATGGATCAGCAGCCGCCACATAACCTGCCACGCCGCCAAGTGTTGCTCCTCCGTTTCCAAGCCATTCCCTTGCTTTCTTTGAGAGCTTTCCAACGACGGGAGTCTGTTCTGGCATGAATTGTGCAGCTATTGCCCCGATATATTTTGTTTTGTCTTTCTTGCTTAGTCCTATGAAAGGCAGATTAACAGGATAATTCTGCTTCTGCTCTCTCAGACTGCTTGCAACATCCCGGCACAATGCATCTAGGTCGCGGGTTTGCCTAAATCCACTAACAACAAGCCCCTCGAGATTCTTTTCACTCTCTATGAACTCCCTGATATTGTCTAAATAAACGTGATAGCTATTCATGTTGAGTGGAAGAAGAACAACATGAAGGACATCTTTTGCATGATTCTGCCTTATTAATTCCAACACCTTTCTTCTTTCATCTTGATTCATACATCTCAACCTTTCTTCTGAAATAGCGCTGCATATTGTAGGGCGCTTTGTTAAGGAGCAAGGGGTCATTCGCGATTTTCTTGAAAGCAAGGTAGCTTTGGTTATCGGCAAAAGCAGATGGCTGAAGGAAATGTCCTCTCAGGATAGTTTCTAGTCTGTCAGCTAGGAACTCATTAAGCGGATAGGAAACTGTTTCAACAAGCTGATACCTCACATCATCTGCAATCCGGTCAAGTATCTTACAGACTTTTTCCCTGAATTCATTCTCAGTCTCCGCGTTCTTTGCGATGTTGTACTTTTTTACTCTTGTTCTCACAAGACAGTATGCCCCGCTGAGAAACGGAATCGAGGAGAATAGTCTGTTTCCAAAAGAAAACCCTTTCATTGCTGCTAATGGATCCACCAGTGCTGTCGCAGTACCCCCTAGAGCTCCGCCGATATCTCCAAGCTTCTTAATAATCTTTTCTATTTCGTCGCCGACAAAAGGTATTGTGTCTGGAACAAGCCCTGCAAGAATCAACGGAATGTAAAGAAGGATTTCCTTCTTTGTCAGCTTTGTGCTGTAACTTATTTGCCGGAAATTATCCTTTCTTTTTTCTATCTCTGTTGCAATTCTATCATGGAGCTCCATTAAGTCAGTTGGCTCCCGATAATAACGTATGACAAGATTTGCCGGCTTTTCACCTGTCAATGCAAACCTTTCAAGGTTTCCGATGTAGCAATAATCCTCTGTCAACGATAGCGGGACGATTATCGAAACAAGACTGTTTTCAGTTGGTGCTATAATGCGCTGCATGGATTGTTGTAGTTATGAAATTAAAATAACCGTTTTTGATCAAAAACCGGAGAAAATTCTTTCTTTCCGGAAAAATTCTTTCAGCGCTGGAGGATTTCCGAGAAAAAGAGAATTTTCCAAAGGATTTCCGAAAAAGACGGAAGAAATATTGATGCTTTTTTTGATAAACTATAAAAATATCCTTTCTCATTGGTGGCTTTATGAATGCCTCAATCAACATTTCGGTTTCAGAGCTTTCCAGCATCACATTGAACGATTATGTTTTATCAATAAAGCCATTGGCGATAACTATAATCGGAATTGCAATCTATTCAGTGATTGTTTTCAAGTTCTACAGGTTCATATCGAGAAGGGATGTGATAAAGCTCAATACTGGCTATGCTGATAGTGTCGGGGCATTTTTCAAGAATATTGTTCTTGGGCTGGCTTATATTCTCCAGAATCTTATCATCATACCCTTGTTTGTATTGTTCTGGTCAGGAATCCTGATGATGATACTTGCATTCATATCAAAGGAAACTTCAGCAGACAGGGTTGTCCTTACTGCAGTCGCGCTCGTCGGTGCGATAAGGATCTGTGCCTATTACACAGAGAACCTTTCGCAGGACCTTGCAAAGATGCTGCCATTTGCAATACTTGGCATATATCTTGTGGACGTATCTTATTTTTCAGTCGAGCGTTCGCTCTTAGTCTTGAAACAGCTTCCATCTTTAGTTGTGATTCTCCTGAAATACCTTCTTTTCATAATACTTCTTGAGTTCCTCTTAAGGATGCTTCGCGCGGTACAGCTTCTGATATTTGGTGACAGGAATCAACAACCAGATGGCTGAACTCCTTTCTTAAGAGTTTCTTGCAGATATGGTACCTGTGCCTGAATTTGAAAATGCTGTCCTTGTTCCTTTCTCCTGATTCTCTTCAGCAACAAGCTTAAGACAATGTTTAAAGTTGTCTAGAAATAATTTTACAATCTTGCTTTGCTTGTTGAGAATGTAAAGTTGTGTTTTTCCTACGACCCTTGATTTATTAATATAATTATTCTTTTCAAATTCTTCTATGACTTCATATGCTTTGGGTCTCGAAATGCCAATTCCCTTTGCCATGTCTCCGAATGCAAAATCAAGGTCTTGCTTTATCATGAGATGTTCGAGGACTCTGTTTCTAATGTTAGTTCCATATATTTCACAAAAAGCACCGGTCTTAGTCATCTTGACTCACCATTTCATATGCTTCTTTCAATCTTTTCGGATTCAGTGAAATGTGCCAATCATTGCTTTTTTCTGTCATTTTCTTCAAACGCAGTATTATTTCATCGTTGACTATCTGCTTGTACTCCCGCTCAAATAACCTGCATTCTTTTTTGCTTAACAATTAGTTTTAATAATTTTCCTTCAGGAATGTGTTTTCCACCGATGCATTTCTTGTTCAGCAAAAACATCAAGATTGCTCTCGTCGATTTTTCCATTTTTAATCTCCTTTTGCGGAGAGCATTTTGATGGTTAATTCTTGTTTACTGATTGTAAAATATTATTTACTGTATAAATGTTTTCATCTAACCATCTTCAGATGCCTCTCCTTTGTCAAGAAGTCTTCTGTTTTCAGTTCCTCGATGATGTGGTGGACATTCTTTTTCGTGACCTTGTATAATCTAAGCTCTTCCAAGAAGTCATGCATTTCTGCCATGTTCCTGAAAACAGCATCCACATAGAAATCGTAATTTGCAAGCGTTGACACTGAATTTATGTCTGGGTGAGACAGAAGAAAATCCTTGAGTGTCTCTTTCCTTTTAGCCTCTATTGCAATGTTGACCCTAATTGGTCTACCGAGCTTTTTGAAATCAACAAGAGTTGTATACTTGAGTATCATGTTGTTTTTCAGCCTCCTGTATTTATCGTGCACTGTTGTTTTTGGAATATTAATCTCTCTTGCAACATCAGCCAATTTAATCCGTGCATCATTCCTCAGCATCCTTAGAATCTGCAAATCTTCTTCAGCCATGGAAATGTATTCTGTTTTCCTTTCTTAATAAACTTTTCTAAGAAAAAAGACAACTTTTTCCGACGATTCCGGAAAAAATGCAATTCACGTTTTATTTTTTTGAAAATCTTCATGGATTTGTAAACTGTCCTAATAGGACAGGAGGCTATGCAAAGATTTATCAATATGCTTTTTATACCTTTCTGAAACAAACAAGGAGGGTTTTACCATGGCATGTAGCAAAATAGGTGCATCTGCAGCTGTAGGCACGACAAACAGGACAAAGGATGACGTAAATCCGATATCGGGGTTATGTGGGGCATGCGTTGACACTTGCATTGGATTATGTGAGGTTGGAATGTCTGCCATAAGAGGACCTGAGGCAATTTACCCAAAGCCATTTGGCGACATAACTGCTGCTGCAGTAAAAAAATATCCGGTCGACTGGAGCGATTTTAACATAATGGGAACTGCAGTGGGCGCTCATGGAGTTGAGGCTGATTCTGATAAGGCAATATTCCCAAACGTAAATGTAGAGATGAAACTTGGAGCAAAAAACGGTAAGCCCGGGCTCAAATTAAGGCTGCCTTTTACTGTGCCAGGGCTCGGTTCAACAAAAATTGCAAAGAAGCACTGGGATGGATTGGCATCAGGAACAGCCCTTGCAGGGGTCCTTCTTACAATTGGAGAAAATGTTGTGGGCATGGATAAGGATGCTAAGATTGAAAACGGCAAGGTTGTTGATGCTCCCGATTTGAAATGGAGGATTGCGACTTACAAAAAATGGCAGCAGCAGGGTTACGGCGCAATAATCTGCCAGGAAAATGTCGAGGATAGCAGGCTCGGAGTTCTTGAGTATGCATTGAAGCTTGGAGTTGATGGTGTTGAGCTCAAATGGGGACAGGGAGCAAAAGACATAGGTGGAGAAGTGAAGATTAAAGAGATTGAGAAGGCGCAGCTCCTGAAAAAGAGAGGGTATGTGGTTCTTCCGGATCCATCAGACCCAGGGATTGTTGAGGCGTTCAAGAAAGGTGCATTCAAGGAGTTTGAAAGGCATTCACGACTAGGGATGGTGTCAGAGGAAGGTTTTGCAAAAAGAGTCGAGGAGCTGAGAAAAGCAGGGGCAAAATACGTCTTCCTGAAAACAGGAGCATATAGATTTGCAGACCTTGCAAGAGCTGTCGCATTCTGCTCAAAATACAAGATTGATGTGTTGACAGTTGATGCTGCAGGTGGCGGGACAGGAATGTCGCCTTGGAGAATGATGAATGAGTGGGGTACGCCGCCGATTGAGACTTTCACGAAGCTCTATGAGTATGCTGACAAGCTTGCAAAGAAGGGGAAGCATGTTCCAGATATTGTGGTTGCAGGGGGATTCAGTCTTGAGGACCATGCGTTTAAAGGTTTGGCATTCCTTGCGCCACATGTCAAGGCAATTGGGATGGCAAGGTCGCCACTTACTTCAGTGATGGCCAGCACCGCTTACTGGAAGAGGAACGAGGGAAAGAACAAGGAAGAAGTGTATTATGGGGCTGCAAGGCTGAAGCACCTTATCGGAGACAAGATTAAGGATGTTTCCCCAGGAGGGCTTGGTTGCTATACTTACTACATGAGACTAGAGCAAGGGCTAAGACAGCTAATGGCCGGCTCAAGAAAGTTCAACCTTGCAGATGACAAGGCAAGGCCTGACAGGAATGACCTTGTTGCTCTTACAAAGGAAGCAGCTGCAATCTCCGGAATAACATATATAATGGACAACGACAAGAAGGAAGTAGAGGAGATATTGAGCAAGCCTTAGTTTTATTCTTTTTTTAATAATTTTATTCTTTTTCTTTTATTACGAAACCAGTTATTGCAGAAAGGGCTTTCTTCTCTAGCTGGATTGTTTTTTCTGTGTTCATTTCTGCGCCGAGAAGATTCAGGCTGTTCTTTATTATTCTTGTTTCAAGCGGTGCTTTCCTTATCTCTGCAACAACTGTCTTTTCAGGGCTCCTCTGATTGGCAAAATCTATTGCAACAACAAAGCAGCTTATCTGACTTTCTGTGACCGAGAACTTCTTTTCTAATTTGATTAATTCCGGTGCTTCATCATTAACAATAACGTTGCAGCTTATTTCTGAATCACTGTAGATCTCATTTGGCTCAAGCGAGACTGATAGAATTTCAGGAATCCTGTTCACTATTTCAATCTCGACATAGCCCTCTGCATAAGGAGAGAATGTTTCCGCATGGACAGAAGTAATCAATATTGCTGCAAAGAATAAAATTAATGTTTTTTCAAGCATACATTTTCATAGGTGGAATAAGTTAATATATCTTTCCAAGAAAACCCCTGGACTCACCAACAACGAAGATAGAACCCGTTATGAGGATTAAATCGTTCTTCTTTGCTTTATTCATTGCAGTCTTGACTGCATTTTTTACAGACTTAATTATTATAACTTTTTTATTTTTAATTATTTCAACTAATAGCCCTGGTTCCAATCCCCTCTCGAGCATTGTTCTTGTGAGAATGATTTCGTCTGCTAATGGCGCGATTGATTTTATCATCTTTGTGTAGTCCTTGTCAGAGCTGACACCAAAGACGAGGATTAATCTGTTGTAATTTAATTTTTTTATTTCGTTGACTAAAACATTTATTCCATGGGGGTTATGTGCACAATCAAGAAGAATATTATTTCTGATAAATTCCATCCTTCCTGGCCAGAACGCTTTATTAAGACCATCTTTTATTGCAGAGCCGGATATCTTGTACCCTTTCTTTCTCAATTCGTTTATGCAACCAATAACTAGTTTAAGATTTTCTTTTTGGTACTCTCCTCTTAATACTGTTTTTAGTTTATTATTATTGTTATTCTTTGGGATAATTACTTTTGCATTTCTTTTTCTTGAGATTCTTCTTATTTCTTTTAACGCTGCTCATGTCGCACCTGTGATTACTACTGAATTATTCTTTATTATTCCGGCTTTCTCCCTTGCTATTCTTTTAGTTGTGTTGCCAAGATATTGTGTATGCTCCATTCCGATATTAGTGATTATGCTTATCATCCCGCTAGCCGCATTTGTTGCATCAAGGCGTCCGCCGAGACCTGTTTCCAAGACGACAAAATCAACGTTCTTCTCCTTGAAAAAAAGAAACGCCATCGTTGTTACTGCCTCGAAAAAAGTTGCTTTGTATTTTTTCACCAACGGCTTTATCTTTTTTGTTAATCTTGCAACATCCCTTTCTGGGATTTCCTTGTCGTTAACCCTTATTCTTTCTGTGAATCTCTCGAGATGCGGTGAGACATATGTTCCGACATTGTATCCAGCTTCAGTGAGGATTGCTCGTATCATCTCGCAGACAGAGCCCTTGCCGTTTGTTCCTGCAATGTGGATGATTTTCTGGTTCCTCTCGGGATTTCCATGTCGCTCCAGGATTGCTTTTATTCTTTTCAGACCAAGCTTTACCGTGAACAAGCCAAGCGAGTCAAGGTATTTTACTGAGTTTTCATAATCCATGCCACCTTGGAATTCTTTTTGATTAATAAATGTTTTTGTGTTTATTATTAATAGTAAAATAATAGTAAAAATACCGAAAAGTTTATATAGTAGAATATTATTCTAATAGTAACAGTATGACAAGAATACTGAGCACGGGAAAACAATTTGTCCTAACAATTCCGAAGGAGCTGGTTGAACTGATGAAATGGAAGAAAGGAACCGAGGTCATTGTCAGCAAATACCCTGAGAAAAGAATTCTCTATATCGAGGAGGTAAGGAAAGATGAATAATGTTAATGTCTGCATAGAGTTTCCTGTCCAACTGAATATTGTAATTAGAAACAATTCTGCACGTTATGGTCACATAGACAAAAGAGGTTTTATAGGCTTGGCTGAGGGAGCAAAAAATGTTAGCGTAAGCGAAAACGGGATTCTTCATGATTCTCGTTTCTTGTTCTTTCGATAACACCCCCAATTGCAGATCCCTCAGCCAGGAGTTCTTATGCGAACAAGAAACAAATCTCGTTTCTTGTTCCCCTCAAAAAGCACCTGTGCTTTTTGGGGTCCCAAAATCCTACGGATTTTCGTGGAGAGCAACCCTTCCCGGGTCCTCGCCATGTTGTTAAAAACTTTGCTATTAAGTAAATTAGTGGCGTGCCACGAGCTGGGGGATGCCCTCTCCGCGCTGGCAAGTAGGGCAAATTTTTTTCAGAAAATTTGACTGTCGCGCCACAATAATTTTTGGCAAAGCTTTAAATACTCCCTCTCACCGAATAGGAATTATGCAGGAACACCTCTTTGACATGCTTTTGAATCAGGATGAGATAACCTGGCAAAGCATGATTTATGACCTTGTAAGGGAGGAGAAGATGGACCCCTGGGACATAAATATAACTCTATTGGCCCAGCGCTTTCTCGAGATGCTAAAGAAACTGAAGTCAATGGATTTCAGGATTTCAGGAAAGGTGCTTCTTGCGGCAGCGATTCTGCTGAGATTAAAATCAAACCGCCTTGTTGGGGAGGACTTGGCAGCACTTGACAGATTGATTTCCTCTTCAGAGGAGCTTGCAGAGGAGTTCTATGACGAGTTGGAGCAGGAGCTTTCTGCGGCAGTACAGCAGCACGACTACAGCTTGACTCCAAGGACGCCTCAACCAAGAAAAAGAAAGGTATCAGTCTATGACCTTGTTGCTGCATTGAACAAGGCATTGGAGGTAAAGAATAGGCGAGCAGGGAGGGAGATTCTGCCTGCCCCAAGAGTCGAGCCTCCGAAAGATCATATTGAGATTTCAGTAATCATAGAGAAGGTATTTGACCAGATAAGAGAATACTACAATGTTGCAACTCCCGGCACAATGCTCAAGTTTTCCCAACTTCTTCCGGCGCAGTGCAGCAAACAGGATAAAGTTTATACCTTTATTCCTTTATTGCACCTCGATCATCAGAGAAAGATTGAGTTATGGCAGAAGGAGCACTTTGGCGAGATAGAGATAGAACTGCTTAAGCAAAATTCTAGAAGATAATTAAAGAAGAAATAAATTTACAACAGCGGCGGCTGTCCACCATATAACACTTTGAACTTGCCGTTCTTGAATTCCAAAGTCCACACATCAATGTTTGTGTTTGTGGCCCTCATCTTTACGACAGACAACTCTCTTGTAACTTTTCTCTGCCTTTCTGCAAGCTCGAGCAGTATGATTCCATCAGCCAGAAAATCCTCCACATCAAATTGGCCGTGGCTTACAGAATCGCCAGCGTCTGCTCTTTTCGGTCTCGTTTCCGATATTATAAGCGTAGTGACCTCGAGGTCTCTGAGGTACTCGAATATATGGAATAATGATGCTCTCGGATTGTCAAACTTGGACAACACATAGAGTGCAGAAAGCGAATCGAGGACAAACAAGGCAAGCTCGCCGGATTCCTTCATCTTTTTTACAATGTTCTTGATTGTGTTAAGCCAATCGGCGCTTGGCCCAAGTTCCATTCCCTTTACCTGTTTCCTTATGGCGCCTATATCGCACATGACAAGATTGCCTTTGTTTGATTTCTTAACATCGGTTAGTTGTGCTGAAAGCTTTGCTATATCTGTAATTTCGACGAGGTTTACCTTGCCCATGTCAAACCTCATGTTCACGATGTGCTTCAATATCGATTTGGTAGACTGCTCCAGTGAAATGTACAACCCATTCTTTCCTGAAATGCATTCATTGTAGAGAATGTTAAAGCAGAGACTTGACTTCATTGTTCCTGCAGAGCCCCTTACGAGAACAATGTGCCCGTCTGGAATGCCGCCCTGCATGTTCTCATCAAGACCTTCAATGTATGTTTTTATCCTTTTGATTTCATATTTTTCCGCTTCAGCCATTTAATTCACCTTTATTCCTTTTTATGAGCAAGCAAGCAAATACTTCCATCCTTTGTTGCGAATACGAGCTCTTTTGTTTTTACATTTATTGAGCCGCCGACAACAATCCCGCCAAGGGAATACTGCCAGAGCTTTTTTGCAGAGTACTTTCCGGGATCAGTGGTGATGTCATCAGAGAAATGGCCCGACTGCATCATCACATTTGATACTCCAGGGATATAGTTCATCATGAACTCGCCTTCTGAGTCAAGGAAATAAACAGAGGCATCATAGCTTCCAAACATAATTTCCAGCCTCTTGTCATTGTCGATATCAGCGACAATCGGGCTGTCAACAACCCAGAAGTCTGTTTCATAGCTCCATACCCTGTCGCCATTGCAGTTCAGGCAGTAAACCCTGTTGTCGCATGAGCTAAATACAATTTCTAGCTTTCCATCGCCGTTGAAATCGCAGAGGGTGGCTTCACTCCTTATGCTTCCTTCTGTTTCATATTTCCATTCAAGGTTGCCGTTCATGTCGAGGGCGTAGAGGAACTTATCAAATGAACCAAGCACGATGTATTTGTCATTTGTCCCGTAGATGTTGCCTACAGCAGGCTTTGCAGTGACAATACCTCCAGCTCTGAATCTCCAGAGCTCCCTGCCCTTTGATGTGATGCAGAAGATGTCACCTTCTGCTGTACCGAAAACAATCACGCTTCTTCCCTGGTCAGAAAACACGACAGGGGAAGACTCCACAGCAGAGTTTGCGTCAAAATGCCACTTTAGCTTTCCCTGTTCGTCAACAACATAGAGCTTGCCGTCATTGGAGCCAAAGACTATGTTTTGCTCATTCACGTCCACAAATAGTTCAGGCCTTGAGTGAATGGGACCTTTTGTCTTAAAGCTCCAAAGCAGCTTTCCGGTTGCGTTAAGGCAGTACAGGGAACCTGAGTCTGAACCAAAAAGAACCTCCTTCCTGCCGTCCCTGTTTATGTCCCAGAACACAGGCCTTGTTGTTATGCTCTTTGTTGTTTCAGAATCCTCGAACAGCTCCATGATCTTGTCCTGCTTCTCTTCTATGTTGAACTTCCAGAGCATCTTTCCATTGGAGTCAAGGCAGCAAAGCTTTCCGTCCTTTGTGCCAAAGAGAATTACATCCTTTTCTTCATCAAAATCCATTAGCGGCGGAGAAATTATCTGGGAGCCTGACTTAAAGTCCCACTTCTTGTCTATTCTTCCACTCTTTTTTCCCTGAATCTGCTTGAACAACTGCTTCAGTGCCGCCATTACTGTTATTTCAGAAGCAGAAGTGTATTTAAAGGTTTCGAATTCTGCAGGATTTCGAAACTCCCAAAAAATCCAGGATTTAATTATTCCTGCTTATATTTGTGCTTCTTTTCCCACTCTTCCATCATCGTTATCGAGCCGGGATTCCTGATTAAGTCTATGAAGAGTATTCCATCCAGGTGGTCAACCTCGTGCTGAATTAGTTCTGAGAAATAATCTTTGAATTTTGAGACATTCTTTTCTCCTCTTTCATCGAGATATTCAACAACAATGCTTCTGTGCCTCTTAATTTTTGCAAGAAAAGAGGCATCACAACTGAAACAGAAATCCCACACATCAAACATCTCCTTGCTTTTTCCGAGGATTCTTGGATTAACCATATAGAAAGATTTGCCTTTTGCTTTGATGAAGACAATTCGCTCAGGATAGCCGATCTGGGGAGCGGTCAAACCACCACCTTTTCCATGAAGTCTTTGGAGATTCACTAAAGTGTCCTTCAGGTCACTCAGTATCTTCGAATTAACCTTAAAAACTTTCTTTTATTTCTTCCTCAGAACCGGATTTCCGAATTGAAGAACTTTTATTACTGCCATCCTAGGTCTCTAGTCCAAGATTCTCAAGAACAATGTCTTTTTCAAACGGCTTTAAGTCAGAATATTCCTGTCCCATGCCTATGAATAAAATTGGCTTCTTCGTGACATAGCTGACAGAAACAAATGCGCCTCCTTTCTCGTCAACGTCTGCCTTTGTGAGAATTATGCCATCTATTCCAACCTCATTGTTGAACTTTGATGCCTGTTCGACACAGTCGTTACCGGTTATTGCCTCGCCAACAAAAATCTTTAGGTCAGGCTTTGCAACCCTTACGATCTTCTTCAGTTCATCAATGAGATTCTGGTTTGAGTGCATCCTTCCTGCAGTGTCGATGAGGACAACATCGATTGCTTTTGCTTCTCCATGCCTGACGGCGTCAAAGGCAACAGCAGCAGCATCCGCGCCATAATCATGTTTTATCAGCTTTACCCCGAGCTTGTCAGCATGTAGCTGCAACTGGTCAATTGCAGCCGCCCTGAATGTATCAGAGGCTGCAAGAACACAGCTCAGCTTTTTATCCAGCAGCATCCTCGCAATCTTTGCAATAGTAGTTGTCTTTCCAGAACCGTTTATGCCGAAGAAGCAGATTACGTATGGCTTTTTCGATTTGATTTTTTCCAGAAGGTCAAACTTCTCCTTGTCAAACAACGATTCAATTGTTGTTTTAAGTGATTTAAGAATGTTCTCTTCTATTTCACCTTTTCTCATGGGCTTGTCGACAAGGCTTTTTTTCATATCATCCTTTATTTTTTCAATGACTTCCGAAGCAACGTTGTTCTCCAAGAGAGCCATCTCCAGCTCAAAGAACAATTCCTCGAATTTTGATTCTGACAATTCCTTCTTGACAATCTTCTCGGTAAACTTTGCGAAAAACCCTTTTTTCTTTTCAGGTTCTTCCTCAATCGCTTCTTCTTTTTTCTTTTCAGATGTTTCTTCAACAATTTCAACAGTTGTCTCTTTCTTCCGGGACTGCTTTTGTATTTCTTCCTCTTCCTTTACTTCTTCAACAATTCTTTCTTCCTTAACTACCTCTTCAGGAACTTCTTCTTTTTCCTCAATAACTTCCTCTTCGACCACTTCTTCGTCTTTTATTTCTTCAGCCTGTTCTTTTTCTGATTGAACCTTCACTTCTTCTTTGCGCGGTTGTTCAACAATTTCTTCTTTCTCATCCTTCTTTTCAACAGCCTTCTCTTTTTTTGGCTTTTCTTCTTTTACTTCCTTTTCCTTAATTTCTTCAGGTTCTTCCTTTGTTTTGTGAAACAATCGTGAGAAAAATCCTTCCTTCTTCGGTTCTTCTTTTTCAACTTTCTTTTTTATAACTTCTTTTTTCTTCTGCTTTTCTTTTTTTGGTTTAACTTCTACTTCTTCAACCACTTCCTTTGCTTCCTCCTCGACCTTCTTTGAAAACTTAGAAACCGCGTCTTTCAGCTTTTCCTTCAAGAACTTGAACATTTTATTTCTCTTCTATTAGCTTCATTAACTCTGCTTGAAGAACCTGCGCCTTTGATGCAAGCTGCTCTAGCTGGGTTGCAATTCTTGCTCTAATTCCCTGTATCTCAGCAGATTGCTCATCAAGCAGCTTTTTTGTCTCTTCCAGACTCTTTTTCACAGCAATATTCGAACCGACATTAACAATGAGTTCATCAAGATTGGAGAGTTTTGCTCTCACAAAAATGCCGTTTGCCAGAGGAATTAAGGCATCTTCCCCTTGCTTTACATCCCTGAACTGCTCAAGCGCATTCCTGACATTGCTGACCTCGCTAATTTGCTGGTCAAAATGAAGCATGTGCTTCTGGACTTCCTTAATCTGCTCATCCATTAGCTGCAGTTCAACATATTTTTCCTGAAGTGCTTTCTTGTTTTGCTCCATCTGGTTCACAGGCTATCGAGGTAGCCGTTCACTGATTCGCCCTCGTGTAGCCTTTTTATAACTCCTGCAAAAACCTTTGAAAATGAAACGCTCTTTATTTGCGGGATTCTTTTCTCAGGCGTTAACGGTATTGTGTCTCCTACAAACACTCCTGTTAGAGGGGTTTTTTGGATATTCTCTATAGACTTTCCAATAAGAATTGGGTGGGTTGCCATGAAGTAAATGTCCTTGGCTCCACTTTTTTTCAGTGCCGGAATGGATGCACAAAGTGTTCCTGCGGCGCTTATGCTATCATCAATTATAACTACATTCTTGCCTTCGACATCCCCTACTACCATTGTATCAGCGACAATGTCCCTTGCCTTAAGATTTCTACGTTTGAGCATCACTGCAAAATCTGCGCCAAGCCTGTCCGCAAGCGCTTTGTTCTTTCTCATTGCGCCAGCATCCGGACTTACAACAACAAAATCCTTGACTCCCAGCTTCTTGAACTCCTCTGCGAAGATAGGTACAGGATCTACGTGCTCTGTCGGGATTGTGAAAAAGCCACGTGTCGGAGCAGCATGAATGTCGCAAAGAACTACATGATTTGCTCCTGCCATCTGGATAAGCCTTGCAACAAGGCTTGTACTTATCGGCTCTCTTGGTGTTGCCATCCTTTCCTGCCTGGAATAGCCCATGTATGGCATGACTACAGTAATCTTCTTTGCAGAAGCCCTTTTGAGTGCATCCAGCATGATAAGAAGCTCCATTAAGTTATCATTCACAGGAGGACATGTCGACTGGATAACATAGACGTCCTTGTCCCTTACAGATTCCAAGGCACGAAAATATCTTTCAGTATCGCCAAACTTATCTATCTTGACTGAAGCCAGTTTGACTCCAAGTTCATCCGCTATTTTCTGGTTTAACTCAGGGTTCGATGAACCGCCTATCAGCACTAATTCATTCGTCATAGTATCACCTTAGGCTGGGAAAAAGGGATAGATTTATAAAGATTTTGGGATAAACTTTAAATAGGATTCTCTCTCAGCTAACACCATGCAGGTTAAACTATTCATCGACAAGAGCCTTGAGGAGAATGCAGGAATGTATTTTGACAAGGCAAAGAAGCTAAGGCACAAACTCGAAGGGACAGAGGATGCGCTGAATGACACCATGAGGAAGATAGAGCTTCTTAAGAAAAATAGGGCTGCAGCTGAAAAGCAGAAGCCAAAATCAACGAAAAAACGGGAAAGGCAATGGTTTGAGAAGTTTCGTTGGTTTTATTCATCAGAAGGATTCCTTGTTATTGGTGGAAGAGACACAACAACCAATGACATCATAATCAAGAAATACACAAGGGAAGGGGATGTTGTTTTTCACACAGAGATGGCAGGAAGCCCTTTTGTTGTGATAAAAGGAGAAGGAAGGATTCCCGGAAAGAAAACAATGGAAGAAGCTGCAGCATTGTGCGCGTCCTGCTCCCGTGCATGGAACCTGAAGGTGAGTTACGCAGAAGTTTATTCAATAAAGCCGGACCAAGTTAGAAAGGAGCTTGGTTTGCCCAAGGGAACATTCATGATTTACGGAAAGAGGGAGTACTTTAGACCAGAGATAGGATTTGCGATTGGAGTTAAGGACGGAGTTGTGATTTCAGGGCCGAAATCGGCTGTTTCCTCGCAAGTAGATGATTATGCTGTTCTTGTTCAAGGTGATGAGAAAAAGAGCGATGTTGCAAAGGAGTTAAAGAAAAGATTCAATGCTGACATAGATGAGATAATGCAGATGATGCCTCCCGGGAACTGCAAGATAAAATGAACTGGTTCAAAGACGCGATAGTGTATCAGATTCTCATTGACAGGTTTACTTGTCCTGAGAAATGCCATTGGGAAAAGCCGGATTTCATGGGCGGGACAATAAACGGGATCATTGGAAAGCTGCCTTATTTGAAAGAGCTTGGTATCAACACAATCTGGATTTCTCCTTTTTACAAGACAAGCGCGTATCACGGCTACCATGTTCTGGATTTCTATTCCGTTGAGCCAAGGTTTGGAACACTGAATGATATAAAGGAATTAATAAAGAAGTGCCATGCTGCCGACATGAAAATAATTGCAGATTTTGTGCCAAATCATTGCTCGAGCAAGCATCCTTTCTTTCTGGATGCCCAAGCTAGCAGGGATAGCAAGTACAGGAAATGGTTCTACTGGAAAAGATGGCCTGATGACTATCTGTGTTTTCTCTCGGTAAAAGAGCTTCCGAAGCTTAACTTAGGTAATGAGGAATGCAGGATTCACATAATTAACGCAGCAAAATACTGGCTTTCTCTTGGCTTTGACGGCTTTAGACTAGACCATTGCATTGGTCCAAAGCATAAATTCTGGAAAGAATTCAGGAGAGCAATAAAGAAAGAATATCCAGAAGCTGTTTTAATCGGTGAGGCTTGGATGACAGGGATAAAATTCAGGGAACTAAACACAGTCAATGTCAGAAACAAATACCTGCACTGGCTTGTCGGGCAATCATCTGACCAGCTGCTAAACGAGTATTACGGAGAGCTGGATGGAGTGCTTGATTTCAGGTTTCAGGAGATAATGAGGGACAATAACAATGATTTAGAAGCTGCTAAGAGATTACTAAAGAAACATTATGAAAGATTTCCAAACAATTACCTGCTGCCAACGTTCCTTGATAATCATGACATGAACAGGTTTCTTTTTGAGTGCAAGAACGAAAAGGAGAGATTAAAAAAAGCGGCAGAGATTCAGTTCTCAATAGAACAGCCAATCATAGTCTATTACGGAACAGAATCCGGTATGACCCAGGAGAAATCCACACAGGATTTTCCTGCAAACGGGGACTTGCAGGTAAGAAAGCCAATGAACTGGCGCAAGGCGGACAAGGATATTCTGGATTTCTACAAAGAGAAGATAGATAAACGTAAGAACGAGAACAGCTTTGAAAAATCAATAGGATTGAATAGAACTAGGAAATGGCATAAGGGAATGAGCAGGGATGCCAAGCTCACAATGTTCTTTCTGACAATCCTGTCAATATCTGGCTTCCTGGCATACCAGCTAATTATTGACAATCAACCGGATTTGCTTTTGGTGGAGAAAACAGAGTATCCTTCTCAACCTGAGATAAACCTTAATGTTTCTGCTGAAGAAAATATAAGCCTTTCTGATTTCTCAGAATACCTTAACGACAAGGAGGAATATTTCGGAAAGCCAGTGCAGCTTCTTGGATTCCTGATGACAGAGATGAAAGGGACAGAATCAGCAAGCTTCAGCGAGTATTTCATCATGGATGACGTTGGCAACAGGTTCAAGCTTCTTATAATAAATCCAGAGCATTTGGACCTCTTTCTGAAGAATGGCACGACCATGGAAAGATACATTGTTTCCGGGAAGTTCTTGAGGAGCGGCCTAAACAAGCTTGAATTAAGAGTGAGCGGGATACAGAAGGAATAATTGCGAAAGCTTTATTAAAATGCAATTTTACCTTGAAATCATGAGCAAGAATGAAGTATCCGAGTCAGAAATTGTGCATATTTCTAAGATGAGCGATGATGAATTGGCTTCGTTCATGAAGAAGAATGTTATCTCGCTTAAGATTAATGAGGCCCGTTCTTTGCCAAAGAAGCTCGGGAGAGACCCTACACTAACCGAACTCCACATATTCAACATTCAATGGAGCGAGCATTCTTCATATAAAAGCAGCAAGAAAATCCTTAAGCAATTGCCAACAACAGGGAAGAAAGTGATACTGGGTCCGAAGGAGGACTCAGGAATCGTTGAGTTCTGCACGATAGATGGCGAGAAATACTGTATTGTGGTGAGTCATGAAAGCCACAACCATCCGAGCCAGGTTGTTCCCTTTGAGGGTGCAGCTACCGGAATTGGAGGAGACATACGGGATGTTTTGTGCATGGGTGCCCATGTGATAGGCGTTGCTGACCCGCTACGCTTTGGAAATCCAGACGGAAAGAACAGGAATGTTGTGAGGTATGTTGCAAACTCTGTTGTTGAGGGCATAGCCGGTTATGGAAATCCTGTTGGAATTCCAAATCTTGGCGGAGACGTCTATTTTGATGAGAGCTTTGATGATAACTGCCTTGTAAATGTAGTTTGCATCGGAATGGTGAAGGAGAAAGATATACTCCATTCCTATGCCCCGGAAGGAGCAGTTGGCTTTGATGTTATCGTTGTCGGAAAAGCAACAGACAATAGCGGCTTCGGGGGGGCAGCTTTCGCTTCATTGATTCTTGACGAGGGAGAAGAGCAGACCAATAAGGGGGCTGTCCAGGTCCCTGACCCTTTCCTCAAGAACGTCGTGATAAGGGCAACAGAAAAGGTTTTCAAGGAGTTAAGAGAAAAGAATATTATCGCAGGCTTCAAGGATATGGGTGCAGGAGGAATAATGTGCGCAACCTCTGAGCTTGGAAGCTCTGGTGGATATGGGATGGACCTTGACATCGACAAGATTCACGTTTCCATGAAAAATCTGCCCCCTTATGTAATCGCATCCGGAGAAACTCAGGAGAGATTCACGTGGATTGTTCCGCCTGATTTCACTCCGAGACTGATTCAGATTTACAATGAAGAGTTCGATTTGCCAAACGTTGCAAAAGGCGCAAGAGCGTCAGTTATTGGAAAAGTTACAAAGGAAAAACAATACAGGCTTACTTTCAAAGGGAAGGTTGTTTGCAATGCCCCTATTGATGAGGTTACTGAAGGTGTGAGCTATGAGCGGGAGTGCAGGGCATATGAGAATGAGTTCAAGGAACCAGCTCTTCCTGAGCCAAACTGCAAGGAGATTTTGCTGAAATTATTGAGGCAGCCGCATATCGCTTCAAAGGAGAGGATATTCAAGCACTACGATACTGAAGTGCAGGGCAATGCAGTTATCCGCCCGGGAGAGGCAGATTCAGGATTAATTGCGCCGATAAGAGGAAAGTCTTTTGGAATAGCGCTTGCAACAGACTGCAATCCATTTATCAGCCGAGTTGACCCATACTGGGGGGCTGCACATGCTGTAGCGGAGTCCATGAGGAATGTTGCAGCAATCGGAGCGATACCTGTTGCTCTGACCGATTGCCTAAATTACGGCAACCCTGAGAAGCCAGAGGCATTTTGGGAGTTTGTGCAGGGAGTAAAAGGTGTTTCAGACGCTGCGCGAGGGATAAAGGAATTTGAGACAAAAGAAGCAGTGCCTGTAATCTCAGGGAATGTAAGCTTCTATAACGAGAACAAGAAGGGCACATCTGTAAGCCCAAGCGCAATAATATGCTGTGTTGGCATGATGAAGGATTACAGCAAGGCAGTTACAACGGCCTTTAAGAAAGAAGGCTCATTGGTTTATCTCATCGGAAGCAGAAAGGATGAGCTTGGAGGAAGCTCTTATTATAGGTTGTTTAACGAATATGGGAAAGATGTTCCGAAGCTTGACTTTGACAAGGAAGCAAGGCATATTTATTCTGTTATTGACATTATTGATAAGAATCTTGCGCTGAGTTGCCATGATATTTCAGATGGAGGACTTGCCGTTGCACTTGCGGAGATGGCAATACTTGGAAGGACAGGTGTAATTATCAAAGCTGATTCGAAGATAAGGTTCGATAGATTCATTTTTTCAGAGACTCCTGGATTTATTATCGAGGTTGAGGAAAAAAACAAGGATGCTGTTGAAAAGATTCTTAATGAGAAGAGAGCAGATTTTTCTACGATTGGAAGGACTATCGCTGACAAATTCATAATCAAGAACAATGATAATGATATAATAAATGCTTCAATTGAAGAGATTGAAGAGCCCTGGAGAAATGGCTTGGTCGAGGCACTGCGATGATTAGGATAGCCGTGATTTTGTTCCCTGGAATAAACTGCGAAGACGAGACTCTTGATTCTGTCAGGTCTGCCGGAATGGACGGTAGGGTAGTCAGGTGGAATGAAAAGCCAGAGCTCCTGAAGCATTTTGACGGTTATGTTATTCCGGGCGGCTGGAGCTATGAAGATAGAATCAGGGCAGGATGTATTTCTGCACGCGATCCAATAATGATTGAGATAAAAAAACAGGCTGAAAAAGGAAAACCTGTCTTGGGGATATGCAACGGTGCCCAGGTTCTCGTCGAGTCAGGGCTGGTTCCTGATGTCAAGGGAGGAATAGAGATGGCTCTTGCACCAAATATCAATCCGTTTATTTCAGGGTATTATGTTACATGGATTTATTTAAAACTGTCTTCTTTGAAGAAAACCGCTTTTACAATCGGTCTTGACAAGGATACAGTTTTCAGGATTCCGATTGCGCACGGCGAGGGCCGCTTCAAGACGGCTGACAGGGGTTTGCTAGATGAGCTAAAGAAGAATGACCAGATTATTCTCAGATATTGTGATGAAAATGGTGAAATTGTTTATGATTTCCCTGTTAATCCAAACGGTTCTATGTTCAACACGGCTGCTGTGTGCAACAAAAACGGGAATGTCATGGCAATGATGCCGCATCCTGAGAGGGCAAACTGGCTCAGGCAGGTTCCTGGAAGCGACCTGACAAAGGGCGAGCAGAAAGGACCTGCAAGGTTTATCTTCGAGTCGATGAAGAAATATATCGAGGGAAGAAAATGAGCTATGAGATAGAACTTGCTGTTGAACTCCTGATACCTGATAACGTAGCTTTCACTGCCTTTAATACGCTGAAGAAGATGGGCTTCGGGATAGAGGAGCTGAAAAGAGCAGATTATTACAAATTCGTTGTTTCTGATGATGTTGACTTTGATGAATTCTCACAGAAGTTAGGAAAGGTTGATGTTCTTGTGAACGCAAACAAGCACAAGGCAACGATAACAAGGGCAGGTGACAGCTATGGCGATGGCTGCTTTATTGTTGTTGTGCAAGACATAGATGAGCCAATTGGATTACTGACGACGCTGAAGGAGAGACTTGGCTTGTCAGAGATTGAGGAGATGGAGAAGGGAACAATGTGGAAGCTGTTTGTGAAAGACAGAGAAACAGCGAAGAAGATTGCAGAGGGATTACTTTACAACAGGCATTACCAGAAGTATGAGATAATATAAAAAGCAAAATCCAGAAAGAACTCATTAAATCGAAATACCGGAGAGAGTTGTGGAATAATTCTGAGGGGATTATCGGGAAATTGGAAAGAATAATTCCGATATCATTCGCATATCTGCTTGGAAGCTTTACCACAAAGAAAAGAAGACCTGTAGATGTTGATCTCATTCTTCTCCTGAAGACAAAAGACAGCGCAAAAGCAAGATGGTCTGTCGATTTAGTTCTTGCTCCAGAAAACAAGCATGGCGAATTTATTCTCAAGGATACATCGAAGTGGATGAATCAGAAGTATGGAAAAAAGAAATCTGCAGTAATAAAGCTGAAATAGTTATTTCTTCCTGTAGTTATTTATCAGCATTCCTGTAGCAATGATGATTACCACTATTGGAACCCACGGGATGTCTATTGAAAAGACATTTAACTCATTTAAGAGCCATATGACTCCAATAAATAGCAGCACAACAGCAAATGTTGGAAACTTACAGCATTTGTTTGCCATGAACATCACCAATGAAAAGATTATTTGATGGATTTATAAAGCTTTATATCAAATTTTTTATTCTTTCAAAATTCTCCTTTGTTGGAGCCCTGCTGTATTCTTGGCTTAGTCTTATTAGTTCTTCTTTTTCAATTATGATTTTTTTCTCTTTCAACAGAGAGCTGAATCTACTCGACGTAATAAACTGGCAGAATTGTGTTACGTTCTTCACCTTAATCGATTTCCTGCAGCGCTCGAAGTCTATGAGGACAGGTTTGTTCTTCCTCACGATAATGTGCTTCACCGGATGGTGCATCTCTGCCTTGTTTATGTGAAGATAATCCAAAGTGTAACATTGTTTTAGAATTTCAATTATGGCTTTCTTAATTATTATTTTATCGCAGCATTCTTTAACAAAACTCTCAATTAAGACCCCATCAATGAATTCCATCGCGACCATCTCGTCGTTGAAATAGAACATCCTTGGGCCTATGCCGTATTGGTTCAAAAGCTCAAGATAATACCCTTCGTTTGCAATCCTTGAAAGTGCTGCACTCTCAGGATTCTTAATCTTCACCACAGCGTCCTTTCCTTTCCACTTTATTCTGTAGATTAAGCCACGCTTTCCCTTGGCGAAGAGAGTTTTATTCATGTTCATTTTTCAGTGTTGTGCTGGCATTTACAGGTTTCTTTAAACAACGGAATTCCACTCATCTCGGATGAGTGGTTAGCGTGGAATTCTGTTGCACTAAAAAATTCCTTTCGGGAATTTTTGGTGCCCCAAAAACGCTATGCGTTTTTTTGGGTGCTCG
>JAFGPE010000004.1 GCA_016926055.1 Candidatus Woesearchaeota archaeon | reverse complement strand
TTTTCATCTTGCAGAAACAGAGAAGGAGATGAAGGATTTTATTAAGAAAGAAGGAAAGAATCCTGTTAGATATCTCGAGGAGATTGGTTTTCTTATGCCAAATCTTGTTTCATGCCACTCGGTCTGGCTAGACAACAAAAACATTACAGCAATGAAAAATCATGATGTGAAGATTGTTCATAATCCTGTCTCGAACATGAAGCTTGCAGTCGGAAAAGCGTTGCCTTATGCAGAGATGAAGAAAGCAGGACTTTGCATTGCATTAGGAACAGACGGCTGTGCCTCCAACAATAATCTTGACATGTTCCAGACGATGAAGTTTGCATCCCTGTTGCAGAAGTTCTCAACAAACACGCAGACAATACTCCCTGCCACAGAGGCAGTAGAGATGGCAACAAGAAACGGAGCTGTGGCCCTTGGACTTAATGCAGGAGAGATCAAAGAAGGAAAGCTGGCGGATTTACTTCTGATTGACCTGAAGAAGGAATATTTTGCACCCAATCACAACATTGTTTCCAATATTGCCTATGCTGCTCATCCTGACTGCGTTAACACGGTCATCTGCGATGGAAAGGTTCTCATGGAAAACAGGAAGGTTGAGGGGGAGGAAGAAATAATAATGAAAGCGACAGAAGCTGCTAGGAAACTGGCTGAAAAATAATTATTTCTCAATCAAGCTCTCTCCCGTCATCTCCTTTGGCTTTCTTATTCCCATCAACTCAAGAATTGTTGGAGCAACATCCTGCAGACCCCTTCCTTCTTTTAACTTGCAGTGCTTTAATTCTTCGTCTTTTGATATCAATGACAGAAGCACTGGATTAAAACCGTGGCTCGGGTCGATATTTCCGTCGTCATAGAGCATATGGTCGGCATTTCCGTGGTCTGCCATCAGGAACACAACATAATTCTCCTCCAGCGCCTTATTCACGTCCCTGCCAACACACTCATCTACAACCTCAACTGCTTTCACAACAGCATTAAAGACTCCGCTGTGACCAACCAAGTCGGGATTTGCATAGTTCAGCACAATAAAATCATATTTTCCAATTTCCGGAAGAAGTTTTTCAGTAACCCCGTATGCGCTCATCTCAGGCTTTAAGTCGTAAGATAGAACTTTTGGCGAGTCAACAAGTATCCTGTCCTCGTTCTTATTCGGAGCATCAACCTGACCATTAAAAAAGAATGTAACGTGGGCGTATTTCTCTGTTTCTGCAATCCTTAGTTGCCTTAATCCACTCCTAGCAATCACGTTTCCCAGATTACTGGTGACTTTCTGCTGGGGGAATGCAACAGGAAGATTCCATTTGTCATCATAGTTACAGAAGCAGACATAATGAACCTTAACTTGTTTTCCCGGCTTCATGGTGTAGTATTCAAGGTTGTTTATCATCGCTGTAATCTGCCTTGCACGGTCGCTGCGGAAATTATAGAACACCATTGAGTCATCATCTTTTATCAGAGCAACAGGATTTTCTTTTTCATCGACAATGACAGTTGGCTTAATGTAATAGTCTGTCTTCTCACCGCGTTTGTATCCTTCTTCAATGGCGCTAATTGCATCCTTTGCCTTGAAGCCCTTTCCCTCGACCATTAATTCATAGCCTTCCAATGTCCTACCCCAGTTCTTGTCTCTGTCCATAGAGTAGTATCTTCCAACAACTGAAGCGACTTTTCCAACATTGAATTTTTTTATTTGTTCATTTAATTCCCTTACAACGGGAAGGGCTGATCTCTCGGGCATATCTCTGCCGTCAAGGATGAGATGGATGAAGACCTTGTTGAAATTCTGCATCTTGCATAGTTCAAGGATTGCGTAGAGGTGCTTGACATCTGCATGGACTCCTTCTGTAGAGAACAATCCTGCAAGATGAAGATTTGAGTTGTGCTTTTTACAGTATTCGATTGCTTTCAAAAGCTCCTTGTTCCTGAAGAAGTTGCCATTCTTTATCTCCTGGTTGATTAATTCGTAAGGCTGCCAGACAATTCTCCCTGCACCTATTGTCAGATGGCCTACTTCTGAGCCGCCCTGGACACCATCCGGGTTGCCAACATCATTGCCTGTGCACTTGAGAACAGTATTCGGGTAATGAGTCTTGTAAAAGTTGTGATTCGGCAAATTCGCATGAAAAATGGCATTGCCTTTGTCATGCTTTCCATGACCCCATCCATCCCTTATTATCAACAGCACTTTGTGTTTTGGCTTCATACTGTCGTCAAAGCTACAACTGGCTTAAATATTTTGTGGAATCTGGAGGTTTGTCCCAAGTCTCGCTCGCTCAGATGAGGTCGCCATTAAAATATGGATATCATCTGACGATGTGGTCTAACGAACCTTTGGCTAGCTCGCTGCCATCAGGCGACTTGGGACAAAGCCGGAATCTGGTAAGGATGTTTGTCTGTTCTTCAAGTGCAATACTTCGAAAGCTTTAAATATCAATCCTTCCAGAATAACAGATAAAAACAACCAAAAGAGGCGATGCGAATGTCTGAAGAAAAGAATGACAAGATGTGGCTGCCGCTCATATCAATAGTGGCTGTAGTGGCAATAGTGGGAATTGTGGTAATGACTGCGGGAAAGAGCTCCACTGTAGTAATGCGAGCGTCGGATAATGCACAACCAAAGCTCGGGTATCAAACCCTGAATTCTGCTGAAGGTGAGCTGGTGGAAGATGAAGCGAACCTTGGAGGAGAGGCGTTTCGTGCTGCACTTCCTGTCCCCAGAGGAGGCTGCACCTATTACTATGATAATAATGACCCGTACATAACAGGATATGTAATGGATGAGAATGGTGTAAAACACTGGGATCAGTGTGAGGATCAGCACAAGTTAGTAGATTATTATTGTGAAGGAGATGCTGTAATGAGCGATATGGTAACTTGTGATTATTGTTCCAATGGAGCCTGTGAAACATGCAGAGAATATACAAATCAAGACCCTTCAGTTAAAGAGTATTATGTGGCCACTATAGGAAAATCAACAGGCGGAAAGAGAATCGAGAAGAGTACTGACTTTTGCAGTATAAGCGACGGTTCATTGATACAGGTTTTCTGCCAGGACGGCCCTAATGTCGGATCGGTTCGAGCGTATATACGAACTGACTGCAACTGCTTTGACGGCACTTGCAAATAATTATTTTTTTATTTCTTTTAATTTGAAGAATTCAAGGCCTTCTGAAATTCATCCCAGCATACTTCGCCTTTGAGCCGAGCTCCTCCTCTATCCTCATGAGCTGATTGTATTTCGAGAGCCTTTCACTTCTGCACGGGGCTCCCGTCTTTATCTGACCCGTCCTCAATCCGACAACTAAATCGGCGATAAAGTTATCTTCTGTCTCGCCACTTCTGTGGCTAACCATTACTCCCCAACCAGCTTTCTGTGCATCCTTGCACGCCTGAATCGCTTCAGACACTGTGCCAATCTGGTTGACCTTCAGAAGCAAAGAATTCATCGCTTTCTTCTCAATCCCCGTCTTGATCCTTTTTGGATTTGTTACAAGAATATCATCACCTACAATCTGAATATTTTTTCCGATTGCGGCAGTGAGTTTCATATAAGTATCCCAGTCGTCCTGGTCAAATGGGTCCTCGATTGAGACCATATCGTAGCTATTGACAAATGTCTTGTAAACTTCAATAAGCTCGTCGCCAGATATCGTCTTGCTTCCATCGTTACCCGGATTCTTGAAATCCAAATCATATTTTCCATCCTTGAAGAATTCTGAAGCTGCAACGTCCATCCCGATCTGCACCTTTCCTGTGTAACCGGCTTTCTCGATTGCTTCCTTCAACAACTCAAGGCCTTCCTTATTGTCTTGGATGTTTGGAGCAAAACCGCCCTCGTCACCGACGTTAACTGCATCCTGGCCGTATTTCTCCTTAATAACTTTTTTTAAATTATGATAAACCTCGGCACCCATCCTGAGTGCTTCTCTGAAATTCGGCGCGCCCGTAGGAAGTATCATAAACTCCTGCATTGCCAATTTATTTCCTGCATGGCTACCACCATTTATAACATTAAAGCTAGGAACAGGAAGAACAAATTCATTTACTCCCGCGAGTTCTGCGATGTATCTGTACAGAGGCATTTTCTTGGACGCTGCTCCTGCCTTGCATGCAGCCATTGAAACTGCAAGAATCGCATTTGCACCAAAGTTGCTTTTTGTTTCTGTACCGTCTGCCTCAATCATTGCCTCGTCAATCTCTCTCTGCTTTGTGCAGTCCATTCCAACGACAATCTTTGAAAGCTCACCGTTGGCATTTGCAATCGCCTTTAGAACGCCCTTTCCAAGATATCTCTTCTTGTCGCCGTCACGAAGCTCCAATGCTTCATGAATTCCTGTTGATGCTCCACTTGGAACCATCGCCCTGAACACTCCATCATCCGTTGTCAAGTCAACCTCGACCGTTGGATTTCCCCTCGAGTCTAGAATTTCACGCGCATGTATCTTTTTTACAATCGATACCATGTTTTCATCCCCCGCCACAAAACAAAAATTAAAATAGAAAGAAAAAGAAAAAATAAATTATCTCTTCTTCTTTTTCTTCTTTGTTGCCTTCTTCTTAACTTTCTTTTTCTGTTTCTTCTTAGCCATTATCAAATCACCTCTTGTTATTACTAATTTTTTTTATGGGAGAGCTTGTTTAAATAGTTTTCTATTTTTCAGCAGAAATATTTGATAATTTCATCCGATGTAAGTCAAATCTGTTCCCATCCCTTTCAATTTTTTCAGCGCCTTGTTCTTGGAAACAGATGCAAGGTCTTCTGTTTTTTTGAGGAGCATCGATTCAATCTCCCTTATCTCCTCGTTGAGTTTTTTCAAATCAATGCCGAAGTGGAATCTCGTGTTTAAAACATTCAACACTTCTCTTGCCCCTTTTATCCCAAGATACATCGGATGACCTAAAGTTTCAGCAAGAAGACTTACTGCCTGAATCTTTCTCTTCTCTGACAATCCAAGTAATAAACCTGAAGCACCTATTATCGGACCTACGACGCCATATAGGCTAGTGTTGACATTGGTTATCTTCTTGTACTGGACAATCAGCTTCTTCGAATTTCCAGTGCAAAAAACCTTTGGCTGCTTCGGAAGAACAGAAAGCCCTATGCCGCCAAGAGTAATAATCTCTGAGACGTTCTGCTTCTCGCAAATGTCAAGAATTGCCTCGCAGAATTCGTACGATGGAATCTCATCAACTGGCTGAACATCGCCGACAAGGAAAAAAAAGTCACGTTTTAACAACTGCTTATGATAAATTTTTATCTTCGGAAGCTCCACAAGATTCATGTCATTCACAAAAACAGAGTTTGGGAGAGAATATGAAAATAATTCGTAAACCTCCTTCGCCTTTAATTCCTCGACAAGAAAATCAGCAGCAACCTTTCCTACGTTACCTATTCCCGGCAAGCCCTCAATAAGAACCGCATTCTTCGATTTTATTTTATCAGCAGATTCTTTTATTATTTTCCAGCTCATAAAAAATCCTTCTCCTTCAGTTCTTTTTTCTTGACCATTCTCCTGTATTTTGAGTATTTATCCTCAGGAGAATATTTTGCAGGCCTGACCTGGTTTGTTTTCTCACCACAAATACATTTCTCTTTCAGCGTGTAAATTCTGCACACAGAACACTTCATCATATGGGTGCTCATTTTTTCTCGTCGCGCTCCACGTTCGCAATGCCATTATTCTTTTTCATGAAGCTCAAGCCGGCATCAGTTGCTCTCTCCAGAACTGATTCTGCTTCCTTGTAATCCCCGGCGGTCACAATAAATTTATATGACCCGCCACCCGCGTAGCGAATCAATATCTTCTCACCGCCTGCAGTTTCCGCTTCAAGAAGGGCTTTTTTCACAACATCAACGCCATTTGGCTCATAACTGGTAAAAAGAAATTTCCCTGTTATATCGACTTCCTTAGGCTTAATTCTCTGGAGTATGGCCTTTTGCAATTCGTTCGATACAGTCTCGTCCATGCCAAGACCCTTCAAAAGGGATTCGTCCTTGACGCAGCTTTCAAAAAACGAAAATAATGAATCATATTCCTTTGATATTCTTGATTTAATGTGGTCATAGAGTTCGAGAGGCTCTTTCTTGTTCTGCTTCGCAATAAACTCGACAATCTTTTCAGCAAGGTTCTCCTGCTTAACCTCATTAACCTTCATCTTCCGCTGGTTCTCGCTGACTCTTCTCAAACTCAGATCAATATAGCCGCGCTCCTCGTTAACCCTGAGAACCTTGCAGACAATAATCTTGCCTTCCTCGACAAACTCATAAATATTTCTTATCCTGCCGGGGCTGATTTCGGAGATGTGTATCATGCCATTCCTGTCATACTCAAGGATTCTTACAAAAACAGAATTATAGTGAATCTTTGTAACGTTGCACATTACGAGCTCGCCCTCTTGGGGAAAGCCCTGTTTTCTGTAAAGCATTATTCCAATACCTCAAGTATTCTTGCCTTGATTTTTGTTTTTCCGCCTGTAGGCTCAGCCACCTGTTTTCCGCAGACAAGGCAGCTTATTCTTGTTGAACTTTTGCCGAAAACTATCTGCTCGTTCTTGCATTTCGGGCACCTTACCTTTATGAATTTTGATGTTGGTTCTTTAATCTCTCTCATATTATTCCTCCTCGACGTTTTAATATTAGAAATAAGCAACCATTTAAAAAGCTTGTGCTTAAAGTTAGATAAACTCTGTTCTTTTTGCTCTTATGCCTCTTTTTTGCATATGGGTTTTCTTGCATTCCTTGCACTCGAACCTGAAATCTGTTTTCTTTGACTGTTTTGCACCAGTCATCTTGAAATTTGAAACCGCTGGTTTTGAGTATCTACCAAGATTTCCATAGCCGCGAGCCTTGCCTCTTCTTTTTGCCCTTATCTTGGAGCCATAACTAAGAGATGATGCGCTCTTTTTCTTGTTTGCAGTCACCTTGTGCACAGTGTGCTTTCTGCAATAAGGGCAATATCTCCTGACAATCTTCGGCTTCTTCATTTTATCCTGCAGAGATTATGGTTCATTTATAAAGTTAACGGAAATGCATTATTTGTTTTCAAGAGGTGTTAATTACAGTTTTTTTGCCTGCCCTTTATTCTCCAAAATCATCGCTATCTCATCAGGCAACTTCGCCTTGTCTCCTTTGTTGAATGGTCCTAATGGCTCAAAATCCAATCCAACAAACTCAGGAACATCCTCGAGGAATTCAATATTGTAATCCTCCTTTTTCTCGGCGACTACCGCTGTTGCTTGAGTGCTTGCTTTGGGTGTTTCACTGCTTCCCGTCTCAAAAAGTTGCCTCATTGCACCGTTCTTTATGTCAGACAGAGTTCCTGTTGCCCTGTCGAGAAGCTCCTTCTCGAAGGAAAGAAGGTTCTCTGTGCTTAGCTTGGCAAGAGGTATTTTTGATCTGTAAAGAGCCATGTGAAGGATTTTCTTCTCCCTTCGCTCATACAACTCCCTTACAATCCTCTTGGTGTTCTCTATCTGAGTCTGAATCATTTCAGCCTCTCCAGGATTCTGAGCAATCTTAGTCCGGTCTGATTCAAGAAGCTTGATTTTCTCCCGAAGGTATTTGTTAACATCATGCACAAAAGACTCTTCCAGTTTCTGTATCTCCTCTCTGGACTTCTCCCTGCGCAAGAGCTCAAACAGTGTTTCATAGCTTATATTCACTTCTTTGTCCATGATGAAAGCGAAAGAACCCTGTGTATTTAAAGATTACTGGGTTGGAGAACACTCGAGAAGCAAAAATGTCCCCCTAAGAGGATCATCAATCTGCCTAGCAAGAATGCATTCCTCCTGAATAAAACTAATTGTTTCAGGAAAATTAAATATTGCCCTGCCGGGCCGAAGAATTATAAAAAGAGAGGCTTTGCTGTTTTTTAAGGCTTCATAGGTTGCAGATATGCTAACCAACCCAGAGGAAAAAACCATGTCGTTTGTATCAGCCATGTCAAAAGCAAGCCTTCTTCCGGAAAGCAGGGAAATAAGCGCTGCAGTGTCTGAGTCACCGAATATGATGGCGTCTTTCGGTGAATTCTGCTCTATAAACGATGCAAGCTCTTTTCCGTTAGCAAAGCTGTCAAAATCGATTTTTTCGATATAAGTTATTCTATTGAATGCAAATATTCCAAAGAGAACTATGATTGCCAAAAAAAAGAATATTCGCAGCGATGCTTTCTTTAGCGATGAGAAGAAAGAAAAAAAGCCGAGAGCTGAAACAGTTGACAAAAACAAAAAAAGGATTATGAAATAGAAGTTAAAAATTCTCGATGAAACTGCAAGATACAAAAGATAAACTGCTGACACAATCAATGGCAGCTGAAGTATGTTTCTTTTCTTTGAGAAGAGAATGAAAAGTATTGCTCCGAGAAAAATTAGCCAGTTGTTAATGATTACCTTCACGAAAGTTTCGATATTGCTTGTTGGGGTTGTTGGTTTTTTCAGGTGATAGATGTAGCTCTGTTGCACATATGGCTGCCCGAACAGGACCAGCATCAGCAGATTAACAAGAACGAACGTAACTGAAAATCCAAAAAGGAAAAAGAGAAAATTCCTTTTCTGTTTCAAGAATAAGACGGCAAAAACTACTGCCGAAGGAATTAAAGAGTACAATCCCGATAACCCTGCAAAACCAAAAAAGATTCCTGAAACAAAGAATCTCTTCTCGAAAAGAAAGTAAAGCCCGATTGAGCAGAACATCGTCGTGAGCTCTATGCCGAGAAAGTACGTTGCTTCAAGCATAACATTGTAAGAGAAGAGAAATATGAATACAGCAACAATTGCCTCGTTGCTGCCAAAGCGCTTCTTCATCAGCAAAAACAAAAATACTGCACTAACAAGATAGCACAGTAACGGAATAATCTTCAGGGCAACAAGGTTGTAGCCAAAAAGCGAATAGATTAATCCAACTGAAAAAATATGCAGCGACGGATGTGAGCTGAAAAAATCCCGGTAGGGCATCTTCCCCTCTGAAATCAATTTGCCCATGTAGAAATAAACATTCTCGTCTCCTGGTTCGAGGTGGACAAGACCAGGAATCTCTATCGCGATAAATACCGCGAACAAAACCATGAGGAAAATGATGCTGTATTCTTTCTTCATGTACCTGAATTATTCAGCAAACTATTTAAAGATTTCCAGAATAACCAAAACGATGGCAGAACTAAGGTTCAGGGATTTGTCATTTGAAGAGGAACCTGATTTCATCAGGGTTTCACTTTACAGACTGTTCTATTTCAGAATTCCTGTGAGCGAGATAAACAGGATAGGCAAATTCAAAATTGAAAAGAACTCGATTAAATTCGCCGGCATAACTGAAGAAACAGTCTCAAGAAAATTCAATATTCTCATTTCAAAGAACATAAGGAACCTTAAGAGCAAGCTGAACAATCTTCCTGCAGTTTATATACACCAGAACTCGGGAATACCTCTTATTGGCTCAGTATACTTCGGCCTTGTTGACAGGGATACAAATGTAATAGAAATAAAACCGATGACAGGATGCAACTTTAACTGCACATATTGCTCTGTCGACGAGGGAAGGACCACGAGGAAACAGGCAGGTTATGTGGTGGAAGAGGAATACATTGTCAGGGAATTCAAAAGGCTTGCTGAATACAAGCGCTGCGAAGAGATTGAAGCCCACATCGCAGGACAATGCGAGCCATTGCTCTATGAAAGACTTGCCGATTTGATAGAGGACGTTTCAAGAATCAGGGCAGTCAAAACAATATCCATTGACACAAATGGCAGCCTTCTTGACGAAAAAAAGATAGATGAACTGGCCGGGAAAGGACTCACCAGGATAAACCTCTCGATAAACGCCCTTGATAAGAACATTGCCTCGGAAATGGCAGGAACCATCTACGATGTTGAGAAGATAGAAAGGGTTGTTGCCTATGCCTCAGGGAAGGTTGATGTGGTGATAGCTCCCGTGTGGCTTCCTGGCATAAATGACTCTGAAATCCCGAAGATGATTGAATTTGTGAAACAGCTGCAAGGAAAAACAGACAGGAAGGTCATCATAGGTATTCAGAATTTCCTTAATTACAGCTTCGGAAGGAATCCTGTAAAAGGAAAGCCTTTTGAGTTGTTTTACAAAGAACTGAAAAAGCTCGAGAAAGAACACGGAATAACACTGATAAGCCCTCCTGACTTGTTCAAGTTCATAAAAACAAAACCACTTGAAAAACCGTTCATAAAAGGCGATATAGTGAAAGCAGAGATAAAGCTCCCTGGCCGAAGAAAAGGAGAGATGCTGGCTGTATCAGGAGGCAGAGTGATCTCAATAGCCGGTTGCAGAAAAGGGCCGGGCATCGTAAATGTGCGAATCATTAAGACCAAAGACAATATCTTTTCCGGAGAATTGGTTTAAAAAATTAGAATGATTATAAAAAAAGAAAAAAAGAAAAAAAATTAATCTGTTTATTCAGTTGCTTCTGGTTCTGCTTCAGGTTCTGGTGTCTCAACAACTGGTGCCTCTGCAACTGGCTTGCTGACCTTTATGTCAGACAGTGTTGTTCCTGAAACTACAACTTCAGTTCCGACAAGGCTGTCTGCATAGTCGCCATGGTTTGCAAGGACTGTTGTTGCTCTTCTTGTGTCAAGAGCACTGTAACCAGCCACAAGCAATGCAACGTTGCCGTCGTTCTCGAAAAGCTTTATCATTGCTTTTCCCTCGACAAATCCTGCTGCGCAGTCTGCTGGGTTGCCCATTAACTTGGCAGATGCTGAGTTTGCGCATGGACCACCAACAACTATTGCATTCTGTGCAGTTATGTCTGCAACTTCGGATGCCAGCTTGCTTGCACTCACCGGTATTGGAACAACCTTCTCAGTGTATGTTCCCTCTGCTGTTGCTGCCTCGCTTACCTGTGCACCGGTGTAGAACACTGCCCATGTTGCCTGGTCATCAGGGTATGTAAGGATCAAGTCGCGCTGTCCGGATGTTGGCTGATTGAAATGCACCTTCATTCCGTATTTTGCGCTGTATCCTTCATACTCCTTGTCGTCATCGTCGCTGACCTTTGTCAAGGTTACTCCAGTAACAGCTGTTGTTGAGTTCATCTGTATCTGGGAGTTGCTCGAGTCGTAATAGACGTGCCAGCAAACAGTGTCCCTTGTTGTGCTATCTTCACATGCTTCGGACTTGACACAAGTAGTGGTTGCGTTGTCAAGTGATTGACTCGTAGTACCCGAAACGGCAAAGCTTATGTTTGCGCCGTACTTTGTGAAGATACTGTTCATTGCTGTGCTGAAGTTCAGGGATGTTGAACCATCTGCCTGTCCACGCACTGTTGTGGTAAACCCATCAGTTACAAGTGTTCCTGTTCCGACAGAGTTATAGGTTACATAGTATTTCTCTCCTGAACCTATATCACTCAAGACGTACATGTCGTCTCCATCCTGAACGCTCTTGAACTGCAGGATTCTTCCATAGCCTCCTGATGTTCCGTCGCCAATCAAGACATAGTCTTCGTCGTCAACTCCTGTCGTTGGTGAAGTAACAAGGTTTCTCACAAGCGAACCTGCAACCTTTCCAAGGTATAGGCCGCTAGATAAGTAACCATAGACTTCCTGGTTGATGTGGTCTCCTGCCTTTGTGTAGAAGTCAATCTGGTAGTTGTCGTTTCCAGATGGGCTGAACTTGATGTCTTCTGAAGAACCAATTTCAATACCCTTGAACTCCACATCAAAGCCGTTAAGGAAGATGTTGCCTTCTTCTCCCTCGACAATGTCAGCAACCGTGCTCAACTTGCCATTCACCGGAACATACAAGTCATTGCTTGCGTTATAGCCAACTTCTATTCCACTGACATAGACATCATTGCCGTTTGTCGCGGTTCCCTCGTCAGAGGTTGAAACTATGTCTGCATAGACGTTGTCAAGCTTGTTTGAGCCAACCTGCACTGTTCCTGCAGCGTTTGTGACGTTTGTTGCTGTATCGGTAATCAAGACCTTCTGAGCCCCAAGGAAGAATGTTACGACATCTGCGCCGCCCTCTTCTGTTCCTTCGTTCTCAAGCAAGTCTCTTACGCCGATTTCAGTTCCGTCCTCAAGGGCATATGTTTCGCCTTTTGCGAGTGGGTCAGCGACTTCGTCATTGACCTGGAACTTTGCCTTGATTACGCTTGATTCGGTTGCTATGGCAAGGACCTTAACCTTGTATTCCTTGTCCTTTATCGTAAATGTCTTGGATGTATACTCATCCATTGTTGTCTCGATAGCCCCTCCCATCAAAGTCAGCGCTATGCTGTATTTTGATGGATGTGATGCAGTGGTTATCGTATACTCCTTCCCGAACATATTCAGCTTCTTGTTCTCCAAGTCCTCAAGAGTACTGTCTGAGGTTGCATGGTCTGACTTCAAAGCAGGTGTGAAGGAAATCTTATATGTATACGTGTTTGTACTCTGGTTGAACTTCAGATATGGAGCAACTGCGCTCGTACCATCGTCAGGGTCAACCGTAAAGTATACTGCAGTTTTAGCTGGCAGCTCGATATACTGTGTATATACGAACTCGCCGAACTCGTTCTTTATCGATCCCTTCTTAAGTGCTGTCAAGTCAGAAGCAGTCACTGAGGTAATTCCAGTTGCCCTTAGGTTCTCCTGGAATTCCAGCTTGTTTGTGCTCTGCGAAATCTTCTTCGAGTCTCCGCCAAGGGTCACAGCCCCTGAGGCACTTTCGACAAGCTCTTTCTTTACTGCTGCCGATTGCAGTGCTGCCATCACGTTTGTAGCGCCAATCACGTCTTCCGCTACTGCCGAGTCTCCAACTACGACGACACCGTTAAAGGTTCCGTCTTCACCGATAAACATCGGTTTAGGAAACTGGTTAAGATTGGCAGCTGCTGTAGCTCCGAGCATCGTGGCTCCCATCATAAGAGCTCCGGTACCCAAGGCTACAATTCGCTGTATTGCCTTTCTTACCTTCATTATCTAACACCTCCGTGTTTTTTGGCTTTATCTTCTGTCGTAAAGCAACGACTTTCTGTCACAATAACAGTCATATGTGTCAAACTCTTTGACTCATATAGCTGTTACTCTAACAAGCGAGGTGTATGAACTAACTACTTTATAAACTTTTCGCAAAGAAAAGAGCGTCTTGTAAGGTTGATGTGAAAATAGGGCTCTAAACTCCACAATTATGCATTTTTGGACGTTTATTACTGCAAAATAGGAACTTAGAGACTTTATAAATAACAATGCTTATCGCCCATGCATTTTTAGTCTTTTACGCTTACTTGGCTCATTGCGCCATATCCATAAACCTATGAGCAGACCAAGAAAACCGCCAGCTAGAAAGATGAATGCATAGGAATAGTCAAAACTGAGTCTTGCCTTATTCTGTCTTGAAGCAAGATACATCTGAAGGTCGCTGAGTTGAAGACTGTACTCGGCGTAAACCATGGCGGAAGCAGGTTCTGATTCCTTAAGAGAGCCTGCATATTCATAGTAGCTATAGCCGAGAATGGGGAATGTGCCTTTTTCCTGTTGCCTGCCAATAACATTCTTAGCGATGGAAAGCTTCTTTTCAAGACTTTCATTAAAGCTCTGCTCTGAAAGATGGATGCCATTGAGGATCATATCAGAATCTGCCTTTGCCTTGTTTGTCCTGAAGATGCAGAGGGCATAATCATGATTCTTGAAGTCAGAATAAGCATGGTCTAGCTCAGAACCTATACCTTCAAAGCTAAATGGGTAGAATATTTCCAAATATGCCAACCTTTGCCTTGCCTCATCCAGGTTTCCAAGACAAAGTTCTTTTAAGTAATCCTTCTGAAGCTCAAATCTTGTTTCTGTCGACTCTTCGCTAAAAAAGCTGCTCCATAACTCTGCTGAAAATAGCCTTGTTTCTGAATAGGCAATATCAGATGAAGTTATGTTCTCTTTTTTCAGGGAGTCAATAGCTTCTGTAAGCCGTTCCTTCACAACCATCAGTGCCTGCAGATCATTTACTGTTCTAAGCATTGTTTTGTCAGCCTTGCTCTCCAGTTGTTCTGCTTCATTCAGAAGCTGTTGCTTCCTTAAGTCAATCGCCTCCCTGCTCAGGTTGAGATAAAGTGCACTGCTGAACTTAAATGCAGAGCCAAAGCAGTAGCTTGCACCGGAATAAGGCTTTTCTGAAAGGATACTTGCCTTGCCTTTCTCGTAAAGGGAAATGCCATCTTGGAAAAGGCTTAGGTTATCTTGAATAATTTTGTTTTTCAGTGAATCTGCCCTTTTGCAAAGCTCAGTTGCTATCTCAGTCATGGTATTGGTATATTCTGCCGGCGGAACTATCTCTCCTGAAAAAGCCCTCTTTTTATGAATCCTGTCACCGAAAAAATGGTAAAGTGCTTCTTCAAGTGTTGAAACACCGATAACTGTGATGCCAATGCTGTGGCCAAAATCAGTCAGGTTTATGCTCTTGTTATCCTCTTCAGGGAAAGGCTCTGAATCAGGAATCAACACCAATCCCAGATTGTTTCTTGAAGCAGCCTCTATCTTGGGCTTAATGCCACCTACCTCTGAAATAAGACCGCCAGAATCAAGAAGACCGGTTATTGAAATGCTTTTGTTTATCTTCCATCCCTGCAAAGCAGCCACTGTAGCTACAGCTGCAGCGGAACCGGCACTCGGACCACCCACAATAACTGAAGCGCTACGTATGGTATAGAAAAAATCGTATTTCCTGCAATCTATCTCCAGATAATTGCAGGCCATCTCCCTTCCAAGGCGCATACTAAGCTGAGTATCAAGTTTTGTCAACGGCGAAGAGTCAAGAAATACATTTCCATCCCCTCTTCTTATTTCAACATAGAGGTTTGCCTTTTCCCCGACATAGCCGTCAGGGGTCTCGGAAACAGCAAGAAGTGTTATCTCTGCGGTGTTCGAAGCTAATGATGCAGCCATAAGCAAGCAAAATGCTAAAAACCAAACAACCGTTCTACTCATCAGCTATTCCCCGTCAATGTGAAGGTTCCTTCAGCAGTCCTAAGCATTTCAGGAGAAGAGGTTGTATAGTGGAAATTAACTATTATGCTGGAAAGGACATCCTTCTGAAGCGTGCATTCTTCAAGTATGAAAGAGAAATCCTCATTGAGTTCTGCTGATTTCCCCGGATTCATCTCCCTGCAATTCACTGCCCCTTCTGTTTTGACACTGTCAATCACTATAGAAGAAGACTGAACATTCTTAAGCTTGAACCATAGCCGATTGCCCTGCCAGTCCACTCGCACGTCCTCGCATATGAACCCCTGTGGGAAATCGCATTTCTTTGGAAGAAGAGTGAAGTTAAGGCCAATCCTCGGCTCCAGTGAGGCGATGGTTTTTGAAATGTTTTTTGCCCTTATGTGAAGCAAATCCATCATCTCGTTCCATGTACCTCTAATCATCTCCTTTGCGGACATTGGCTGGTCTGTTTCAGAAAAATGCCTGGAAGAGATATACGTTGCACTAATAACCCCCAGTACTAAAGCCATGATTACGATGAAGATGATGATTGCCGAATTTACCTCTGCCTCTTTTTTTATTTCAACCACCCTGAAGTGCATTTAATTAGTATTATATATATAAATGTTTGGTAGAGGGCTGGCAAAAATAAATATATACTTGGCCACATATCCCAATAATATGAACATCAAAAAGGAAGGGAATAAGTATGCGGTTGAATCAGGCAGCAAAAAAGGAATATTCTATAACGTAGATATCGAAAGGAATACCTGCTCCTGCCCAGGGTTCATGTTTAGAATGAGGCCAGCGGGTAAGGTTTGCAAGCACATCGGTGCTGTGAAAGAGTATCTTGAAAAACGTGGCAAGGTTGTGAGCAGGAAGAACGAGGAAAAGCTGGATGAGGTTCTCGATTTTGTCAGAAGGAATGAAAATATTGAATCTGTAAAGCTGCTGGAATTGTTCAGCGAAGAGCTTATAAACGACATGATAGATAAAGGATTCCTGATAGAGAAGAATGGAAGGATTGAGGTACTGGAGTGAATCTTCAAAAAGATATTTAAATAATGTGTTGCTTTCTTCGTCAAATGATTCCGGACAAACAAGTCAAGAAGGAGTTCAAGCTGAAGGCGAGCAAAGAGCCCGATAAGTATTATGCTACGTCTGTCCTAAATGAAGAGGGCTTCATGAGGAAACAGTGCAAGTGCGGAACCTTTTTCTGGACTACGGATGAAAAAAGAACTTTTTGCGGCGATCCATCCTGTGCAGGCGGCTTCAAATTCTTTGACAAGAGCCCTGCAAAGAAACAACTCGATTACATTGAAGTGTGGCAGGAGTTTGCAAGCCATTTCAAAAAGCTAGGATATACGCCAATCAAAAGGTACCCTGTCACAGCAAGATGGCGTGACGACACTGATTTCGTTCAGGCCTCAATCTATGACTTTCAGCCATATGTTGTTTCAGGAGAGGTAGAACCGCCTGCAAACCCGTTAGTTGTGCCGCAGTTCTGCCTGCGATTCAATGACATAGACAACGTTGGAATCACAGGAGCGCATTACACCGGCTTTGTGATGATAGGGCAGCACGCTTTTATGAAGCCGGATGACTTTGACCAGTCAAAATACTTCCGTGACATCCACTCATGGCTGAAAGCTGGCCTAGGGCTTCCAAATGAAGAGATAACCTTTCACGAGGACGCGTGGGCAGGAGGAGGCAATTTTGGCCCGTGCATGGAATATTTCTCACGGGGATTGGAATTGGGGAATCAGGTATACATGCTTTTCGAGCAGACTCCAAGCGGCCACAAGGAATTAAACCTCAAGGTTCTTGATATGGGAATGGGTCATGAAAGAAACGCCTGGTTCACAAAGGCAACCTCGACAAGCTATGAAACAACATTCCCAACTGTCTGCAAACATCTCTATGAGAAGGCAGGAATAAAGATTGACAAGGATCTGATGAAA
>JAFGPE010000031.1 GCA_016926055.1 Candidatus Woesearchaeota archaeon | reverse complement strand
TTCAGAGCTTTAAAGGAGCAAGAGCTTTCTTCGGGTTGTGGTTCTACCACCACAACCAGCTCAAGACATCATACTTGACTTAACCCAACATCAATAAACTATAAATACCATTCTTATTCTCTTTCTTCTTCATGGAGCGCGAAGAGAAGATTCAGGAACTTGCAAGGACATTGAAAGCAACAGGCTTAGTTGCATCAATGAGCGATGCGGAGGAGCGCGCAAGGGAGATTCTTAAGCCAAATGCTTCAGAAAAGGAGGGTATTCAGGAAACCCTTGTAAAAGATAAGTCATCTCCAGGATATGACATCGGAGCAGAGGACAAGACCGTTGCAGAGCTGATGGCAGAGGATGCTGAGGCAGTGTATGCCGCAAAGGAGAATCTGGAACAGAAGCCTGAGCCGAAGGAATTCATGGTGAAGACTGAGCAGGAGATAGATGAAGAGAAGAACGAAGGCGAGATGAAGGAAGAGGATTTCTTTAATATCCAACAAAAGGAATGATTTTTATATTCTGTAATGTATATTTCACATAACAATAATATTTAAATAACAACCGCTACTACTGTCCAATAACATCAAATAAAAGGGGTTCTGTTAAAGTAAATAGAAAAATCTACGGAGGTAGAAAAATGAATAAGTTTGTATTTACAGGATTGATTTTGTTTTTGGTCAGCATGACAAGCGCGCTGGCAGTTGATTCTCTAAGCATAATCCAGACGCCTGTCGGTCTGAATGCAGACCCCGGGGCATCATTGACAGCAACCTTCACATTGAATAACACAGGGGATACAGCACTAGATATCAGCGTAGCTCCGATAACGATGAAGCTAAACAGCTATGCTTTTGTTGCTTCAGCAACACCAACTGTTTTGAGTCTTGGTAGCGGCCTGGCAGAATTTGTCGATATTGCGGCCATAGTTCCAGCAAACCAGCACGCAGGAGTATACTCTGGAATTGTCAACGTAACAGGAACAAACTCGAGCGGCGGGAAGGCTTATACCAGCTTCACATTGCAGATTCAGGTCAACGAGAATCCAAGTATTTCAATGAACAGCATTTCAAAGACACTGCTTCAGGGCCAGTCTGGAACGGCTACGCTTGCTCTTACAAACAACGGCAACAAGGATTCGACAGTTATCCTGAGTTTAACAAACCTGTACCATACAGCAGACTCAACAAAGGTTATTGCAGGCTCTAATGTTGTTTTCGCACAGAATAACCTTAACGTGAAGTACGCTTCCTCAAATTCAACAACAGTCACGATAAATGTTCCAAGCGGTCAGACTGCAGGAACGTATGCCGGGAATATTACTGCAACATATAATTCAAAGACAGCTGTTTCAACACTAACTGTTGTTGTTCAGGAACCTTTGGACCAGCTTACGATTGACACGGTCAGCGTTGAGGAAACGCCTGGCCAGCAGTTCTCAAACACAATCAAGGTCACAAACACAGGAACAAATACGTTAAGCAACCTTACAGTAGGCTTTTCAGGATTTGGCACTGAGTATAATCTCAGCGTGACAGACAATACAGCATTCAGCCTTGCTGCGGGAGCAGAGAAGACATTTACACTTAAAGGAATTGTTCCGGATGATGTAAATACCAAGGACACAAAGTCAGGAACAATTGTTGTTGGCGGCTTTAGCGGAACCCTCAATATACTGGGCGAGTCCCAGCTCGACTTTGACAGCGTTGACTTCTATATCGGAAGCAGACGAACAAGAGTTGATGACGGCGAAAGGGTCAGCACTGAGGCAAAGCCTGGTGACAAAATCAGGATAAAGGGCTATCTGGAGAATACTTTCAACGGAAGAAGGGATGACGACGAGGATGTTGCAATAGAGAACATAGACTTCACCATCCAGAGCACTGATGACATAGGCGACGATAGCATTGATGAGGAGATTGACATAGACTCAGTTGACCCGGATGACAAGGAAAGTTTTGAGATAGAGTTCACAATACCCTATGATGCAGATGAGGACACGTATGAAATCGAGCTTGAGGCAGAAGGTGAGGACGAGAACGGAGCCTTGCATTATGTTTTATGGTCCATGAGCTTTGATGTGGAAAGAGATACTCACGAGCTGAAGATTTCAGAGGCTGTGTTGAGCAAGGAAACAATTGATTGTGACAGGAGCTTTGATGTTGCTACAGAAATCATAAATATTGGAACTTCGATAGAGAGGAATGTTGTGATTGAAGCGACAAGCTCAGCGCTGAAGGTTAGCGACAAAGTTACCGGCCTGAGGATGAGTGATGACCCTGATGACGATGACAATGTCCAGACAAAGACGTTTCACTTTATTGTTGCAGACACAGTGAGACCAGGAACATATAATGTCGTTGTTAATGCATATAGGGAGGCAAACACCCTCGAGGACACTGTGACCTTGAAGCTGGTAGTGGAGAAGTGCGGAACGACTGAGGAAGAGACTGAAGAGCAAACGACAGAGAAGGAAGAGGAAGAAGAGCAAGAGCAGGAAGAAGTAGTTGTTACAGAGCCACCTTTAATCCAGCCGCCTGTTACAGGAACAGTTGTTACCCAGCCAAAGACAGATAAATTTACAGAATCCACAACATACATGCTGATGCTTGGAGTGATAATTGTACTCTTGGTAGCGGTGTTGATTGTTGCCGGGGCAAGCCTGGCTAAAAAGAAATAAGGCTTTTTTCTAAATTTTTTATTTTCTTAATATTTGATTTCAATTTTGAATTGGCGATTCTTATTAGCAGTTCCAGATAATTGTCATCGACGACTATTTTCCCATCCAGGCCGATTATTGTATCCACTTTCTCCTGTGACAGTATCTCAACTATTGTCCTTCTGTTCATCGCCATTATGCCGCTTCTCTTGAAGCCCTGCTGCCTTGCAAAATTGAGAATTAGGTTGGCTGCCTCAACTGTCCTGCAGCAGACATGAAGAATCATTGCTTCCTGCCTGAACCATAGCTCTCCTTGCGCGTATTGCTTCAGCGCTTTCTTGACGTCTTTCAGCAGAACCATCTTATGAGACTTTAACAGCCATTCCGAGTCACATTTTTTTTTGCCCTGAAGAATAAGCTGTATTCGACCAGCACAGCTCGAAGTGGTGTAATAGTCTTTGTGGGAATTGATGAGGTTGACCAGTTTTTTTATTCCAGGATCAATACCCTGTATTGAGGATTTGTCTTTCTTGGAAAGTATTTGTTTCTTGTCAAAGTCGAAGGTCATAAAATAAAAGAATCAAAGGGGATATATAAAACTATTTTTTACCTACTTTCCTTTCGATAATCTTCTGCATCCTTTTTACAAAGTCCTCTGCGCTTTTGTAATAATTCTCATACTCTTTTGGAGCAATGTCCTTTATCTCCCTGTGGACAATCATCTTTGAGAGCTTGTAAAATAGCCTCATTGTGGAAACATGTTCGGGTTCAAGAAGTTTCTTCTGGACCAGAGCGGTCTGCAGCAAATCAGCAACATGGTCAGGGCTCGGAGGAATCTCTCCGACGCTCATCAAAGCTGCGTGTGAAGCGTCAATGACTGCCCAGTACAAATCAAGTGTTGCCTGCAGTATGTGCCATTTTGAATTTGCAAGAGTCTGGGGAGCCCTTGAGAAATAGACGTAGACTGATTCTGCAGTTGGTCTTATCCTTCCCTGATAGAGCAGATGCTGTAAGGGGTCAAAGAAGCCCGTGTCAACAAGTGCAACCCCGTCTCTAAGTATGTTTACTCCTACAGGGTCTCCTGCCTTCATGTATTCCCAGAATGATGTAAACTTCAATGTCGTTACATGAATTCTTCTTGAAATCTCGTTGACCTTTCTTGTGGTGATAATCCTATATGTTTCCAGAACCTCTCTTGTCAGGAAGATGCTTGTGTCATCAAGAACAATGAGGATGTCAATGTCACCATGAGGATGCTTTTCTTTTCTAGCTGTTGCACCGAACAGAATTATTCCTTTTATTAAATCGCCGCATTCCTTGTAAATCGCTTCGGAGAACTTATAGGCTATATCCAGGTCCCCCGGAACATAGTGCCTTTTGGCTATATTCTCCTTTTTCTTTATGTCAAACCGCATATCTGGAAGAGTGACTATGGCTTTAATAAAGGTTTGTAACTATTTTTGAATGGGAATGGGAAAGAATAAATATTCCAACAAAAATATTCTGCTTATGCTAGATGCACTAAGCCAAGTCTTCCTCACAAACACTCGCGCATTGGAAGCACTCTATGTTATCAACGGACTAAAGCCGGTTGCGAGGATGAGCTTTTCTGAAAACTATGTACCGGTAATCAGGAATTTCTGCCAGAACAACAATCTTGCGTTTGAGACGAGCGACTTTAAGATAATGATGAACTTTAAAGGGAACTACTCGACAAAAGGCAGCATTGTTCCTGCTGATGACTCTGTGGCGGGGCATCTTTTTGTTTATATCTCCATGAAAGATGAACTGGCAGGAAAAGCCAAGCAGGCAGAAGCGAAACAGAATGTCGGGGAGTTTGGCAGGTTACTTGGCTATCCTTCATGCTGTGTCGATTTCTTTAAGAGGAACAAGCCTGATGAGGAAAAGAAGAGCAATGATTATGTTGTTCCGGCGATGGCGAATTCGAGAGGAAATGTTTTTTCTTATTACAACAATATCTTTGGAAGGTATTTTGATTTGGTTCTGCTAAGCCATTGCCCTTGCAGCTTTGACTGCAAAAAAAGCATAGGGCTTGCAAGGAAACACGAGGAAACAATAAGCAATTATGACGGTGAGTTGAAAGAAAGAATAAAACGCTTTCTCAAGTCAGCGGTAATTTATCGTGATGGAGCCGTGTATTTGATGAACAACTATGTCTTTGACAATAAAACAGTTAGGTTTCTGAATATAACTGCTACAAAAAGAGACGATTTTTATGATTTATTGTCAAGAAACAGAAAGATAAACGCAAACGAACATCACTTTTTGTTGTTCGAATAGATGCTTACAAGCGTTCCATTAACGTGGAATGCCAGCTCCCTTTCCATGTGCTCAGGATGGAAGTGGTGGCCGTAATGAATCAGCTTTCCATTCAACTCTTCCCGGATTTTATTCTCGATGCCGCGATGCAGTGGCTTGTCCGGGGCGATAAAGACCACACTGTAATTGTCGAGATGGTGCTTCATGAAGTCCTTGTTGTGAAAGACAGCGTCCTTTATGCCAGGAATGTGGCTTAGCTTGGACTGGATGTTTTTGCTAACATTGAACAGCCATGGGTCAAACTCAACTCCCTCTGCCTTTGTAAAGAGGGATGCAATCAATGTGACTTTTCCGTCGCCTGAGCCAAGGTCAATAAAGCTTTTGAATCTGTTGAGCCTTATCTTCTTGAATATTTCAAAAACCTCATCTGTGACAGATGGCCCCCACACTCCGATTTTTGTGTCCCTGTACGGAAACTTTCCTTTCTTTAGCAGAAACCTGTAAAAACCATCATACTCCTTCTTAATCTGGCTGAAGTGCTGCTCCATGCAATGTAACACATAAGCCACTATTTAAATTTTTTTCTAATACTTGTAAACAATCTGGAGTTTTTTCTTTCTTGACTTGATTCCCATTATGGTCATGCCTATTATTGCCAGGACAAGGGCAATGCCAAATATAAGGAACAT
>JAFGPE010000030.1 GCA_016926055.1 Candidatus Woesearchaeota archaeon | reverse complement strand
TTCAGAGCTTTAAAGGAGCAAGAGCTTTCTTCGGGTTGTGGTTCTACCACCACAACCAGCTCAAGACATCATACTTGACTTAACCCTGTTTATCTTATTTTATTCATCAAAACCCACATCACAAACACAAAAACACTCAATCCGATAGCCGAATACATTAGCTTCTTATCATTTCCAAAGCCGAAAGGTATCGGACCAATGAAGCCACCAACCGCTACTTTCGTATTTGTGCTGCCTTGCTGCCCTGAAAGCAATGCACCAATAAAAACTATGACAAATCCAAGAAGAATGAGTGCCATTCCAACTGGAACAAGGTTAATCATCCTCATTGTCCACAATATCCAGCAGTTCCCTTATGTTTTCAATTATATAATCTGAGTTTACATGCTCAAAACGTCTCACTGCACCATATTTTGCAAAGCAGCTTTTCATGCCTAGCTTCTTCGCCCCTTCCATATCCCTCGCGGGCCAGTCCCCTACAACGACCGTTTCACGGGGTTTGACTTTAAGTTTTGAGAGGGCCTTCCTGAAAGGCGCAGGATGCGGCTTGTACTTCTTTGTATCGTCAAAGGTCACAACAGCATCAAAGTAATCAGTAAGCCTTAGCGCTGCCAATCTTGTCCAAGCTCTCAGTCTTGGCGCGTCAGAAACAATTGCGAGCTTAATTCCCTGCTGCTTTAATTTCAGCAAAGTGCTGGTAACTCCGGGATATGGAGCAAGATAGCTGTTCTTCACCCTCCTGTACGCGACAATCCCGTTTGCGAGAATCCTGTAGTCTATTCTTCCTGCGGTTTTCTTGAGAAATTTCTGGAATATCTCCTTATCCTCTATTCCGTATACTTCATACATGTCAAAAAGGATTTTCAGTGCCTTATCCTTGTCCATCCTCAATCCAGAATCTACCATGGCAGAAATAGCTTCCTCGCAGCTTGCCTTCTTCAATCTCATGAAATCCATCAGAGTATTGTCCAGATCAAATATTATCGCCTTCACCATATTCAATAAAACACCATAGAACCGCCTACTTCATCCCAAGCCCGCTGCAAAGCTTTTTCATCACTGTATCGATAACCACGTAGAGGTTCCTGTCGGTCACTTCTGCATTAAAGCTTTCGCTCCCGGCAAGAACCTGGCCGTGAAGCTCGTATTTCTCAGAATGCTCCTGCTTGTGGACTACTTTAAGAGTCAGCCTCAGCTTCTGAAAGTCATTTCTGTAGTCAGATATCTTTCTTGCATAGCTTCCGACTATCTTCTTCACAACTATCGTGTTGGCCCCGTCAAGCTCAGAGAAGCCGGATAGCTCAATATTCCCGCCCAGTTGTACTGTATCTGTCATGTTCTAATTGAAGATGAAATGATTCTTGATTTTATATAGTTTATGGAAAGTATTATAATTCCGTTGCTACCACCGGCATTTATGAATGTTCATATCAAAACATTCGGCTGCTCTGCAAATCTGCATGATTCCGAGGTTGTTGCCGGATTACTCAAGGAAGCGGGATACGTGGTTGCTGACAATCCTGAAGAAGCAGATATCCTTATAATCAGCGTCTGTACTGTCAAAGGAGAGACAAAAGCACTAAAGGAGATAAGGAAAGCAAAAGAATCCTTTGCAGAAAAAAGAATAGTTGTTGCAGGCTGTTTCACAGAGAAAGTAAGGAAGAACTTTTCTGAGCTCGAATACATTGAAACCAATATAATAACAGGAATTGTTGATTTTCTGGAGAAAAGAAAACTTGACATCAAAAAAACAAAGATAAACCTTCCAAAGATAAGAAAGAATCCTGTAATCAGCATAGTTCCGATATCATCTGGCTGCAAAAACAAATGCTCATATTGTTCTGTAAAGCTCATCAAGGGCGAGCTTAAGTCTTATCCGAAGGAAGAAATTCTTAAAGAGGTTAAACAAAGCATAGGCGAGGGCTGCAAGGAAATCTGGATTACCTCACAAGACAACTCGGTTTACGGCCTCGACATATACAAAAAAATCTCCCTGCCCGCGCTATTAAAAGAAATAATCTCGCTAAAAGGAAATTTCTTTGTTAGAATCGGAATGATGAATCCTGACAAAACAGCGCGGATGAAAAAAGAGTTGGCTGAAGTCCTGAAATCTGACAAGGTTTTCAAGTTCATTCATATCCCTGTGCAGTCTGGCTCAGACAGGATATTGAAGTTGATGAAAAGGAAATATTCTGTAAATAATTTTATTTCATTAGTGGAATACTTCAGGGAAGAAATTCCGGGCATAACAATATCAACCGATATAATTGTCGGCTTTCCGACTGAAACAGAAAATGAATTTAATGAAAGTATTAAACTTATAAAAAAAATAAAGCCGGATGTTCTAAACATCTCAAGGTTTATGAAACGGGAGGGGACAGAGGCTGCAAGGCTTAAGCAGATTCCTGGAGGAATAATAAAAAGCCGTTCCAGGACAATGACGAAGGTTTTCAACAGCATTGCATTGAACAAGAACAGGGAATGGATTGGATGGAAGGGCTCAGTACTAATCGACGAGAAAGGAAAAAACAATACTTCTGTTGGAAGAAACATCTATTATAGGCCAGTAATAATCAATAAAAAGCTCCATCCTGGAAAAATAGCAAATGTGAAAATATTTTCAGCAACAGGTTGTGATCTTCGGGCGTTTTAATTTCGTAAGATTAATAAAGAAGTTTTGATAACAACCCCAAAATGCCACAGTATGATAAACTCGCGCTTGGCGTTGACATCGGCGGAACAAGCATAAAGCTCGGTCTTGTGACAGAGCATGGAAAAATAGTTAAGTTCAAAATAGTTCCAACATGTGCTGATAAATCAAAAAGGACAATAATAAACAATCTTCTTTCTTCAATAGGAAAACTGATGAGAAGTAATGTCATCGGAATAGGTCTTGGCTTTCCCGGCCCCGCAAATTATAATCAGGGAAAAATCATCAAGACCCCCAACTTGAACAAGCTCAATGGAATGAATCTCAAAAGCATCGTGCATGATAAATTCAATATTCCCGTCTTCTGCGAAAATGATGCCAATTGCTTTGCTCTTGCAGAGGCAATCTATGGGAAGGGTAAGAACTTTGATAATGTTGTTGGATTAACTCTGGGCACTGGTGTCGGCGGCGGGATTGTTATCAAAGGCAGAATCTACCAGGGAAGAGGGAATGCTGGCGAACTCGGCCACATCATAATGGATCCTGAATTCAATGATTTTGAGAGCAAGGTTTCAGGAACAGCCATCACGAGGACAAAGCTCTGCGAACCGATTAATCTTTTCGAATTGGCAAGGAGGAGGGACAAGATAGCTCTGAAAATCTGGAAGAGAATCGGCGTTTCCATAGGTACAGGCATTGTGACAATAATGCATTGCCTTGATCCTGATGTAATCATAATCGGAGGAAAGATTTCCAACGCCTGGGACTATTTCAGCAAGAGCATGAAGGACACCATAAAAGAACACTGCCTGTTCAAGCCTTGCTTTGTTGTAAAGAAGAAGCTCAATGAGCCGGGAGTTATCGGCGCGGCCAGCTTAGTCTATATTAATTCTGACAAGTCTCTGTAATGGCTCGTAAGGTTTAATGATTCAACCACTGCCTTGTTTGTTATAAACCCGTCCATTGTGTTAACTCCTTTTCCGAGCCCGGGATTTTCCTCTATCGCCTTTATCACTCCCCTGTTTGCAATTTTAAGTATGTAAGGGAGCGTTGAGTTTGTAAGACCTCTTGCGGAAGTTCTGGGATAGGCTGCAGGCATATTTGAAACACAATAATGAATCACATTATGCTTCACAAAGATTGGATTCCTGTGTGTTGTCTGCTTTGATGTTTCGACACAACCGCCCTGGTCTATGGAAACATCAACTATGACTGAGCCCGGCTTCATGGTTTTGACCATTCTTTCTGTTACGATTTTAGGGGTTTTTCTCCCGGGCACAAGCACTGCGCCGATAACGAGGTCCATCTCCTTGATGTGCCTGGATATAGTGTATATGTTTGAATGGAGTGTATGTATCCTGCCTGAAACAGTCTCCTCAATCCTTTTCAGTTTTTTATAGTCGTTTCCAAGGATGGTAACAGAAGCTCCTCTGCCGGCTGCAGCCCTTGCTGCCATCGAACCAACTGTTCCAGGACCTATAATCATGACATTTGCAGGAAGTACACCTGGGATGCCATCAAGTAAAGTTCCCCTTCCGCCGTATAATTTCGAAAGATAATGTGCCCCAACCTGGACAGCCATCTTCCCCGCTATACTGCTCATCGGAGCAAGAAGCGGAAACTCCTCGTTCTTCTCAACAAGCTCATAGCCTATCGCAATCACATTCCTCTTAACAAGCTCTTTCGTGAGTTCTTTAGGGCAAGCCACGAGATGAAGAAATGTAAAAAGCACCTGGTTTTTTCTGAAAAATTTGAATTCCTCTTTTAGCGGATTTTTGACCTTCAGAACAAGCTCGGCAGCCCATGCCTGCTCCCTTGAAACAATCCTTGCTCCCGCTTTCCTGTATTCATCATCTGTAAATGTGCTCCCGAGGCCTGCATCCTTCTCTACAAGGACAGTATGACCGTGCTCTGCCAGCTCCCTTGCACCCTCTGGCGCCAAAGCTACTCTCGACTCATCTTCCAGTAGTTCTTTTATCACTCCTATCTTCAAAGTGATTTCCTCACAACGCCTGCTGAACCGAATGAATTGAATGCCTTGAAAAACATCAGTGCTGAGTAATAGGCAGAGGCCTCAATCGCCCTCTCAGTTTCCTTGCTAACGCTGTTTATTCTGTCGAAGAATTGCTTTATTGCATACTTGCTGTAAATCCCGAATATCTGCTCATCCTTAGTCATGCCTTTCTTTTCTGCCTCTTTCCTATAGTTATCCAAGGTCCATCTTAATATATCGTTATAAAGCTCTGGTTCATACACGTTGAGCACGTACCAAACAATGTTCATCCATAATGTGCCGACATTTCCCTTGATTATTTTTCCATGGGGAAATTTTGTTGCTATTAAGTCAAGAGGCGTTCCTGTTATTCCGTGCTGGGCAATCCTCACATCAAAACCATTTTTCCCGAGGGCTTCAGCAACAGCAATTGTTCTCGGTATGTCAATCGTTAGCTGAGGTACGGGATTGCCGTTTTTGTCGTAGATATTTCCATGAGTTGAACCGTTTGCTATTGCAAGGGCGTGTGGCTTTACTCCTGCATCATGAAGCGACTTTATGAATGTAACAGCCTCCTCGGGAGATGTTATAACATTGCCGTACTTATCTTTCTTTCCAATCTCTCCAACCTCCACCTCGAGGCCGAACTCGTTGTAACCAAGTTTCTTTTCTATGAATTTAGCAAGCTCAATAGAAACCTCTATGTTGTCTTTGAGCTGGTCATAGATTGTTTTGCCGGCTGCGTTGTAAAGATGAGAGCAGTCCAGTGCAAATGATTTGTAGCCTGCTGCTATCTGCTCCGAGATGAATCCCTTGAGGTCCTCTATCTGTTCAGGGGTTCTTTTCTTTACCTGAAGATGGTCTGCGTGTATTGTCCATGTGTCGAAGCCTATCTTGTTAGCGCTGTTTGTGACAGCCTCTGCAAACGTCTTTGGATTCATTCCGGTGTAACCGCCATCTGTCCCTGCCTCTGTTCTTGCAAGCTCAAATATCAATGCAGAATCAGTCTCCTTTGCTGCCCTGAATATGCCATCCAGGACTCCGATTGCTATCCTTGGATTTACTGCCATTATTATAGAATTGCCGCTATGCAACGCGTTGAAAATCTTTGCTCCTGGCAAGGCCTCGTATTTCAATCTTCTGCACCTCCTAAAACAGATCGGGGTTATGGATGACATTATTTAAATGTTGCGAATATAAAAACAAAATCTTTAAATATGGCTGAAACTTGCATCCATCCATGAAGGAGAGGGTCACGCTAACGTTAGATTCGGACATTCTTAAAAGGGTAGATAATACGATCAACGGTCAGTCGATAAAGAACAGGAGCCATGCTGTTGAACTTCTAATCCTCAAGGCAATGGGAGCACATGTACCTTCCAAGGCAGTCATTCTCGCTGGCGGGAAGGGTACAAGGCTAAGACCGATAACCTATGAAATTCCCAAGGCGTTGATTCCTGTCCACGGCAGAACACTGACAGAGCATCTTTTTGACCTGTTCAAGAAGCAAGGCATTACTGACATAATCATGGCTGTTGGCCACATGAAGGAAAAGATAATTGAGCATTTTGGCAATGGAGAGAAGTATGGTATCAAGCTGAGGTATGTTGAGGAGAATGAGCAGATGGGAACTGCAGGTCCCCTTGCACTGGCAAAGAACATCCTTAATGAAACATTCATTGTTTCAAACGGTGATGAGCTTAAGGATATTGACATCGAGGAGATGTTTCGTGTCCATAAGGAGCAAAAGGCGCTCGCCACAATAGCACTTACAACAGTGGAAGACCCGAGCAATTATGGAGCCGCGAGGCTTTCAGGATTAAAAATTTTGGAGTTTGTTGAGAAACCAAAAAAGAAGGATGCTCCAAGTAATCTTATCAATTCTGGATTTTATATAATTGAGCCTGAAGTTCTCAATATGATTCCTAAGAAATTCTGCATGCTTGAAAAGGATGTATTTCCCAAGATAGCAAAGCAAGGAAGACTAGTGGGGTTTCCTTTTTCCGGGCAATGGTTCGACACAGGAAGCATAGATAGATACGAGCGAGCCATCAAGGAATGGAAGGATTTGAAATAGAATTATTTCTCTCTCAAGAACTCAAGATAAATATCCTTTCCTTTCTGGAAGGCATTTTTGTAAAAATCATCTGAAATATATTTCTTGAATTTCTTTGTTAATTCTCCGGAGTAATTCAATATTTTCAAAGTCTCTTTTCTGCATTCCTCCTTGTTCTCGCCGCAGGAATATGCCTTTGTCTTTGCATCTGTACCTGACTTCCTTATCTCTATATACTTGTCCTTGAAAAGAAAATATGTTCCGTCTCCGACAAACATAACATCAAGAAGTTTTTTTGAATCCACACCAATCTCCTCAAGAATCTCCTTTGCCTGCTCCACCGTTATCTTGTTCTCTCTTCTTGACAATCCCATTGAAAGGTAGAAATTATCCAGTTTGTCTCTCAGAATCTCTCCCTCTGCCTTTTCCCTCAGCAGCTTCTCCGGATTTGATTCATTCTCGTTATAGTAAATAATCTCCTCTCTCAAATCGTACTGCCATTTTATCTTGTTTTCCTTGAAAATTGTCTCGAGCTGTCCTGATAATGTCATGTTTTGTCTCTCGAGATCTGCTGTAAGGGCGCTTAAAACAAGGATGGCTTCTCCTGC
>JAFGPE010000029.1 GCA_016926055.1 Candidatus Woesearchaeota archaeon | reverse complement strand
AGTGCTGCTAATTACAGCGTTAATGGATTTGCTGAGGGAAGCCATACGTGGAATGTTGCATGTGTTGATAATGCAAGCAATGTGAATGCTTCTGCTACAAGAACATTCACAAGGGACATCTCGGGTCCGAGTATAAATCTTGAAAGTCCTGTCAACAACACTCTTGAAGAGACATCAAATACAGTTGTGTTCAAATACAATATTTCAGATGCCATCAAAGTTGATAACTGTTCCCTGATAATAAACAACAGGATTAATGTAACAAATAAAACAATAACAAAAGAAACTTCACAAAACTTCACAGTTATCCTGCCAGATTCTGATTATAACTGGAGTGTTAACTGCACAGATACTCTGGGAAATAGCGATGCTTCTTCCTTATTCAATTTAAGCGTGCTAATAGATATTGTAAATCCAACAATCTTCCTGAACAAGCCTGACCAAGGGTACAATACGTCCTTAACGAACATCGGTTTCAATTTCACAGCAACAGACTATTCAGGAATAAGAAATGCCACAGTGTGGGCGAACATCTCTGGAAGCTGGATTTCCAATGAAACAAACAGAACATCATTAATCTCTGGACAACCTGCATTGATAAACACCACTGGAATTGAAGATGGAAACTACATGTGGAGCGTATATGTGTGTGACGATGCACCAACTCCGAACTGCGCATTCGCATCAAGCAATTATACACTGACTGTTGATACGATCGAACCATCTGTAACGCTAGACAAACCTGAAGACAATTACGCAAATGACTCTTTGCAATATGTTGACATAACATTCAATGGAAGCACTGCAGACAATCATTACTTAAAGAATGTAAGCCTTTATCATAACGCCACAGGTACATGGCTTCTTAACCAGACATTCGATGTAAGCAACATAATTTCGAGCTTTAGATTTAATCTTACAGATATTAGTAATGTAAGCTTCACATGGAACATAGAATCCTGTGATTTAGTTGGTAACTGTAATTTTTCATCCTCAAATAGAACCGTAATATTGAACTGGTCTGGAGTTGAGGATAGTATCGCTCCAAACATAAGCTTAGTATCCCCTCAGAACTCCTCCAGATGGACAAGCTCCTCAACAGTAACTTTTTCATATAATGTTAGTGACGACAGCAATGTAACAAACTGCAGCCTCCTCATAGATGGTTCTATTGACCAGATAGACACCACTATAACAGTTAACATGACCCAGTCATTCACCAGCACCCTGTCAAACTCTGATTACAATTGGAGCATCAGCTGCTCCGATTATTACGGAAACCTGGGCAATTCAAGTACATATACTCTAGCTGTGAGTTACACTGAGACTTCCGGCCCATCCGACTCTCCTTCAGGCCTGATACGGGAAGGAAGACGTAGAAATATAACCGTCACACCAGAGCCTGTTGAAGAGCCAGTTCCAGAAACCATCCATGGATGTTCTCAAGATTCTGAATGTGGACCGAATCAATATTGTTTCGAGCATAAATGCCATGATGCGGAGTGCTTTGAGGACATTGGCTGTGAAGAAGGTGAATCCTGTTTGAATCATAGCTGCACAAAGTGGTCTGATGTGAAAATGATAAAACCTGAGTCTCCTGTAAAGACTGAGGACTTTTTTGATTCTATCGTTTATGTTATTTATACCATCGTTGGACTAGCGCCCTTTGTCTTGTTCTTCATTGTTTATTCAAGAAGAAGAAAACCGAGAAAAGAAAAGCAGTTTTCCGTACCTGAGCCGGATATTAGGAAAAGAAAAAAGACCATGCATAAACATGGCTATGCTGACTTATTCAAAACCGAAGAAGAACTGAAAGAGTTTGAAAGACTGATGAATCTGAAAAGAGAGATGAAAGCAGTAAAAAGAACAATCAGGAAGAAATATGAAGAAGAGGAAAAGATGATAAATGAAAAAGTAAGAAGGCGAGAAATAGAAGAGGTGAAAGAGCAGGCAGACAAGCTTCTAAGGGATGTAAAGCAGGACAAAGTATTCTGGGTAAACAACGGTCAAACATTAAGCAACATGGAGTCGCTGCAGGAAGCCCTAAAGAGCATGAATGACCATACGTTCGCTTACCATGTTAACAAAGAGAAAAACGATTTTGCTGCATGGATAACTGAAGTGATAGGTGACAGGACTCTTGCAATGGGGCTGGCTGGCATCAAGAACAGAAATGAATACCTGAAAAGAATTGAGCAAAGAATACATTATCTAAAAGAGGTAATTGAAAAGCAAGAACTGAAGTTGGAAAAGATGTGATGTTTTCTCTGTCATAGATAGACATTTATCGCTATGCTCTAAAAATAGGCACATTTTATGTTTAAAGGCTTTCATAATAATGCAACATCCAGGGAAAAGAAATAAAAGCGGACCAGATGGGACAGTCGCTATCTCTCCTGCCTGTCTCACAGGATGAAATAGATTCGAACCCACAATCTACAGCTTTCTTCCCGAAAGAGTAGGAGGCTATGGCGAGCGATTTAAACGCTTGTCGCCTTATCCAGGTTAGGCCACTGGTCCACAAAGGGCAAGGATTAGATTTTTGTTTATAAATCTTTATAAAAATAAGGTCGTAGTAAAGTCTTTGATAATCGGGAAAAAAGATCTGCTTGGATGAAGAATTTTAAGTCTTAAGTGCAACAAGGAAAAGAAGCAACTGCAGGGCACGTAAACAGAACAATTTATTAATATAAACTTTAATCCATACCGCATGATGATAGAATGGAACAAGAAACAATTAGCTAAGAATTATGAATCAGGTAGACCATTGGATACGAAAGTAATTATTGAATTATTTAACAAGATTTCCGAGATTGTTTCTTTAGATAATAAAAAAATATTAGATGCTGGTTGTGGTACAGGCAGGATTTCAATCCCGCTATCCCGAAGATTTGATTCATTAAAGATAACTGGCGTGGATAAATCAAAAGAGATGATTGAGGTATTAAAAGAAAAAATCGATGAACAAAAAATTAAGAATTATGACGTAATAAAGTCTGATTTATCTAAGATTGGGTTTGAAGATAATTATTTTGATTTCGCCATAATAAGCTCGGTTTTACATTCGATTCGCGACTGGCATGAAGTTGTCAAGGAAGTGATGAGGGTAATAAAAAAAGAAGGATTCCTGTTTTTAATCAGCGAGCAAGGAGATATCTTTGATATTGGCTTGGAAAGAAAGGCAAGTAAAGGGAATGGTCTGTTAGAGCGATTTTGGGGAAGATATATCGAACTAAGACACAAATATGATTTAGAGAGCCCTGAAAAATCTCAAGTTGGATTAAAATGGGAACTAGGGGAACCAAAGCTAATTGAATTTCTGAGTGACATGGGATATTCAGAATCAAAGTCTACAATAACGATTAATTGGCAAAAAGATTTCTCAATAAGAGAATCGTTGGATATTATCGAGAATAGATGTTGGTCATCGATGTTTACAGCAGATAATCAGAAATTCAATAATCTCATCAAAGATATGAAAAGATGGATTGAAGATGAGAAAATATCACTGCAAGATAAATATACCTCTAGCCTTACCATAAATTGTGTTGTAGTCAGATTAATACATCCTGCAAATTCATAAAATGTACAAGATAAAACAAATACCTGAAGATTTTGTTGTAAAGGAAAAGACGAAGATTAATCTGGATGAGAAAGGCAGCTATTCTTATTTTTTGTTGAAAAAGAAGAACTACACCACAGAGAAAGCGATATCGGTTGTTGCTGAGAAGCTCGGAGTTAGAAGAAAATACATCAATTATGCAGGGAACAAGGACAGGAATGCGGTAACTGAACAAACAATATCCATTAACTCCACCATAAAAAAAGGTTTTGAAATGAAGGATTTGGAATTAAAACATCTAGGAAGAGGGAGTGAAAGGGTGAATCTAGGAAGCTTGGAAGGGAATGAGTTTGAAATAATTGTCAGAAATTTAGATGAAGAGACCAAGATTCCGGAAAAGATTATTATTCCGAACTACTTCGACGAGCAGAGGTTCAGCAGGAATAACGTGGAAGTGGGACGATTGATATTGAAGAAGAGATTTAAGGAGGCGGTCGAGGTTATTCTTGCAAATGATTTTGAGTTTAAGGAGAAAACTGAAAATCATCTTGAAAGAAACAACAACGATTATGTTGGCGCGCTGAAATTAATACCGAAGAAGATTCTGTCGATGTACATTAATTCAGTGCAGTCACTTATTTTTAATAATATTGTTGCAGAGTATTTGAAAGAAAAAGGAATACCTGAACTGGTAAAATACTCCCAAGGAGAATTTGTTTTTTTAAATGATTATTCAGGAATTGAAAACAGAAAAATACCACTTCCTGGATTCTGCACTGAAAAAGATGACGCAATGATTGGCGAGGAATTGAAAAAACAGAAATTGACCAAGAATGATTTTCTCATAAGGCAGATTCCTGAGATTAGCTCTGAGGGAACAGAAAGGGAAATGCTGGTTGAGACAAAAATAGAAGCAGAATGGAGCGATGATCAATTGAACGAAGGAAAGAAAAAAGTTAAATTAAGTTTTTTTCTTCCGAAGGGAAGCTATGCGACAATAGTTGTGAAGTCTCTATTCCCTTAATTTCTCAATCGTTGCTTGCAGCACTTTCTCCGGAATCTGGTTTGCGTCAACCTTGATGAGCTTCTTCTTTTCCCTGTAATACTCGATCAAAGGTTCTGTTTCCTTTGCGTAAACTTCGAGGCGCTTGGTTATCACTTCTGGTCTTTGATCCTCCCTTGAATAAAGCTCTCCTCCGCACTTGTCGCAAACGCCTTCCTTTTTCGGCGGAATAGTTAGGATGTTATAGACTGCTCCGCAGCTTTTGCAGGTTCTCCTGTTAACAATCCTGTCATAGACCTCTTTCATCGGCACATCAAACAGGACTGCTTTCTCAATCTTCACACCTTCCTTCCCAAGAAGCTCTGCCTGCGCTATGGTTCTTGGGAAGCCATCAAGGATAAAGCCCTTCTCACAGTCCTTTTTTGAAAGCCTTACCTTCAGCATGGGAACAATGATGCTGTCGGGGACAAGCTTTCCAGAATCCATGTAGCTCTTAAGCTCCCATGAAAGCCTGGAATCCTTTTTCAGCTCTTCCCTCAGCAAATCCCCTGTGGAAATCTGCGGGATGCTGAATTTCTCAGTAACCTTTTTTGCAACAGTTCCTTTTCCAGAGCCTGGAGCTCCCAAAAATATCAGATTCATTTTATCACCCAAAGTAACCTGGCTCTTCCTTCTCACCTAGCTCCTCTTTCCAGGAATCCTTCATCATGGAGATTACATCCTTCAAGCCAGGCTTAAGATTAATCCACTGAGCCAGCGAGTTCTTTATGAAGGCGGAGTTCTCCTCATCACTATTTATTAAGCTTATCTCAGCTGAATTGCGTATCAGGAACATCAGCATCCTATGAACATCGTATGCCTTCTTTTTCTTATCTTCTGAAAGGTTCTTGCACTCGTGCAATGAATTCAAGGTTGGCTCTGCAGACAAAAGCTCCTCAACAAGCCTTGCGTAGTAATCCATCTTTTCCGCAATCTTCCTTCTTATCTCCCTGAGAAGAAAATCAGGGTGCTCTATCAAGCATATTTCAAACTCATTATTCAATGTATCGTAATCAGGAAGCTTATGCTTCCTTGAAAGCTCGAGGTATTCCTTTTTTATTTCCATAACGCCGAGGAAAAGAAGGCAGTATTTAAAGGTTATTATAGCTCCGGCTCTGTAGAAAAAGTTAATAACCCAAAGCAGCTGTAAGGCTGCTGT
>JAFGPE010000028.1 GCA_016926055.1 Candidatus Woesearchaeota archaeon | reverse complement strand
TTTCGATTGCTTTTCCATCCTGGACATGACTGAAGTTCAATGCATTCATACAGTTAATTCTTTTGCAAAACCAGACTGAAATAATTTGCAATTAATCATCGACGTCTTGCAAAGTGCTCTGGAATTGTCTGACTTAGAACTTTATCAATTCTTCTGTAAATATCATCTGTTGTATCTTCAAGAGGTCTTATATATCTTGGATTAGCCCTGTCGTTAACCCAAGGCCCTTTTTCCCAGCCAGCTGTTTTCCTAATAAAATCCTCTGCAAATCCTGTTCCATGCTCAGCGTCATACTTAAGGCATCCTGCAATTATGACATCAATATATGATTGGGCTAAAGGAAACTTCTCAGATGCGTCCCTGGGATTAAGAATCTCGTAAAAATGCATATGGCCATCAGGTGTTACTGCATTGTAAAGACGGATATCTCCGGGCTTTAAATCAGAAAGCTTGTATTCGTTCTCCCTTTCTGCAAAACTTGCAAACTCTGATTCAGGAATCTCCAAAAGAACCCCGTTGCAAACTGCATTGTCTGAAGGAAGCGCTCCAACACCCGTAATGTAGTTAGCTGGATTGTCTTTAGCAACATCTCCTTTGAATGGTCGGTAAGACGTGTTCCAGCTTCTCTTCAAACCAACCGCTTCTCCAAACTCTCCCCTCCCAACATCTCCTGTCTTCATGGCGCTTTGTTTATTTATCAAGCTCCCATATCCGAATACAAAATGTTTTTTTGGGATTATGATGTTTGCCATACATCTGGTAAGGGCATACAACTATTTAAATCTTTCATTTTTTAACCACTCAGAAGTGACAATAAGCCTCCGGAGGGTTAAGTCGCTTTGTAGTTACTCTATTCCTACACTAAATCGGGTAAAACTCTCCCAGTGCTCCTAAACCCCATCGTCTTTTTTCTTTCAGAAATAAGCCCCCGGAGAGACTTGCACCCTCGACCTGCTGATGTCTTAAGCAATTGCTGCCCTACAAGTCAGCCGCAATAGCTACTATGCTACGGGGGCATAGATCAATTGTCAAGAACTCGAGGTTTATTTTTAAAGCTTTTGATGACACAATAACGAAAACCGCACTCATCTTCGGGCTGCCGATTAGCCTGAAAGGCGTCCGAAGCCATGATTGACTGGATTTTCGGGATTCTAAAAAAGAATTCAACTAATTGTTTATTTCCTAAGTATGCACTCTGAACAGAGCAATGTTCCCTTGACTTCATTGAGATGTTTTGATTTTGTACCGCAGCTTTCGCAGATTCCTTCCTCACCCTCTCCGAAGATTGGCTTGTTTTCCTCTTCCCTCAGCTCGAACTTCTCAACCATTAATTCAAAGAGCTGAGGCTGTATCTTCAGGATGTCTTTCAGTGTGAGCAACCCAATCATCTTCGTTCCATCAATCACAGGAAGATGCCTTATGTTCATATTTCTCATTACCGTCAGAGCATCGTAGATGTCTTTTTCAGGCGCAATGGTCTTCACTCTTGTAACCATTATGTTCTTTACCTTTGTCCTTCCTGGAACCATTCCTTTTGCAATGGCCTTTCTCACAATATCCTGCTCAGTCAGAAGTCCGAGAAGCTTGCCGTTGTCCTTCACCAGCAACGCGCCGACATGGTTCTTTTCCATCATCCTCGCACATTGCTCCAGCGTTACATTATCATCTATGGAAACAGGGCTCCTCGTCATTGCATCGCAAACCTTGTAGCCGGTTTTCATAGAAAAAAAGGAGGGTTTTGTTTTTTATATAGTTTTTGATTTGATAACAAGAAACAGTTCATCAAACCTTCCAATCTTCTCAGAAGCTCTCCGTTTCTTTGTCTCGACAATGCTAAATTCTTTCAGAAACTTCTTCCATTCATCCATCGTTTTCAGGTTTCTATATATCCCGTCCCTAAAGACATCGCCTTTTGCAACAAAATGTTCTTTGTTCCTTCTTGTCATAATGGGAATCGAGCAAATCACCAACGGCGCAACATATATCTGTTGTTGCAGAAATTCAATTATCCTTTCATCCGGAAAATGCTCCATCAACCCATCGTGGATGCAGCAGTCAAAGGAGTCTTTCCTGAAGAATTTACTTAGTTTGAATGCGTCGCCATGGATTAGTTTAATATTTTTTCCAAACCTGTTTATGTTTTTTCTTGTGCCATCAATAACCCTTTTATCATTATCAATTCCTGTAACAGAATAACCAAGAAGAGAGAGCGGAATCGCGCTGCATCCCGGACCAATGCCGACATCAAGGACCCTTGCGCCTTTCTTCAGGTATTTTTTATAAAGGTCATTATTTTTTACATTGTCAAAATAAACATTAAAATCCTTCTCGCTGAATTCCAGCCCGCCCCAGCTCAGGAATGCCTTATACCAGTCTATTTCCATGCTTGCACAGCCCCCTTAAAGTGCACTCCTTGCATTCCGGCTTCTTTTTACAATATCTTTTTGCATGCTCCACCAGCAGTGCATGGTATTCGTTAAACAAATACCTGTCTTTATCCAAGCCATCATGAAATATTTTTTGCAGCTCCTCATAGCTGGCATCCTCTTTACAGATTCCGATTCTCGACATTATCCTCCTTGTGTAAGCATCAATTACAAAAGTCACCTTGTCGAAAGCATAAAGAATCATCGAGTCAGCAGTCTCCGGGCCAATGCCATTCAATGATAATAATTCTTTTCTTAGTTCTGCTGTTTCTGCATTGAGAAGGTTTTTTATCCCCTTCTTCCTGACAAACCTTGAGAACAAAATCAATCGCTCTGCTTTTTGGTTAAAATAACCAGCTGACCTTATCAGTTGAGCGAGTTTTTCTTTCTTTATTTTGCTTAATTCGTCGATATCAATCAGATGATGTTTATTTAGGTTTTCAATTGCCTTCTCAACATTCTTCCAAGCTGTGTTCTGCGTTAGAATCGCGCCAAGACAGATTTCAAATCTCTGGTTTTCTGTCCTTGTCAGAACATGATAGATTGGCCTGTTCTCCCTGCCATGGCACCAGTTGGGTGTAACAGGCCACCAGCCTTGACGGCCATGCGCCTTGTACAGGATTTCATAGATTTTCTTTATAATCTCCATTTGCGATTTCCCAAAAGAATGATTTTAACCTGTTAACCAGCTTCAAAAGAAAGTAGCATGCAACTGTAAACAAATAAAAGAACACAATCTGAAGGCGAATATCATTTCCAATAATAAAAATAACAGCATAGATTATGCTTGCAACCAGAAGTATTCCCATGAACGGTATTTTTGGAATCTCGAGCTGGAATTTTTTCCTGAGAAGATACTTTATGCCTTCTCCGATAGCCATCACAGCAAGTGTAAGCAGAAGCATTACGTCAAGAAGCAGGTCTCCTGATCCAACGGTGAATGTGCCTGCAGCATCTGGGGGATTCAGGAAAGAAAAAATCCCGAGAAAAGAAAACGAGAAATCAGGCTTTACCAACAAAATCAATATCAGAACAGGGGCCAGTATGAAAATGAAGAGTGTCGTTAACAGCCCGTATGATATGTACTCAAATACAAGATAAAAAGCCATAAATAAGATGTATCCTGCCTTGTTGTTTAGCATAACGTCATAAAATCCTGTTTATTAATAAATCTATTCCCTTTTCACAACAAGCGAGGTTATCCACGCCAGCAATGCGCCAATGCCTGCATTTATTATTGGTGCAATAATCACTCCAAGGTATGTCTGAATCTTAATCATGCTTGCCATCATGTCGGGGTCGACTGTCGGTGCTCTTTCCATTGCAGCAGATAGTGCGTAGTCCATCAGCTGGGGAGCAACAAACATGGCCACAATCCCGAGTATTGCTCCTGCAATCCCGGCAAATGCCCCGCATAATGCCCCTGCCTTTGCAGTTTCCTTCTGGCCAAATCCATAGTCCTTCACAGCAGTATAGCCAAGAAATGCGAAGACAGCAACTGAAAGAATTAAGCCGGACCATGAACCAAAGATGCTCACATATGTGTCAAATGATATGAGTTCAACGACAAGCGCTGCAAAGCTCCACCCAAAAAGAACAAAGAACGGAATCCTGATGACCTTCCAATAATCACTAAAAGCCTTCTTTTTTTCCATGATATCACCTCTCAACAAATGGAATAAAAGAATGTTTATAAAGTTATTTATTTATGAAAAACCAAAATCTTTAAATACTAGTTAATAAATATAAGTTATTAGTTAATAACTTTT
>JAFGPE010000027.1 GCA_016926055.1 Candidatus Woesearchaeota archaeon | reverse complement strand
TTGCCTTAAAAATGAAAAACAAATAAGAAATATATGCTGCAACCATGGTAACGAGAGCGATTACATGATTAACATTTTTGACAACGATACCTGCGCCAAACAATATGAGAAATGGAAATCCATATAGTCCCGTCACCAGCACGACTGGATTAAACGCTGCAAGCGGTTCACCGAGAATAATGCCTATTGCTAAGACGGTAAATGCCGGAACAGCTATTGCCCAGAAATAACCTGAACGCAATATTTTTTCGAGATCAATTCTGATCATAATTGTCTTTGTTGGTCATCTTATATTTAATTGTTTCCATGAAAAACTATATAAAATCCATGCTTCACTTTAAGAGCCATGAAAGTCTTCCTCATAACATCCAACGAGAACAAAATCAGGGAGTTTAAGCTTTTTCTTGAACCGCAAATAGAAGTAGAGGCATATCAATTCGAGTACCCTGAGATTCGCTCTGATGACCCCTGTGAGATAACAGAGGTTGCTGCAAAGCAGCTTGCAGAGAAACTAAAGAAGCCGGTTATAGTCGAGGATTCCGGCTTCTTCATAAGGGCGCTTGATGAGTTCCCGGGTACCTGCACGAAATATGTCTTCCAGAGGATTGGTAACGAGGGATTAATCAAAACTATGAAAGGAATCAAAGACAGGTCTTGTTTCTATAAATCTGCAATTGGCTACTGCGAGCCAGGACAAAAGCCGGTTTCATTTCTCGGAATTGAAGAGGGCAAGGTCGCATTAAAGCCTGCCGGAAAGAATGGCTGGGGTCAGGACCCTATTTTCATCCCAAAGGGAAAAAGCAAGACTTACGGCCAGATGAGAAAGAAAGGCGATATTAACTTTTTTAGGAGAAGGGCGCTGGAGAAGCTGAAAAGATTTCTTGACAAAACTGTTCCATGTTTGTTACCTGTAGATGAAAAGAAAAGTAATTAAAGAGCATTAATCTATTGGCTAGAATGACCAACGCGATATATGGTGTGGATGCGGATGCAGAAGTAACTGCTACACAGGCGAGGGATGCCATGATTGAATGCTTTTATCAGGCACACCGGCAACTTATCGAGAATTCAGTGGATGTTGAAGAAAAGCAAGAATACTCAAAATCAACTATAAAGCACATGATACAAGAATGTTTTGAAGAAGTTCAGGGCGACTACAATAATCCAACTGTTGCTGACCTGATGGCTGTGTGCAATAAGCTTGCAAAGTTTGCAAAGCGGTTCAGGGGAAAAGACATAGTTGAGAAGCACTATCGGGAAATAATGAGTCTCATCAAAAAAGTCAAGGAATAGGCGGCTTATTTCTCTTAGTGGAATATATTCACTGGTTGATTTCAATAAATCTCTCAAAGCTTCTGTCAAACGTTCTTTCTACTTCCTTTGGAAAACAACATGCAGGCAGCTCTCTGTTGCTGAGATGATAATGCAGGCATTCACAGCACTTCCCCTTTCTCGAACAACCCGGATAAGTACACGGGCATTTTATTTTGTTTGAGCAATTCATAAAGCGGACCTGGAGGGACTTTCATAAACGATTATGGTTAAATCGTTATTTTGAACCCTCGGTCTACAGCTTAGAAGGCTTTGGCGGGACATTGCTGTCCTGTCGCCCTATCCAGGCTAGGCTACAGGTCCACAACCACCTAGAGTTTAATACCTGTTTTTAAAGATTACTTAATTTAAATGTTTTTTCATAAACTTTATATATCAGCTGAAAAACAAAATGCCTGAAAGGGGATGATGGGTGAATAAAAGAATATTCGTGTTTGTGTTGCTAGCTCTTTTTGTTATTCCTAGTTTTGTTTCTGCCCAAAGGGTTATCTCAAATTCCCAGGACTGGAGGGATGTTTATTCATCCATAATATATGCCAACCTGAATGGGTATGCAGGCAATTTCCTTGTGAGCAAAAGGCACTCTACTTTGCTTCTTAATTCCATAGGCTCGGGTGCAGAGCTTTTGGCAATTAGTTCCAGTGATGTTCCCCAGTTTGTCGGTTACAAAAGTCTTCTTCAGGCTCGCGGCTACGATGCAGATGAGTGGATTTTTGACAATGTCAACCTTGAGCTTGCCGACAGGCTTGAAAGCATTGATAGTTTTATTGTGATAGATGACGCCTATGGCTATAATGCAATAAGTGTTGCTCCTTATGCGGCTGTCTCCAAAAGTTATGTTCTTTTTGCGGACAAGAATAACGTTGATGATGTTGACGGCCTTCTTGGAGACAAGGGTGTCAAGAAGCTCCTGATTTTTGGCAGAGTCGACAGGGAGGTTATCGATGTTCTTTCGAAGTACAACCCTGAAATAATCGACAATAACGGGGACAGGTTTGACAACAACATTGCTATTGTTGAGAAATACCAGGAAATAGCTCATCAGAAGCAGGCAATTCTTACAAACGGCGAGTTTATTGAGCAGGAGATAATGTCTGGAGTTGAGCCAGTTCTCCTCCTTGGAGCCCAAAACGTTCCAGAGAAGATTCAGGATTACGTAAGGAATAGCGATATTGAAGTTCTAGTGCTCATTGGGAATCAGTATGTTGGTTCAGCTACTTCAATAAGAAGGTCAACAGGAGCTTCTGTTTTCGTAAAGTTTGCCCAGGGGGCTAGGGCTCCTTCCGGCCCCATAAATCCTGTTGAAGGCCTTGACTTGTTTTACCTGCCTCTTATTTCACTTAGCTTGTCTATATTTTCAGTCGAATATAATCAGGCAACAGGAATGCTCGAGATTACAATAAAAAATAATGTGGAGCAGGGAACATACTTCAAGGGAACGTATACTGTGGTTATTGGTGATAAGACCCAGACCGTAGGAGATGTTGAGCCATTGTTCGTAGACGGTAATGGCTACAGGACAACAATCTATTCCATTGACCCAATGACTGAAGATGAAAGCGGTTATATAGATGCCTTTGTAATCTACGGGGAGTCCCCTGGTTCTCTGGAGAAAACTATTGAGGGAAGATATAATATAACCGTGGTTAGGGTAAAAGATGATTCTCTTCTGAATATTACAGATCTGTATTATGATGTGCCTAAACAGGAGTTCGGAATAACCCTTAAGAACAACGGCGATGCAGATGTCTATTCCGATGTGACTATAGTTGATTTGAAGATTGGAAGGGAAACAACAAATCTAGGTCTGGACGATGTGGCTTTTATCAAAGCAGGAAAGAAGAAGGTTGTGTTTATTCCAGCAGAGTTGAGGGATGATGACATAGAGAAGAATCCTGAGGTTTTTGTCGAAGCAAGATATGGGCAGAGGCGTGAAGGTTTGATTAAGTACACCAGCGGAAGATTCAAATTAAAGCTCAAGAAGGTTGATGTTGTATTCTACAGTCTCGTGACTGCAATTGTAGTTGTAATTATACTGATAATCTTAACAAAGAAGAAGAAGTGCAGGCACTGTGGCCACAAGAACCACGGGAAGAGGACACACTGCGAGAAGTGCGGGAATGAATTGTAGGTTTTTCTTTGATTGCTGGTCAATTCACAAGGCTCAAACAGATTAACAGAACAGGCGGGTGCAAGCAAAATTAGAGGGCCATGTGTCGAAAAGATTTATAAATGACTAGGTCATTCAATGAGACATGGATGCCTTGCTGACTAACAAGATTATTTTGTTTGTTGTACTTCTGGCACTTTCTGCATTCTTCTCTGCATCCGAAACAGCGATTGTTGCCATGAGCAGGCTCAAGGTTCTTCATCTCGTTGAGAAGAAGAGAAAGGGGTCAATACTTCTCCAGAAGCTAAAGGATTCCCCTCATAAGACGATAACTACTATCCTAATAGGCAACAATGTTGTTAATGTTGCTGCATCTGTTGTTGCCACATCGATAGCATTTGATCTTTTCAGGAATCATGCGCTGAGCGTTGCTACAGGAGCTACCACCTTGCTTCTGCTTGTCTTCGGCGAGATAGCCCCCAAATCAATTGCAACATCACACAAGGAGAAAATATCGTTTGCTGTGGCAAAACCAATATACTTGCTGAGTTTTTTGTTCTATCCGCTTGTCTGGGTCTTCGAAAAACTAACCAGGCTGCTGATAAAGGGCTCCCCTAAAAGTTCGCTTATAACTGAAGAAGAGATAAAGACGATAATCAGGGCAGGCAAGGAGACAGGCGAGCTGGAGAAGGACGAGGCGAAGCTTCTTGAAAGGGTTTTTCGCTTTGATGACCTTTCTGTTAGTGAGATAATGACTCCCAGGACAGAGATGGTGATGATAAGCGCTGAATTAAAACTCAGGGACCTTGCGAATCTTCTCTCAAAGAAGAGCTTTTCAAGGATTCCTGTTTACAGAAAGAGTAAAGATAATGTAGTGGGCATAGTTCTAACCCGCGACCTGATAGGGGAAAGGAGTCTTAACAAAAGCATCACGTCAATAATGGAACGTGCTTTCTTTGTTCCTGAAACCCAGAAGATTGACACTCTCCTCAAGCAGCTTCAGAACAGGAGACAGCACATGGCGATTGTGGTGGATGAGTACGGCGCATTGCAGGGTCTTGTTACCATGGAGGATGTCCTCGAGGAAATCGTTGGCGACATAATGGACGAAAAAGACATTAATCTTCCGCTCGTAAGAAAAGTTGCGAAGAACGAATGGATGGTGCAGGCTAAGATTGATATCCAGGAACTGAACAAGAAGCTTAAGACTGGCTTCAAGGAAGACTGTGATTTTGAAACACTGGGCGGGTTTATTCTCAAGCAACTTGAAAGAATTCCGCAGGAGGACGAAGAGCTTTCTGTCGGAAACTTCAGGATTACTGTGAAAAGCCTCGATGGCAACAGGATAAAGGAAGTCAGGATAGAGAAGAAATAAGGGGACTGCTGGTCAATTCACTAGCTTAGTATTCAAGCTTTTCAAGGTATTTCTTCAGGCCTTTGTATTCTTTATCTCTGTCCAAGATACAAACAAGCTTGATGTCTAATCCATCCACTTTTGTACACCATGCGTTTCTCCTTGCGCCTGTCTGTAAAGCGTATCCGAAAGACGTTGTCATAAAGTCTCTTAAATCTATGCGGATTAAGCATTAATAAATTAATCTTATTTTCAAGAATTCTTGCTGCATCAGGGCATAATTCTTCAATCTGCTTTAGGAATGCCTTAGTTGGTTTTAGTCTGTACATCTCTCAGTTTCCTGAAAAGCTCTTCTTCAGTACCGTACAGATTGTGCTTATCTGAAACCTCAATCAATCTCTTTACAAGCATAAGCTCTTCCCGTGTAATTTCAGGATACAGCTTTTCGCGTATGGTTTCTGTTATGAACTCCTGTAAATTGCCATAGCCGTTTTTCCTGGAATATTTCTGTGCTGTGACAAGTAACTGCTGGGGTAATCTCAGGTTAATCTGCTTGTTCATAGTACCAATAGATACCAGCTGATATTTAAGCTTTTCGGTCATGAAAGAACAATATAATTCCCTTCTTAATAGACTTATCCGGGAATTTTCAGCAAATCCTCGGAATAAAATAGAATACCCTCCAACCCGTTCCGGAATTTTTTCAGTTATTTGCTTGTTTATGATTATTCTTACGAATAAATCGAAGAAAATACAACACGAAGCGATATCTCAGTGACAGGGAGAGAGTCATTCCATTCCCAGCAGTCCGAACTGGGACTGCTGGGATTCGAACCCAGATCGTAGCGTCCCGAACGCTAAATGATGAGCCAAGTTACACCACAGTCCCATGGAAGGAAAAAGAATATTCATCATAATATAAATCTTATTGATTTGAGATTGAAGCTAAGCAGTATATTTTTGAATGAACTTGCTGACAACAGCATAGTTATCAACTACAGCTTTAGCTAACATCTTTCTTGCTTCAGCGACACTTGGAGGATGTTTTTCATCGAAATTAATCTGTGAAATGGCTGGTGCTTCAAAGTCATTGTCAAATCCCCTGATGGCGTCAATGCAGAACCCGGGCTCTCTTAGCTCTGAATACACTACTCTCGGAACTTTTTGAAGTATCTGTTTAAGCTCTTTGTCTGATTTTGAAAGAAACTTTCTTAAACCAATTGTTCTCTCTGCAAGTTGAATACAGACGTGGCCGAGCACATCCTCCTTCTTCGGAACAGGATAGGTTCCCTTTCCGACAAGAGGTTTGTTTTTGTCATAATAAAAATGATCCATGTCACAATAGGCCAATGCTTTGAAATTCTTCTCATCCACCAGATTGGCCTTTAGCTCCAATCCATTAACTTTTATTGAGTTGAGGGCGTTATATAAGAACAGTTCAAATGTCAAATCTTTCACGCAATGCACTCCATCAATGTCGCTTGAGTCTTTTTCAGTTGGAAAGAAATAACTTCCAGTGCCAAAAACAGCAAGCCTGTTCAATGGCTTGACGCTCATCAGTATATTTTTGTGTTCAACAAGTTCTTTCTCATTAGCATTAAACTCTTTTTCATCGGTTTGAAGATTTTTTTCAACAAGTTCGTTGAAACAATATGTAATCGTGTCAAGACCCCTCTTCTTAATCTCAAAAACCTTTTGTAAACAGTCCAGGACTGAGGAATTCCTATTCAATCGCGAAATCTTTTCCCTGCCTAGATATTCAAATACGGGATTCAGCTTCTCTAATTTGCTATTTGCTAATTCAAAAAGGTTTTTCTTTTTCTTTTTCTCAGTGTCGAATTTTGTACTATGATGGGTGGTGTACACAGCATTATCGAGGGTTATCGTTTTTTTAAATACAAGAATCATCAATTCCTTCAGCAAGGGTTGATCTTTTGGGCTATCGGGTTTAACCACCCCATATCTCCAGGGGGCATGTTTTGTTAGAAATTCTGTCTCTTTTGGAGTATAGATTGTATTGCCATCAATGTTTTGTTCTAACAGAAGTTTTTCAGTCAGTTCTTCAAGTTCAAGAATCTTCTTTTCCCCCATTTGAAAAAAGAGGTGAAGATGTATTTAAAAGCTTATCTCCTGAGCAGCAGGGCTATTGGAAATAATAGAGATACAAAAGCTATTCGAAAAATATAAATACGTGAACGGTAATGGAAAGAAGCATGGCTTCGGTTGCAGTTCCTTCTGATGCTGTAAACGAGATGGTCAAGGTCCTTCATCATGAGGGGGATTTCATTAAATCAGAATTCACGAGAATTCTTAAAAAAGCCCGTGTTTTCAAAGAAGGCCATGCGAAGATGGAATGCAGACTGTTTAATGAGAATAATCCGAATATGTGCTTTTTTGGCTGCAAGATTCAACCGAACGACTCTGTATTTGAAGGTGATGTCGATTTAATAATCAAGCCGGATGTTGATTCCAACCGCCGGGTTCTAAGGGCAACGTTGCAGGCAGGAACCGGAGGTCCAGATTCAAGAAGAAAAAGCATATCCTCCAACAAAGATGACGGGCATTCCCCCACAGAAGACATATTCCGTGATGAACTTTATGTACTTGAGCACGGAATCTTCAAGGGAGCAAGAAGGATGGTAAAGGAAGAGCTTCGATGAACACCTATCCTGTCCCAAGACCTTTCAACACAATCTTTTCAACTTCAGGATACTTTTTTGTGTCCAGCAAATCAAGATGCAGCGTCTCGATTGCACTTTTGCAGCTACTGTTGATTACAAAATTCTTTGCGCCTTCAAGCATCGCACTTTCCTCAAGAACAATTCCATCACCCATCCCTTCGTCCATCTGGCATCCTGTGCCGACGATGTTGTAGACACTGATATTCGGCATTGCTCCGCCGTTTAGCTTGTTGATGAAGATGCTTTCTGAGTCAAGGTCATGGCATTCAAGTTTCCCGCCAAAAACAGGGCATAATCTTGAAATCTTTCCTGTCACGCCTTTGTTCGGCACACCTATCAAGATTAAGGATTCAACCTTTTTCTCAGTAAAGAGCTGGATGTATCTCCTGCATACAAGGCCGCCCATGCTGTAACAGATTAGTTTCGCTTTCTCCCTGCCTGTTCTTGCCGTTATTTCATCCACTGCTTCCTTTAGTCTCACAGCATACGTGTCTATGTTTTCACTCTTCGCCTGCGTCATTACAGAAGAGCTTTCTTCCTGGAACACATCAAAATAATAGCTTGCCCTTATGCTAACTGGCAAGGGAATCATGCTCCAGGTATTTTCCTTGCTTTCATGATACGAACTAAATGCGCCGGCATCAACATAACCGTTTTCTTCAATCTTCTGCTGCATCCTGCTTAATCCTTCCAGGCTGTATTCGGCCGAAACATCCTCGCTTACAGCATGGCCGTGTATGAAAACAACAGGATATTTTTCAGGTTCGCCATAGCATTCATCAGTGCAGCACCTTTCACACTTTCCAAACACGCAGCACACAGCTCCCTGCTCCTCAAATCTAATCAGCAGGTCAGGAGTCTCAGCTGTTATTCTTTCAGCTTTCTCAGGAGTATCTTTTGTCAGAATTTCATAATTGAATTCGGCCTGATTGCATTCTTCTATCAGCAGAATTTCATTAACATACGAATCATCAATAACAATCCTGTTAATCCTTTCTTCAATTATCGCAACCATTTCTGGGTCCTCAGCATCATCGAGATAACCTTGAAGAATCTCCAGCTCAAGCTCTTTCATGCTTTTTTCTGTGTAATTTGTATGATTCTCTGAGCTGTTTATTTCAGCAATCCTCCCATTAATCAGGGCACTCATCTCACAGCTGCTTTTCAAATCAACTGTTCGGTTTATTGCAGGATGCTCAATGCATTTCTCAACCAGCCTGCACAGTAAATCCGCATTAAGGTAATTCTCAAAATCCCTCAGGTTGGCTTCTCTCATTATCGAATTATTAATTTCTGATTCAAGATTAATTGATTCTGCTTCTATCGATGAGAGCAATACCTCTTTTGCAGAGAGGGAATCTGTCTTTTTCATCTCCAGAGTCAGATTATTAAAATGGATTATGCTTTCGTTTATTCTTGAAGCAAGACCGTTGTCAGTAATAAATGTCTTCTGCATTAATTGAAGTCTTTCCCTTGTTTTGTTAACCCTATCGATTATGCTGTTGTAATAAATCCTGATTGTTTCCACAATCTCATTCAATTCATCAATCTCTTTCCTGTTCTCCAGCATTTTTGCCGTGAAATTGTCCTTTTCAGCTGACAACCGTTGGTAATCCTGAATGTCCCAGTATTCCTTCAGCCTGTAAATCCCTCTTATTACATCCTTGTTATTCTTTTCAGCATCCTTGAACAAGAGATTCTCTCTTATCAGGGCAGTTTTGTTGTTTAACTCACCAATTGTTTGCTCCAGGCCATCTTTGTCCCTGACAAGCAGATTTGCTTCGTCTAAGAGCTGTTCAAGCCATTCTTTCAGATTTTCTCTCATACTTCTTTCGTTATCAGACAGTGTATAATCTAAAGTTACAATTACGCTTCTTGTAGCCGGTTGTTCAGCAGTATGGCATAGCTTTGTCCTTATACCTTTGCATTCGGTAGTGAACCGGTAAAGCTCCATGCCTTTTCCAAGGTGCTTGGGCGTTAAAGTGTACCGTTTTGTCATCGGCGAAGATGACTTCAATATGAACTTGCTTTGTTCCAGAAGCGTATTGTTGCTTATGTCTTCGAACAAAAAGCTGCATTCTGCTTTGCAGAAAGGATTATTTTTTACCTTGATTTCAAACTCCACATCAGCTAGCTGGCCTCTTGCAACATTTATGCTTTCGTTGCTGGCTGATAAAGTCACAAGAATATCGTTCCCAATCAGCATTCTTGCATAGAGAAAAAGGTTGAAAAGCATTATCAGCACTATTGCTCCGATTAGGACATTTATGCCGTACGCCAACCTCCTCTTGGCTTTCGAAATAATTGCTGTTTGTCTTTTGCTCATGCCTGGATGATAAATCATGTCTTATTTAAATGTTTATTTTTCGTCTCGAGCTGAGGACAACCTCTCGTCGTCAATTTTCAAAAAATATAAAAAGGGGACTTCCCAGAAATATAGTCAACACAAAAGAAGGTGATTTGAATGAGGATTGGAGTATGCATAGTATTATTTCTTTTGAGTCTGGGAACTGTTTATGCAGAGTGTATCGATGATGATGCCGATGGCCATGGTGCCCAGGGAAGCACAGAATGCTTGAATGAAGAGATTGATTGCGATGATGCAAATCCAAATATCTATCCCGGAGCAACAGAAATCTGCAACGGCGTTGACGATAATTGCGATGGGGTGACAGATGAAACAGGGAATGCTTTGTGCGATGATGGCTTTTATTGCAATGGCGAAGAGATATGCAATGGAGAAGCTGGCTGTGCAGGTGGGCAGGATATCGATTGTTCTGATGACATTGGATGCACGGCCGATTCCTGTGATGAGGAGACAGATTCCTGCACCCATACAACTGATGATACCCTCTGCAATGACGGCTTGTTCTGCAACGGTCTTGAAACTTGTGATTCTGTACAGGGTTGTTTGCAGGGAACTCCTGCAGACTGCACGCCAAATGATATCGCTGCAATAGCAAAATGCGACAATTCTCCTGATGACAATGATATGACATGGGATGAACGGGCAGGTTTTTTAAGTGTTTGCCAGGAAGGAACAGGAGAGTACGTTTGTACGACAGGAAGCAATGAGATGACCCACGAGTGCAGCACGCAGAACTGCGGTGCGGAGTGCGAGGCAGATGCCAATTGCCCTGCATCAGAATGCGATGTTCTTGACAAATGCTACGATGGTACATACAGGCACTATTCAGCTGTTGTAAACAGCTGCCTTGAAACCTGCACCTGTACTGAGAACTCATGTACGATATTTTCTGAAAAAATAACTGATGCTGATGCTGACGGTTATGACACGGAATGTGACAATGACTGCAATGATGCAAATCCAAATATCTATCCTGGAGCACTAGAGTCCTGCAACGGCCTTGATGATGATTGCGATGGCATTCTGGACGGCTCAGAAGGACTGTCAAGACAATGCGGGGTTTCAGATATTGGCATATGCACCTTTGGAACAGAGAGTTGTGATGATGCAGGGGTCTGGATAAACTGCGATGCAATAATGCCGCAGACAGAGATATGTGAAGATGGTATTGACCAGAACTGCGACGGCAAGGACGATATTTGCGCGGGTGCAGTTTTTCTTAGAATTTTTGCTGGGAAAGACACCTTCATGAGGGAGTTTAAGCAGTTCCAGAATTCAAACTACGGTGAATCAACAACCCTTTCTGTAGGCGACAGCAGGTACTGGCCTTTCGATACAGAGGCAAAGCAAAACAATGCATTGATATGGTTTGACTTGTCTGAAATACCTTCGAATGCAAGAATCCTTAGCGCTGATTTGAGCCTTTTCTATTATGACTTTCTTGGGTTAATCAAGCCGAAGGCAAAGATAGATGTTCATAAGGTTTCAAAGAATTGGGAGGAAGGTGTAGGCGTTACAGGAAAAAACACAAACTATGAAAAACTAAACGGAACAACATGGCTTGCGAGATGGTACTGCACTGACGACAGTTGCCTCTGGTCTAATCCTGGAGGAGATTATGGCGAGCTTCTTGACACAAAAGAAGTTATGCTGAGGGGATGGTATTCATGGGATGTGAAGAGCGGTCTTGATGGGGAGGGCTTCCTGCTGAAATCAGACACAGACACAATAAACAGCGTGAAGAAGTTCTACTCCCTTGAATCAGGCAAGGAAAGAGCGCACCTTCTGGTTAGGTATGTTGTTGATTAGTTTTATTTTTTTATTTAATGTTATCTTGAGCTAAGAAAACAGGTTGTTTAGCCAAACTGTAATTTTTTGAATAAGGGTTAAGCTTCGGCACTTTCCTTCTTCACACTTATTACTGTTGCATTCATAATTTTCTGTGCAATCAGAGCCGGATTTCTTCTGGTTTAAAAGTTCTTTTTTCTCAGTACAGTACATGTCTTTTGTGCGAGTGCCTATCGGTAAGCACTTGCTAGAATGTGAACAGCCATCCACCAGCACGCTGTACGAACATCTTTCTGGACTTCCAATACATTCATCCTTAGTGCAGTGGTTATCATCGTCACAATCACCATTTGTCTGACATTCATCACAATCGGAATCATTATCGGCTGAACAGCCTGCAGGGCAATACTCGTCCTGGGCACCGCATTCAGTTATTTTTTCATAAACACATCTTTTTGGATCTCCAGCACATGTATTTTTTGTGGATATGTTCTTATCATCACAATCGGCGTCACTAGAGCATTCAGCACAATCTGCATCCTTGACAAAAGAACAGTCAATTGGGCAGAAATTATCGCCAGTCACGCACTCAGCAATCGCGATATGGCTGCACTTTAACGGTTTTCCGGTGCACATATCTCTTGTGGATTCATCATTATCGTCACAGTCCTTATCGGTTGAGCATTCGTTTTTGGGAGCTTCAATATCAACAGTTATTGAGTAAATGTTGTTACTTAAGTCAATGTCTGCACTCGGGAAACCAGCCTCGTTAATGCTCATGACAATGGAATGGCTTCCTGGTTTTGCATCAAATGTAAAGCGTTCGGATGCTGAACGTCCTGGATTAAGAGCTTTTTCATCAGCCTTGGTTTTTTCTTGGCCGTCAATTGAATACTTATAACCTGCTATGGAGGTAGCTGTGTTTCCATCGTTAAGTATGGCAAAACTTATGCTTGTCATGGTTGTGCCATCGGAATTCTCGTATTTTTCAACATTGACATCAGTTATCTTCAAATCATAGCCAACTTGTGATGCTGTCACCACGCATTTTCCAGCTTCACACACATATAATTCGCCTTGCATGGCACTGTTGCAGGTCATCAGAGATGTGAGGCAGCGAGAATCAGCAGAACAATAATATTCAGCAATCATGCCTGTTTGATCACAGTAATCCTCATGAGAGCCAGAATCATCTGAGCAGGTTCCTTTCTCAAGGAGATATTGTGGAAATCCCGAACCAGCGTCTGGATCAACGCATGCACTTTGCACTGTCGGCAGCATCATGATGATTGTGCCAAGCAGAATCAGCAACGGTTTTTTCAGTTTTATCATTCTCATCTTATTCAACGCCCATATTGTTCATTAACCTCTATATAAACTTTTAGAAAATAAACTGCTTTATCCAATAGATAATCCACAATACTAAAACTGCTCATTCAAAATCAATCTTAGCATTGGCCGTCTTAGAAGCTCATCAGGAAGTTTTTTGAATTCTTTCATTGTGAACCATCGAAATTCCAATAATTCATCTTCTTGCAACTTGATATCTCCACTGGCCACTTTTGATTTGAAAATGTAGATTTCTGCACCTTCATCACAATATGATGTGGCTAATCCCTCAATCTTAATAATTATTGATAATTCTTCTTTTACCTCTCTCATTATTGCTTCACGTGGCGATTCGCCTTCATCCACGTGGTCTCCAGGCAGATTCCACTTGCCTTTATTCTGTTTGGCCTGTTTAACAAGTAGAAATCTATCTTCTTCTCTGATTATTGCGCCACATGTTTTAATCATATGCTAATGAAGCACTTACTTGGATATATAACTTTCGTAAGAAAATAATCTGCCCCGTCCGGTAGTGGGAATGAAAAAATTCCCGGACCGAACGTGTCATTCTCGCTTCGCTCAAATGCCCCGTCCGGGATTCGAACCCGGGTCACAGCATCGAAAGTGCTGCATGATTGACCGGACTACACTAACGGGGCATATGATTGTGATGTAAGCACATGGTGCTTGTGATGTGTGGGCTTGACGACCTTAATTCGCGTAGCGAATTAAAGCTTGCATATGCAAACTTTGGGAGGAAACCCACTTTGCGTATCAAATGAGCGTAACCATTTGCCGTTGGGTACACTAACGGGGCAATAGCTCTCAAGGGTTAGGATGTCGTTTTTAAAGCTTATTGTTTTTTTATCTTTCTGAATTCAACATATGAGTAGACAGTCAAATACAAAACCCCTGCAAGCAAAGGCCAGAGGACAACATGCATTGAATAATGCCCTATGAATGCTGCCATCAAAAACAAAACAGCAAACGCTTTAAAAATCTTTGCCCCTAGCTTATGCGTCTTCTCCCAGACAACCTTGTTGCTCAGTGTCCAGGGCGTCCTGATTCCAATGAACCAGTTCGGCTTTGCGTGCTTGATTAATACAGCACAGTAATAGAATAGCAACCCCATCGCAGGCAATATTGCCCGGGTCATGTCATACCTGACTCCAAGATTCCAGAGAACAGTGAGCATAAACACATATGCCATGAAAACAGTGACGACGAGGATGAAGCCATCGTAATATTTTCTAAACGAGTCTATGTTCTTCTTAAGAGGGTCTATCCTCGGAATAAACATGAACAGGATGAAGCATCCTGCCACGACAAACGGCATCAAGAACAATGCCCAGAACTTTGGCATATATCCATTTACTTCCCCTCTTGCGTTCCAGTGCGAAGCCATCCTTTCAGGCATTAAGGGATGAAGATAGACTGCAATAACAAAAGAAAGGACGATTATTGCAATTGTGATTATTTGGATCTTTCTCATAACTGCTTATTGTTGAATTATAGTTTATATATTTTCTCAATCCCGAAGATTTTGACCGATAGATTTATAATAATTCCAGTAACCCATCCTCTCATGAAGTACAAGCTAATTGACTCAATAACGTCTGATGTTATGTTTGAGGTATATGGAAAGAATCTGAAAGAGCTCTTCGCAAATGCAGCAGAAGCTTTGTTCTCTGTCATCTGTAAGATAGAAGAGATTGAGCCAAAAAGTGAAAAGGAAGTGGAATTATCAGCAGAATCCATTGATGAGCTTTTCATCGAGTGGCTCCAGGAATTAATTGCAATGGTCGATGTGGAGGAGATGTTCTTCTCAAGTTTTGTAATAGAAGAAATAAATGAAAACCGCGTCCTGGCAAGAATCCGTGGAGAACCAATTATCCCTGAAAAGGGAAGCACAGTCGTCAAGGCAGTAACCTATCACAAGTTCAAGCTGGAAAAAACGAAATCAGGATTCAGGGCAACAGTAAGCTTCGATATATAATTCACCGTTGTTTCGAAGTTCCTAACCAAGCCAACGGAATTTTTTCAAAAGTTTCTCACGATACGGTTTCACTGCTATATAATCTCCTCGCCCTATTAAAAAAATCGACTCTTTCCGTTTCTCTGGTTTGATACCCAAATCTTTTAGCAACTGGTTGGGAAGCTCAATCCGCTGCTGCTTATTAATTTTACAACTGAACAAATTTTTATATTTTCTAATGTCCTGAAACTCTTTCTTCATGATTACATCGATCAAAGGATGAATCTCATATTGTCTACGTGTAAGACTTTCCAAAACAACATAATTGTTCATTAGAAAATCATCAATGCAAAAAATTCTGTTTTTAATTTTCGAGCGTTTAACAGCATACACTACACTATCGTTATCTCCCTTGCGCAGATATATGTAATTGTAATCACTTCCTATTTTGAAAGAGAGATTACCATCAACAGGATCAGCTGTTATCAGGCTTGAACCTCTTGCCTTGCTCCATTCGCGAAAATCATCAGGCAATTCAATCCCATAACTGCCAGGCTTATCGACCAGCTCGGAAATTTCGCTTATTTCTTGTTCGAAATATGGCACCTTCGATTCTGTTGTTTTTCTCATCTTAAATTGCGCTAACAGGGGTTCATTTATAAACATTACCTTTAAATACCAGCAATTTATCTGGTTCTTCCATGAAAACAAAGCTTTGGGCAATATGCCTTCTCATCTTCACAACCCTGATAAATACTGCGGCACAGCTTTTTTACAAGTATGGAGCAAACAGGCTGGAATTCAATTTTGTTGCAATAATAACAAATTACCCCCTTATTCTCGGCATAATCCTCTACTTTATCAGTGCCGCGCTTTTGATAATTGCGCTAAGGGGAGGAGAGCTCTCTGTGCTCTATCCCATGATAGCCCTGAGCTATATCTGGGTAATGATTGCTTCAGGAACAGTACTTGGCGAACTTATATCGCCATTAAAATGGCTTGGTGCAATA
>JAFGPE010000026.1 GCA_016926055.1 Candidatus Woesearchaeota archaeon | reverse complement strand
AGGAACATTCCTGCCAAGCTCAAGCGCCAGCTCGTATATAGCATACTCCTCACGGCTCGGCTATGCCACAGGATATGCCAACGGCTGCTTCAACAACACGATACTCGGTTATAATGCCTCTAACTGGAACACATGGCAGAACATAACGGGAGGAACAAAATACTCAATCTGCGGCAATCTCACTGCAAACATAACGGCAAACAGTGTCGGTGTCTATGTCATGGTAGGGGTTCCACAGGACGCAACAACAGGACATTCCAACGTGACATTCCAGTTCACTGGATCAAACACAGGTTGATTTTTTATTTTTAACATTAATTAACAAAATGATATCGAAATCATTTCTCCACATTTTTGTATTTATTCTGTTATTGGTTGATGTTTCTGCAGTTGGCCTTGTTCCTGCAATACATGAAGTTGATTTTGAGCCTGGAAGGACATATGAATTTAAATTCTATGCAAGGGCTGACCCGGGGTTTCAGACACCAGTCGTCATTTATATGATGGGTGAGCTTTCAAAGTATGTTGAGCCAAAGGAGTACATATACCCCAAGTGCATGGAAACAACGGTTCCTGAATCAGGGGTGGTGCCTTTCACCTTTAAAGTCAAGATACCAAAAGACGCTAATCCAACGCCAGGAAAGAACACGATTGCTGTTTACGTTGCTGACGCAGTTTCTACAGGGGGAACAATCGGAGTTTCAACAGCTGTTGAGGGTTGGTTGACTTTCCTAGTACCCTATCCGGGAAAATACGCGGACCTATATTTTGATATAGCCAATACCAATATTAACAGGAGCACAAATGTTAATCTGAGGATAACTAGCAGGGGAAAAGAGCCCCTCCTCAATACCAACGCAGTTGTTGAAATAAGGGACAAAGATGATGTTCTTAAAGACGTAATCAATTTCAATGACATCAACATCAATTCCGGTGAAACAACAACACTTTCAGAGATACTGCATTCTGAGAACTATCTGCCGGGAAAATACTTTGGAAAAGCGACCTATTTTTACGAAGGAGACAAGAAAGAGGCTAAAGCAGAGTTCAAAGTCGGAGTTCTCGAACTTAAGCTATTGAGAACCACTGAAAAACTTATTGAAGAAAAGATAAATAAGTTCGAGATGCTGGTCGAGAACCAATGGAACAACGAGCTGGAAGAAGTATATGCGACAGGCGAGATTTACAACCAGAACTTTAAATCGCCCACAATAGAAATGCAGCAATTCGCCGAATCAATGTTGCAGAGCTATATCGACACGACAGGTTTTCAGCTCGGGCCGGCTGAAGTAAAGATTAACCTCTTCTTCAAGGAGAAGGGCGAAGACAAGGTATATTCCTCAGAACAGAAAGTCAGTGTTGAGATAATCGAGGAAGCCGTTGAGACGAAAGAGGAAGAGAAGAAGCAAGGGTTTAATTCAATAACTCTGACACTAATAATTGTAGTTTTTGTATTGCTGGTCATCATATTCGATATTATCTGGCTGAAAAAGAGGAAAAGGAAGGAACCATGAGATTAAACAAATTATTGCTCCTTCTTTTTACAGTTGCCCTGGTTGCGGCAGGACTGACTTCTTTCATATATGTCCACAGGGTTGTGCAGGATGCGCTCACTGTAGACGCTCATGTTGAGATAGGGGATTATGTAGGGTTTAATCTTGATACAGACAAGCTTTATTTTGGGACAGTATTTCCTGGAGGAAGTGCTGAAAGAGCAATACAAATATCACATCACCTGAAAGAGCCTAGCCTCGTCACAATAAGGATTGATGGCCCTATAGCGACTTGGATAGAACCAGAGTATTATTCTTTCTTTCTGTATAACCAGACAAAAGACATCATGTTTAGAATCTATCCGCCAAGAGATGCAGCATTTGGTAACCACACTTCCACTATAAGATTCTTCTTCAAGGCAATATGATTGTTTACTATCAACAACAAAAGATTTATATAATACTTTAGTTGATAATAAAACATGCCCGATTTAAAAGAGGTCATGAATAGATACAGTTGTATTTTCGACATTCTTTCATCAGATGACGGCATTCACCTGGTTTTTTTGGACAGCACTGAGAACATAAGAGAATTACATTCAGAGCTGGCTTCTTATTTAAAGATAAAAAGTTATTTTAGATTATCAGACTTCCCCTTAAGGGCAAAACACCTTCTTGACTGCCATAGTGCAAGGCATGGCAAGACTCTGCACCAGGTTTTCGGGCTGGAAAGACAGTTCATTATTACATATGGTCTTGAATCGCTAGGTCATTCAAACAAAACACTTTTCGGATACGCCCTGAAGGGCAGGGGCAATGACAGCGGTCTTCTTGGGGAAGTAAATGGAAGCACAATTGGCAGAAACAGCATCATCCTGCCTGAAAAAGGAATTGAGAAAATAAAGGAGTTCATGGATTACTGGAAGGTAACGTATGCGACAAAACAAATATTTGTTGATATTCAACAAAAAAAGGTAAAAAGATGAGAAAAGTTGATATTCAACAGAGACCTGGGATAAGCAACAACATGATTGCTTTGTTGGTGATAGCTTTCATACTGCTGTCCTCGCTGTCGAATTACCTTATCTGCAAAAAAGTTGGATATGAATTAACCGGAAAAGCCGGCGCCTATGGCTTTGTTGAGCTTTGCATAAATGCTGCCCCAATACTTAATATCAGCCATTGCAACACAACAGTTCAGATAGCCCATAACTACTACTGTCAGGCAGATGCATCAGACCCTGAGGGAGCGTCGCTGATATTCTCTGATAACACAGTTCTCTTTAACATAACGCAGGAGGGAGTGATGAACTTCATTCCGACAATAGCTTATGTTGGAAGCTACAGCATTCGAATTTCTGTGAATGATAGTGTCGGCTGCTCGAATTCAATTGTTACGAAAATCCTGCCTCTTGAAGTGACAAACTGCGCTGAGCCGTCGTGGAGCAAATTCAACAACAGCATATCGACAAATCTCTCTAACTACACCTGCTGGGACAATGTTCAGAACCTTATGCTGGGAATACCATGGTATGCCCAGATAAGATATAGCACAGTTTCAGATATAAATGGATACGACCTTGATGGCAGTATAGACATGGGCAGGCAGCATCTTATATTCAATGCCTCAGCCATTCCTAACCTGAACAAGACCGCGAGCCTTACATTCTACAATCTTACTTTGGTAGAACCCTTCAGGTATTTCGAGGGAAGACCTTGTCCATATTCTATATGTGGCTCATTTTCATACAATGGAAACAGCAGCTTCTATGGAAACCTTTCATTTATCATAGTGAACCACATGGGGAGCATAGATATAGAGGAGAGTGCGAGTGTAGTATTGAGGGACGATACAGACAATTACACGAGATACAATAACCAGACAGTGGGGTTTTATGCCAACTATTCGTATCTCAACAACAGTCTGATAGGTGATGGCAGCTGTTATATACGATTTAACACAACAGGAAACTGGACAGCGTTCTATCAGATGGAATACGATGTTAACCAATTGCTATTCAATTATTCAGGAATATTCAGCAGGCAGGGCAACCATACATGGAATGTCGTATGCAACAGAACAAATTATTACAGCGAAAGCGCAACAGATTATTTTTACATAACAAACAGGCCGCCAATTCTGGCAGTATCGATCCCGTCTTTGATATGGCTTGAGGACAGATCGCTCACAGGACTTGATTTGGATGATTATTTTATTGATCCTGACGGCGATATTTTAACTTACACAGCATCTGATGTGGCAAACATAGAGGTTTTGATAGACTCCAGCTCAAATGTAGTGACATTGAATCCTGCCCCTGATTTTCACGGCGAAAGGGCAATGGTGTTTACTGCCCGAGACCCTTTTAATGCAACAGCGAACAGCAATATCGTATACATAATAATAATAGACACTCCCGAGTCAGGAGGTGGAGGAGGCGGAGGGGGTGGCGGTGGAGGAGGCGGAGCACTTTATTACCGCACACTCTGCAAAGAAAACTGGCAGTGTACTCTTTGGGGAAAGTGTTATCCAGAGGGCTTCAGGACAAGGACATGTGTTGATTTAACAGGGTGCAACACAACATTGAACAAGCCGAATGAGACAATGAGCTGCATATATATTCCTACCTGTGATGACCACCTGAAGAACGGCGGCGAGACAGGAGTCGACTGCGGTGGCCCATGCCCGCCTTGCCCAACCTGTAGCGACGGAATAAAGAACCAGGGCGAGGAGGATATAGACTGCGGTGGCCCATGCCCGCCTTGCCTGGGAGGAACAAGGAAGAGGCTGCTGGAGATGCCTGCTCCATTGAGAAAGCTTGGTTTGAGCTGGTGGGGAAAGCTTCTGATTATCCTTCTGCTCATTATTCCTCTTATTATAGTATTCAGAAAGCCGCTAAGGAAAACAGCGAAGAAGCTATCATCAAAAGCCTCAGAGCTTGTCAGCAAATTAAAACAAAGGTATGAGCCGACAATGGCGAGCATATATGCTTATCTCCTTCAGAGGCTCATAGAACTGAAGCTTAGCATAGGAAAGAAAAGCTCAAGGCAGATAGTCGAGGAGTTAAGTTCTCTGATGAGAGGCTTCATAACAACCACCTTGAAAATAGACTATGCTTTCACACTCGAGGAACTTAAGCAGGAACTTGAGAAACAAAGGCTTTCGCAGGCAACAAAAAACCAGATATCCGAGTTTTACACGGCTCTTGAGGAGCTGAGGTTCACCAGGGAGGAACTGAGTCCTGCAAAACTTTCTTCAGAGATAGACAAAGCAAAGTCTCTTGTGGAGAACATAATTACTGTCGAATTCAAGCAGACAAAAGCAATAGCTGTCGGGAAGTTAAAGGCGGAAATCAAGGAAACGAGAAGGGAGATATCATCAGGTAACCTCGTCATCGCCTCTGAGAAATACAAGTCGCTTGTTAAACAGTACAATATGCTTGATGAGTCAGACAAAAACGAGGTATACTCCGATATCAAGAAAGCATACGATGAGATTATCTCAAAGAGGGAGGAAAAGAATGCAGCTTAGAGACGGCAGATTTTATTTCCTGGCATTGGTTCTGATATCTGCAGCTCTATCGGCAAGCTTTGTTCAGTCTGCAGACCCTGTTTTCACCGATCTTCCGAACAATTTTACGCTATACGAAGACCAGTTGTTCACGTATTATGTCGAGGCAACAGATTCCGATGGGGAATATCCCCTTAACTTTTCAGACGATTCCGAATCAATATTGCCTGTCTTCTATATGCATAACTACAATGATACCTCTGCCCTGATAAACTTTACAGCCGTAAATAATGATTCTGCTGTGTCCTATACGATAACGATAATTGTGAAAGATGCAGGGACACCGATAGAGGGAGCAACAAGGTTTGTCACATTCAATATAACCAATACAAACGATGCGCCGAACATAACGCAGTATGCGCCTTCAAATCTGACTCCTGCGATGTATGAAAACGACACAATAGGTTTTACATTTGACTATAATGCTTCTGATGATGACCTTGTCCATCCAAATATAGACAACCTTAGCAACGTCTATTACAAGAACTCAGTCAACATATCAATAAACACTACGTGGTTGTTTGTGGCAAGCTATTGTGAAGCAGGCTATCATAACATAACGCTTGTTGTAAGTGACTTATATAATGCATCAGATTATGTGGTCTGGAATGTATCAGTATTGAACTCGAACAGAATACCTGTCCACAACAAAACATTTGAGAATCAGACATGGCCCGAGGACACTAACTTGGTTAACATACTGGACCTTGACGAGTATTTCTATGACCTGGACAACATGGAATGCACAGGCCAGAATAATGACTCAATCACCTACGCAGCGTATGGAAACTCATCCATAAGGATAGTGATAAACGAATCGACGCACAATGTCAGCTTTATACCAACAGGTAACTTTACAGGAGCAGAGGTAATCTACTTTGAGATATTTGATGGCTACAACAGGACACTAGGCAACAACATAACACTGAATGTCACGCCAGTTAATGATGTTCCTGTCATCCAGCAGATTCCAGACCAGACGGCATATGAGTATGCGCCTTTCTCATATCAGGTTAATGCAACAGATGTAGATACATACGACAGTCTCTATTATTATGACAATACATCGTTATTCAACATATCTGCTTCAGGCCTGATATCCTTCTCACTTTCAGGAGGAAGCGCAGGCAATCACACAATAAACATAACTGTTGGCGACGGTACACTTAATGCCAGCGTCCTGATGAATATTGAAATAACCAACAATAATCCTCCTTCGATATATCCTGTGGAAAACCAGACCATCTATGAGAATTCAGCGTTCTCCGTAGATGTAACCGCATTCGACCTGCAGAACCACAGCATAAACTTTTCGGATGATACGGCCATGTTCGATATAGCAGCGCTTAATGCAACTGCAGGAAGAATACAATTTACTCCCGACAATGCGGATGTTGGAAATCATACTGTCACGATAACTGCCACAGATGAGAAGGGAGCTCCGAATACCACAATAATCTACTTCACCATACTTGACATAAACAACCCTCCTGTTCTCACGAGCATAGGTGAAAGGACTGCAAGAATAAACAATACGTTCACGCTTCTTATAACTGCCACAGATGCGGATGACGACCCGTTAAACTTCAGCTCAAACTCAACACTCTTCAACATAACATATGTTGATTCGGCAACAGGCATGATAAACTTCACGCCGACAGATAGTCAGTTTGGGAACTACTCTATAAATATAACTGTGTCAGACGGTATTGCAAACGATTCAGAGGTCATAAACTTCTTTGTGATAATAAACTCGCCACCTGTAATGGACAGCATATCGAACCAGAGCGTTACAGAGGATTCCGCATTCGTACTTACAATAAACTCATTCGACTCTGATGGCGACAATCTGACATATGATACAAATTCAACATTGTTCACCTTGACATCTGTCAATTCAACTGCTGCAAGAATAAACTTTACTCCCGACTACACTCTTGTAGGAAACTATACAATAACTGTTAACGTATCCGACGGTTACATAAACGGCTTCGACACAGCAGAGTTTAATCTTTCAATCAGGTTCAGGAATGACCCGCCATATTTCACGCCGCCGCTGACAAACTGGACAGCCTATGATGGAACCTTGTTTACAAAATATGTTTCAGCATATGATGAGGAGAATGATACCTTGTCATTTGGAACAAACTCCTCCCTGTTCAACTTCACAGTCGTGAACTATTCATCTGTAATGGTCAATTTCACTCCGAGTTTGGCTGACCGCGGCAACCACACAATCATAATAAACGTTACAGATGGGACAAATGTAAACACAACAACAATAGTCTTTTTTATAACTTCAATAAATAATCCGCCGAATATTACAGGATATTATCCAACATCCCTTAGCTTTTCAATTTATGAGAATTCCACGCAGGGAATGAATATATCCGCTACTGATTCTGACACATTGAGCTACTATTGGCTTGTAGACGGCACTGTTAACGGAACCACATACAACTACACGTACTCACCTGATTTTTCTTCAGCAGGCACCCATAATATAACGGCCATAGCAAGTGACGGCACCACTAATTCCTCGTTAACATGGAATGTTACTGTTTTGAATCTTAACAGGCCAATAATATTTGGCCTCAGGGAGCACAAATCATACTCTGATTTCATTAGCGGAACATTCAATTCAACAAACCTTACGCTTGATGGGAGGATAGTTTTATCGAGAAACGGCAGCGCATATATAACTAGCGGAACATATTTATCGCCTGTAATTGACTTCCAGGGGGAGAACTACTTAAATGTATCGCTGATAGAATGGTCAGGAACAAATACGACCGGTTCAAATACCACTGTGCTTTTCCAGTTAAGGACGGCAGCTTCGCAGGCAGGGCTGGGTGCATGGGGTGCAAACCATTCTGGACAGAGCTTTGTCCCTAATGTAACGCCTCACAGGTATCTCCAGTACAAGATGATCCTTGAGACAAACAATAGCACGACAACACCAGATATTTCTAATGTCAAGGTTCATTATACGATAGGAAACTTATCGTATATTGAAGATAGCTATCTGTTGTGGGTAGATCTTGATAACTTCTTCTACGACCTTGACACAGGAGACAATCTTACATATAACTACTCTACAAGTGTGGATATATCTGTCACAATAAACAATGAAACAAATGTAGTTACATTGTATTCAGAGAACCCTAATACAGTCACCTTGACTTTTTCAGCTTACGACGGCTATAACACAACCTACTCGAACAACGTCACAATACTATTTCAGGCATCGCCGGCCCATACAGAGACTGCTGCTTCTTCAGGCGGAGGCGGAGGAAGTTCAGTGGTCACAATAATGGAAACAAAGGTGATAAACCAGACGAATCTGACAAAGAGGGTGACAATTGAACTCATCTCGCCAGGAATAGTCACTCTCTACAAGAACGAAACAATGGAAATACCAATAAGGCTGGTAAACAACTATGAGGCTGACCTCAACAAAATAAACCTCAGCATCCTGACGAATCTTTCAATGAACTATTCATTCAAGAACAACCCCCTAGCGAAGCTCGAACCCGGTGAGGAATTTGAAACTGTTCTTTACATAAATGCCGGCAACAACATCTATGGCCTGCAGGAAATAACAGTGAAAGCAGAGGCCGAGCAGCCAGAGTTTGCAGATACAGCAAAGATATTCATCAACAGTCTCGAGAAAGGTCTTGAGAACGTCTCCCAGATAAATACAAAGATAACTTTCACAGAGGATTTGTTCAGGGAGAATCCAGAATGCCTTGAACTGAATGAGATTCTTACCGAGGCAAAGAAAGCGTTGCAGACTAATCAGTTCAGCAAAGCGCAGCAGCTTATCGATGATGCTCTCGAAGGGTGCAAATACATAATCTCCCAGAAGGATGCTTACCTTGAGCTTCCTGAGTCAAGAGCTAATTTCTTCGACAAGCTCACAAACTCGCTCGCGTCAGCATTTGACAGCGTGAAGATTTTCATGCTGAGATTTATACAGTTGATAAAGGATTTGCTGACTTAGCTACTTTTTTCTTACCTTAATCAAGTCGCCTATGGTCAGCTCGTCGCTTTTTGTGTGTTGGAGCCGGGAATTCTCTTCTTCATATTCCTCCACAAGGCTTATCTTGAGAAATCTTTCAAGCTTTCTTGCAAGTTCAATATTCGGTTCGAACTTTCCTGATTCGATGTGGTGCAGGAGGGATTCTTTTTCTGCAATCATCTTCGCAAGCTCTTCCTGCTTGAGCCCAAGCTGCTCCCTCTTCCTCTTCACTTTTTCTCCATAATCCTCGACTATTGTCTGTATGATTTCCTTCTTTCTCGTTATTGCGATTGTCTTATTCTCATCTTTCTTTTTTTGCCTTACAGCAGTTTCCTCTCTTGCAGCAGATATGACCTTACCATATTTTGAGCAGGGCTTGCAGACATTCATCATGGTGCCTTCTATATTTGTCTTGAATAGAAGCTCATCCTTGCCGCAGATTTCACATTGCATTATTCCAAAGATAAGGGTTAAATTTTTATAGTTTATCATAGCACAATCACACATGGTGATGGTTGTAAGGTATGGCGAGCTTGCGTTGAAGGGAAAAAACAGGGCATTGTTTGAAAGAAAGCTTGTTGAAAACATAGTTGACTGCATGAAGAGGAACAACGTCAGTTATGAGAGCATAGAGCGGCCAAGAGGAAGGATACTGATTAATGTGCGGCAGAATGTAAAAGAGCTCGAGTATGTCTTCGGAATAACATCTTTTAGCCAAGCAATAAGAACGCCTGCCAAAGTCCAGGATATTGAGGAAGGCATTTTGTCTCTTGTAAAGAGCAGGAATTTCAACAGTTTCAGGATAAGTGCCAGGAGGCTGACAAAATCAACAGCAGAAGGCTCTCCTGAGCTGAACAGAATCCTTGGAGCTTTTGTTGTCGGGAAAACAGGAAAGAAAGTAAGACTTGAAAATCCTGATATCGATATCGGAATTGAAATAATGAACCAATATGCCTATATTTTTACAGAGAGGGCTGAGGGTGCAGGAGGCTTGCCGCTCGGAGTGGAGGGCAGGGTCGTCTGCCTAATAAGAAACGATGCGGATGTTCTTGCAGCATTTCTTATGATGAAGAGGGGTTGCTTTATAACTCCTGTCGGCTTTTCAGATTTTGATTTGTCCCTTCTTGAAAAGTATTCATATGGTCAGGGAATAAGGTTAATCATGATAAAGAACATAAAGCAAATAGATGAGGTTGCTGCAGGGAAGAAGGCAAAGGCAATAGTCACAGGGGACACTTTAGAAAGCTTTAATAGAATGAACGCAAAACACATGGTTTTGATGCCGCTGATTGCTTTTAGCGATGAGATGATAGAAGAGGAATTAAGATGCTTGCGGACATAGTCTTGCCGAATGGAAACGAGAGCGAGTTTATTTCCTTAGCAGAGAAACTAGGCTATGATTGTCTTGTTTTTCTGTATCCGTCGTTCAGGAGGCTGGACGAGCTTCAGAAGAGAACAAGGATAAAGCTTATGCCTGGAGTGATTGCTAATGCCAAGAAGCAGATTGTTGCAAATGATTGCCTGTTCTTTGTGAAAGCAGAGAAGGATGTAAGAACTGTGTTCGAGAACAAGACAATTGATGTTGTTTTCGGCCTTGAGACAATTGACGGAAAGGACAGCCTTCACCAGAGGAACTCTGGGTTGAATCACGTGACAGCATCACTTGCCTTTCAAAAGGATATTGTAGTCGGCTTTAGTTTTTTTGATATACTCTGTGCAGACAAAAAAGAGATTTTGATTGGAAGGATGGCCCAGAACATAAGGTTATGCAGGAAATTCAAGGCAAAAATGATTATTGCCTCCTTTGCAAGAGAGCCATTCCGGATGAGGGCTCCCTTAGATTTGAAGAGCTTTTTCCAGACGATTGGAATGGGTCCTGGAGAGGCAAAGAAAGCATTGGAGTGCGTTTATGATTTGCTCATCGAGAAGAAGAACCAGCACAGGATAATAAAAAAAGGGATAGAGCTAGTGGATTTCTGAAGAAGATTTCAACAGCAATGCCAAAGTATTTTTGCCTGAAGAAAAACACAACAATCTTTAAGAAGAGATATTATTTCATACCATTATTTTGCGGCTGTAATCTAGCGGCAGGATACAACCCTCCCAAGGTTGGTACCCGGGTTCAAAAATTGCAAGGTCAAATCCCTTGGATTTGAAAGTCCCGGCAGCCGCATTCAATCTCTTTTATTACTTACCGATGATAAAAAATTAAATACTAGTGGCATCCATGTCCATCTATCTAAATAAAGGCTTATTGTGGAACTGCTTAGTGAGCGTAACCAACCAAACTGATGGAATACGGCAGCCGTATTTTTAATTATATCTATCGGAAATTTCTTTTAGCCGTTGTTCTCAGGCGGCTTTTAGGCAGTGTTCAATTTCTCGATGAAACTCCCAATTTAACGGGATTTAGCACTAGCTTCGTAGAATAAAAATGTTTTGGAACTTGATTGAATGAAATCTTGTAATCATCATCATAGCCTACAGTTGTATTGATGAATATATTAAGCTCTTGGATGTTAATGCGCTCACTAGTTACATTTATTTTTATTTCATATCCTGTTGTGAATCCTGTGGCCGCATATGCATGGTCTTTTAAAACATGCAATTTGACAATTGGATACCCTGCAAGGAGAAAAGCTACATAGTCATACGGACTTTTAATAAATTTTGATTCAATATTAAAATGCCTTGATAAGATTTTATCATAATTCCTTATATCCTTTTCTTCATATTTCTTCAGTTGCCCGTCACGCTTATGAAGATCGAACAGAGTTAAGTAATCAACATTATTGCCATATGGGTTTAAACAACCTGCAATGACTTGAGCAATACATTTTATCCCGTCCTGCTGATAATGTTCGAATCTACCTCTGTTTATTTCAGTGTAATGTGCTTCTAGACCTTTTAAGCTAATATAATTTTTTTCTATGAATTCATTAATGAAAGAATTTAAAGAGTTTAAGTTATATTCTCTTGAAATTCTTACAAATTCTTTTTCTTTTTGGGATTTCAAGAGAAGGGCAACAGATAACTGAAATAACAGCTCTCCTAGCCTTTTTCTTGGAATGCCCCCGCTGATATATTCAGGTAATCTTAATTCAGTAGCTCTGAGCTTTATCCAATCAGGATAATTATCGAAGAATGTAGTCGGAGTAGCTCTCCAATCTCCGTCAAACTTGAAATCATCATGCGATTCCATGGTCGCATGAAACTTGCAGCGGTTTATAAATCTTTCTATTTTAACTACTTACAAATAGTTATTTTGAGTCAAATATTTCGTTGATGAGCCGAGGTAAAATTTATAAATATTCAGATTGTTAACAACAAAAGGTGATACTATGCCAGTAAAGGTACATGCAGCTCACATATTGGTGAAGACAGAGCAGGAGGCAGGGGTAATTCTTTTTGACCTGCAGCACGGCGCAGATTTTGAGAAGGTCGCATTGGAGAACTCAATTTGCCCGAGCAGAAAGAAAGGCGGGGATTTAGGATGGTTTGCAAGAGGACAAATGGTGAAGGAGTTCGAGAACGCTGCTTTTTCAACACTGCCTGGAAAGCTCTCCGGCATTGTAAAGACTCGCTTCGGATACCATATTATAAAAGTCTTGGAAGCGAAATAAGAACTATTTTTTCTTTCTTTCCGTAATTGATTTGAACAATGCCTCTGCCGCTTCCTGTGGGCCTTTTGTCTCAAAGCCGGCCACTCCCAGCCTTGTCCTGAGCTCTCCAACAAAAACTTTCTTGTCGAAGAGGTGCTTGAACATCCTTTCTGCTATCTTTTCATGCATTTCCTTGTACTGGAATGGACCAAAGACATTTGCAAAATACATATGGACTAGTCCGGTTGTGCCTGTTGTTCCCTTTGACATCACAGTGCCCTGCCTGAACAGCTCAATGGCTTCTTTTGCATTATGGAACTGTTGTAGCAGAGGGTGGCTGTCGTCAACCTCCTCGTAATTGTTGCCATAGAGGAAATAATCAACTTCGTGGCCTTTGAGGATTGTTTCAATTGTTGTTACAGGAAGCAATGCCCTTGCATTAATCTTCTGCGGGCTCATTATTATGGAGCGGTCAATGTTGCCCCAGGCGAACTCAGGCGACAAGTCATCCAATCTTACAAATGCTCCAGATTCTGTTCCATATGCCCGAATCTTGCCATCACTTCCAATCTCCAGAGAACCCATGTCATCAAAAACAATAGTCATCTCCTTTATGTGTTTATCTCCAAGAACCCTGAATGCCTCGATGGATTCTGATTTCCCTGCTCCGGTGTCACCAATAATTACTACATTTGCCGAAGTGCCATTCTTTAATGTAATGCTGACCATTGCTCCATGGAGGGGCATTCTTCCCTTCTTCATCATCATGATATTATGCAATGTAAGAACCATCTTCTTCAGGTAGCCAAAATACCCGTACTCATCATCCCTCGGTACAGCTCCGACAAGGATGTTGTGCTTCTCATCATCGTAAAAGACAGTTGGCAATGGGCCATATTTGTCCAGTGATTTTTCAGGAACACCGTATGCAAAGATTGCATCAGGCTGCCTTTTTAAGTCGCCTTCTTTTGCCATCTCGAAGAGATTTGCTAGGGAGCATCCAAGGCCCATGTATTTTTCGTGGAAGTAGATGTAAATTATGACCTCGCCAACCTTCGCAGGATAACAAAGCCATTCCCTTCCTGAAAAATCAATGCCCTTTATCGGGCTTTCATTAATCCCTGTAAATTTGCCCTTTCTCTTGTTCATCGGCGGGTCCATTACGATTGGAGGAAACAAAAGGACCTGCCTTATTATCGGAACATTGGCCACTTGCTTGTACGGCTCTGGACAGGGCCACTCTTTCTTTGCAGCGATGATTCCAACCTCAAATCCTGCAGGAACCTGTCTGTATACTCTTGGATGGTCGCTTGTAATGTTCTCGCAAAGATCCCTGTAAAGCATCCTTACAAGATCATTCATCTGGTTGACCGTTTCATTAAAGGTTCGGTATGGCTTCTTGTCATAGCCAATTCCAACATCTGAGAAACAAACAAGATATCTTTCAAAACTTCTCCAGAAATTATACAGCTCCTCTATGAACTTGTGGAGACGCTGAGTGTCAGACAGTATATGGCTGTAGTGCGTGTGTTCTTTCCTGACATGCTCGATGGATGCCTTGTTCAATTCCTTGAGTACTTCGATAATCAGGTGCAGCTGTTCTGCTTCTGAGATGCCATGCGGAAACAATGAGAGCAGGGTTGAATCGCGGTGCTTGAGAAACTCAACAAACTTGTGCATAACAGCGGCAAACGGTTTGCTTGCCAGGAGCTCATCTGTGTTTTTGACTAGGTCGCCTTCTGTCCAGACTACAGCAGTCTTCCTGTAAAAAGCAAGATCTTTTAATGCCATGGTTGAAAGGATTCAGCATTATATTTTAAATCTTTCGAAGATTAATCGTAGTTAGTACGAATTTCATATTTATCCTTTCGGCTAGAAAAGATATAAAAATCAAGACAACTATCCCTGTTCAGGTGATTTTATGGGAGAGACTGAGATTGGAAAAATAACCCATTACTTCAGCAAGATAGGTGTTGCAGTGATTCAGCTGACAGGAAACCTCAGGGTGGGCGACAAAATCCGCGTCAAGGGAGCAACCTCTGACTTCACGCAGTCAGTCGACTCAATGCAGGTTGAGCATGAGAAGATAGAGGAAGCGAAACCCGGGGATGACATCGGATTAAAGGTTGCTGCCCATGCGCATGAGCACGACAAGGTCTTCAAGATAGAGGAATAAACTTCCCGGGGTCATAAACATGCATGATTTGATAATACTCGGTACAGGAGTCTCTGGATTGGGCGCAGCGATTTATGCAAAGCGCTTTATGCTAAATACCTTGGTTCTGGGGGAGTTGCCAGGAGGAACAATAACTAAGACACATCTTGTGGAGAATTATCCTGGCTTCAAGAGTGTTTCAGGAATGAACCTTGCAAAGTCAATAAGGGAGCACGCTGAGTCTGCAGGGGCAGAGATAAAGGACGAGAAGGTTTCTGAAGTTGAAATGAAAGAAAATAGATTTATGGTAAAAACAAATAACAAGGTTTACGACTCAAAGGCAATAATCCTTGCAACAGGCACGGAGATAAGAAAGCTGAATGTTCCCGGCGAGGAAGAGCTTGCGAATAGGGGAGTTTCATATTGCGCAACCTGCGATGGCCCCCTCTACAGGGATGCAACCGTTGCCGTTGTCGGCGGCTCTGATTCTGCCGCAAAGGAAGCATTATTTCTTACAGAGTATGCAAAGAAGGTTTATATAATCTACAGGAAGGAAAATATCAGAGCAGAGCCGGTAACTGCTGAAAGAGTAAAGAAGAACAAGAAGATAGAGATAATAAATAATGCGAATGTTATTGAAATAAAAGGGAAGGAGGTATTGTCTGATGTTGTGCTTGACAGGGTTTTTAATGGAAGCAAGACTTTAAAGCTTGACGGACTGTTTGTCGAGATTGGAAGAATGCCCTTAACAGAGCTTGCGAAAAAGATTGGAGTAAAGACTGATAAGGATGGTTACATTGTTGTCGATTCAGACCAAAGGACAAGTGTTAAGGGAATATTTGCCGCAGGCGATGTCACAAATGCAACAGCATACAAACAGGCGATAACAGGGGTTGCAGAGGGGGTAAAGGCGGCCTTTTCCGCATATCAATTCTTAAGAGAATGAAAATAAAGCAAATCTCTGTCGGAAACATGGACAATCTCTGCTATGTTCTTGCTGAGGGAAAGGAAGCAGTGATTATTGACCCCGGATGGGATGCAGGGAAGATATTAAGGGAAGTGAAGGGCTTGAATGTAATCGGAATAATCATTACGCACAATCATTTCGACCATACAACTGCCGTTCAAGAAATAAAAAATAAAATAAAAATTAATATCTATGGTCACGAAAAGAATAGCCTTGCAGAGATTAAGTTAAGGGAAGGGGATGAACTGGCCGTGGGGAAAACAAAAATCGAAGTTATTTATACTCCTGGCCACACAATGGACTCAATATGCCTTCTTGCAGGGAATAATCTTTTTACAGGCGACACGTTGTTTGTCCACGGCTACGGGAGGACGGATTTCGGCGGAGATGAAGGGGAGCTATTCAAATCAATAAGAAGATTAATGAATCTGCCTCCTGACACAGTTATTTATCCGGGCCATGACTATGGCGGGAAGAAAACAACAATTGGAGAATTAAAATGAAATTAGCTCTTTGCATGATTGCCTTGAACGAGGAAAGGTATATTGCTGATGCAATTAAAAGCCTGAAGCCTGTTCTTGACGAGATTATAGTTGTCGATACCGGCTCAACAGACAGGACAAAGGAGATAGTCAAGGGATTGGGAGCAAAGGTTATTGATTTCAAGTGGTGCGATGACTTTTCTGCGGCAAGAAATATCGGATTAGATGCTGCAACTTCTGACTGGATTATCGTGATTGATGGCGACGAGAGGATATCGCCAAAAGACCTTCCCATTATTAAGAAGCTAATCGAAGACAAGGAAGCAGACGCGTATATACTAATCCAGAGAAATTACGGCAATGAGCTTGACACTGTTGATTATACCATAAATGACGGTGCTTATGAAGAGGCTGCAGACTATGATGGCTGGTATCCATCAAGGCTTGTAAGGCTTTTCAGAAACAGGAAAGAATACCGGTTCAGCTACAAGGTCCATGAGCTCATGGAGCCTTCAATTCTAAAGCATCACGGAAAGATTATTGATTCAAAGATACCAATACACCATTATGGCGTTTCAAGAGGTTCAGATGAATTGCTTGCAAAGAACAAGCGCTATCTTGATTTTGCTTTGGCCCATATAAAAGACATTCCTGATGATTCAAAGCCATATGCCGAGGCAGGCCGCGCTTATATAAAGATGGGCGAGTTTGACAAGGCGCTTGATTTATTAATCAGCGCTTACAAGATGTTCCCTTCATCAAACAGGATAATACTTGGCTTAACAGGGCTTCTTATTAAGATGAACAGAACCGATGATGCAAAGAAGGTTCTTGAGCAATCGCTTCGCTTCTACCCCGATAGTGCAGATATCCTGAATAACCTTGGATTTGCATACTTCCAGCTTGGAAACACTGAAGAAGGAATTAAGGTGCTTGAAAAGTCGCTTAAGGTCAAGGAGAAAAATCCAGGAGCTTATACAAACCTTGGCGTGATTTATATCGGGAAGAAGGATTTTGAGCAGGCAGTTCGCTGCTTTGGTGAGGCAGCAAAGCTTAATCCCCGGAATAAGAAAACACATTACAACCTCGGCGTTGCACTGAAGCAGCTGGGAAGACATGAAGATGCAATTGCAGAATTCGAGAAGATATTGTCTCTTGACAAAAACCATGAACTTGCGAAGGAGCAGATAGAATCAATAAAAAAACATAAATGATAAATTATTTTTGGCTGAAACAACTATTTATCTACAAGGAATCAAAAACCATATAAAAAGAAAACATTCATTTTGGCTTATGAAGGGCTTTATAGTTTATCCAACTTACAGGATTGAGAATGGTTCTGCAAGAGTTTATTTGTTCGGAAGGCTTGAGAACGGAGAATCGTTTCTTACGATAAATTCATTCAAGCCTTATTTCTTCATAAGGCGAGAGGATTTGAAAAGGGCTGAAGAGGTTAAGGAGCCTGAGTTTAAGCACCAGCACACAGAGCTAAAGGATTTTGACGAAGAGGCTGTTGAAAAGATAATTCTTTCAATTCCAAAGGATGTTCCCTTCCTGAGAAAGAGCTTTGAGGAGAAGGGAATAAAATGTTATGAAGCAGACATAAGGTTTGCGCAGCGCTTTCTTATGGACAAGAGCATTCTTGGTGCTGTTGAGATAAACGGCAATCACAAAAAGCCATTGCCTGAGGAAGGAATATTTGTTGATAGGATTTACGAGGAGCCTGAGCTAATTCGATCAGAGTTCTTTCCTGAATTGAAAGTGCTGTCGATGGACATAGAGACAGACAGCCAGGGAAAAAGTATTTTCAGCATCTCAATATACTGCAGGGATTACAAGAAAGTGCTTATCGTATCGAACAAGGAGCTTGAAAATGCAGTTTCTTTTGATGATGAGAAGTCAATGCTTGATGCATTCAAGAGGACAGTAATTCAGCTTGACCCAGATATAATAACCGGATGGAGCGTGATTGATTTCGACCTTGATTTCATAAGGAACAAGTTCAGGGAGCACAAGATTGAGTTCAGATTAGGAAGGATTGACTGGGAGAATAGGCTTAGAATAAATACAGATTTTTTTAGGGATTCCTCTGCGAATATTCCGGGAAGGGCAACTCTCGATGGAATATTTCTTTTAAAAGCATCTTTTGTAAAGCTTGAGGATTATAAGCTTGGAACAGCAGCCTCTGAGTTTCTTGGAGAGAAGAAACTAATCGGAGAGGTATCCAAGGCAGAGACAATAGAGGATTATTATAAGAATAATCCTCAAAAGCTTGTCGACTATAACTTAAAGGATTCTGAGCTTGTCTACAAGGTTCTTGAGAAGACAGGGGTAGTGAAGCTTTCTATCCTGAGGTCAATGCTCACAGGGATGCCCCTTGAAAGGGTAAGGGCATCAATTGCATCGTTTGACTCGCTTTATCTCAGGCACTTAAGAAAGAAAGGATATGTTGCAATGTCCCTTGCCTTCGCAGAGAAGGAAGAGCCTATAACGGGCGGCTTTGTGATGAAGTCAAAGCCAGGGATATATGATTATGTTGTTGTGCTGGATTTCAAGAGCCTGTATCCGAGCATTATCAGGACTTTCAATATCGACCCGTTGAGCTTTGTGCGGGACAAGTTATCTGCGAAGAACAAAACTCCTGAGAAATATGTTGAGACGCCGAATGGCGCGATATTTAAGAACGAAGAAGGATTGTTGCCGTCAATAATTCAATCCTTCTGGAAGCAACGTGATGCTGCGAAGAAGGAGAAGAATGCGCTTGCAAGCAACGCTATAAAGATACTGATGAATTCGTTCTTTGGAGTACTTGCGAGCCCCAATTGCAGGTTCTTTTCAATGGAAATGAGCAATGCAATAACCCACACAGGGCAATTTATTATTAAATTATCTGCAAAGTATATTGAAGAGAAAGGATATGAGGTAATTTATTCTGATACTGACAGTCTCTTTTTGAAGCTTGATGTTAATAGTCCTGAAGAGGCAGAGAGGATTGGGAGGAAGATAGAGACAGATATTAATAAATTCATGGAAAAATACATTCATGACAACTACAGGAGGAAAAGCTACCTTGAGATAGAGTTTGACAAGGTTTACAAGAAATTCCTGATGCCGAAAACGCGCGGGAGTGAGGAAGGTTCGAAGAAAAGGTATGCTGGCTTGCTTGTCGAGGATGGCAAAGAGAAGATGGATTTCACAGGATTAGAGTTTGTAAGGAGGGATTGGACGGACTTGGCAAAGAAGTTCCAGCTCGAGTTATTAACAAGGGTCTTTGAGAAAAAAGAGGTTGTCGGATATGTGAAGCAGTTCCTTGACGAGCTGAAGAAAGGAAAGTATGATGATTTGCTTGTGTATAGGAAGGCCTTGAGGAAAGGTGTCGATGAATACACAAGGACAACTCCGCCTCATGTCAAGGCAGCAAGAAAACTCAAGAAAATTAGTTCGAGCATCATTGAGTATTACATGACCAGTGACGGGCCTGAGCCGGCCGAGGAGTTAAAGCACAAGATTAATTACGAGCATTACATTGAAAAGCAATTGAAGCCGATAGCGGATTCAATTCTGGTTTTCTACGGAAAGAGCTTTGATGACTTAGTCAATAAACAGAAGAGTCTGTTTGAGTACTAATAATGGAAATATTTAAATATATGTTAATAATACCATGATTATACGGTGATATTGCCATGAGAAGCAAGGATGTTGTAATTATCAGATATCTCATTGAGAGGAAAAATGAAGAGGTCAACATACTCAGGATTTCCAAGGAATTGAAGATGGATTATAAGAATGTACATTCCATTGTCAAGAGGCTTGAAAAGGAATCACTTGTCAGGCTGGAGTCCTTTGGGCAATCGAGCAGAGTTAAGCTTGTTTCACAAATGCATCCGCTTATCTTTGAAGCAGAATATGGCAGGAGAAAAGAATTGTTGAAAGACAAAAACCTTTCTGTAATGCTTAATGATTTCAAAAAAGCATTAAAATCAAAACTCTGTGTGCTGCTGGTTTTTGGCTCTTATGCAAAGAAAACACAAACCAGGAATTCAGATATTGATTTAATGTTTATTGTTCCTGATGGAAGGGAAGAGCTATTTGAGAAAGATGTTCGCAGGGCAGCAGGATTATTGCCCTTGCCAATACATCATTTAGTATTTTCTGAGAAACAGTTTTTGGAGATGATTGATACGAAAAAATCAAATGTAGGACAGGAAGCTTTAAAAAATAACATAATTCTATGTGGAATAGAAGCGTATTACGAGATGAACAATGGATAAAGAGAGGAAGAAAGAGGCCCAGAAGAACTTTGCGCAATATCTGTCCGATGGGCTGATTAAGAAAGAAAAGAATGAAACTGCAAAAGCCATGTACATAAAAAATGCAGATTTATCTTTAAGCTTGGCTGAAGAATGCATGGGCAGCGGTTTGAAGCCATTCATTTGGGTGGTTGTCATATCCTATTATTCAATGTTCTATATTGCAAATGCTGTCCTGCTTGAGCTTGGCTATAAAACAGGAGATAAAGTAGTGCATAAAGTCACGAATGATGCTTTAATCGTTCTTGTCATGGACAAGATAAAGAAAGGCCTTCTGGAAGAGTATGAAAATGCAAAAGAGGATGCTTTGGAGATTGCTTCAATCAAATCAGACGAGATTATTGGGCTGTATGGTCTGGAGATGGATAAAAGGTCAAGATTCCAGTATGACATGACCGAGTCAATACAGGAGCAGAAAGCAAGGACTTCGCTAAAAAGAGCAAAGCAGTTTATGTTAGAGATGAAGAAGCTGCTGGTTTAAAGTGTACGTGCACATAATTTCTTAATCTTTCGGCGATTTGTGCACATACAGAAATAAAAGAGTCTGTTTGAGTATTGAAAAAAGATTTATAAGCTCCTTCAGACCTCTAAGAACGTTATGCTAACAATTGAACAATTATCACTCACGATGCACTATCTTGCAGAGTATTATGCAGTAGAACAAAATCCCTTATTGAATCGGCCCTTAGTTGACCTTGTAAAGTTTTGTTTGGAAGAAATTGATGTCCAAAAAAATAAATTAGAAGAATCTCCAAAGGCAGCGGCACATGAATCTTTTATGAGATCAATGAGGGAGGATAATGCTCCTGAGTTTATGAAATACGTGCATAGATGTTGTTGTATTTATAGAATATAGAACCTTATTTCGTAATTAACTCAATACTCTCCTAGCACCCCCTCATCATCTCTTCCTGGGTTACTCTTGCTGTCTGTTTTCCAATTAAATAAGGACTTTTAACCCCTGTTATTATCGTCATCACACAGAGCTTTCCTTTCATTGAATCATTTACTCTTGCTCCCCAGATGACATTTGCATCCTCATCAAGACTTTTTGTTACTAAGTCGCCTATTCGCTCTACTTCCTGGAGGGTCATATCGGGCCCGCCCTCTATGTGTATCAATGCGCCAACAGCTCCTTCATAACTTATGTCGAGCAGAGGGTTTGACAGAGCCTTGCTTACTGCTTCATCGACCCTACTCGCTGTGTCAGACATGCCTATGCCGACAGCAGCAACACCTCCGCAAGTCATTATCGCCTTTACATCTGCAAAATCCAGATTAACAAGGCTTGGCACAGCAATAGTTTCCACTATTCCACGAATCATTGTTGAGACAAGCTCATTTGCTACAGCAAAAGCCTGCTCGACAGGAAGGTTTCCAGCAAGCTGGACTAACCTGTTGTTGTCAATCACAATTACCGTGTCACTGTGCTCTCTTAACTCGGCGAGCCCGAACTCTGCCCTTTCAATTCTTGCTCTTTCTATCTTGAATGGCATTGTAACGCTACCTATGACAATTGCTCCCATGTCCTTTGCAATCTTTGCAACCACTCCAGCAGCACCTGTTCCTGTGCCTCCTCCCATGCCTGAACATATGAAGACCATGTCTGCGCCTTCAAGGGACTTTCTTATATCTTCTCTTGAGTCGAGCGCAGCATTCCTTCCTTTCTCAGGAAAACCTCCACATCCTAAACCGCGGCACTTGTCAAATCCAATAAGAATCTTCCTGTCTGCTGAAGATATGGCAAGATGCTGCTGGTCGGAATTTGCTGCAATTATCTCTGCTCCTTTAATTCCCTTTTTATAAAGCCAGCTTACCATGTTGTTTCCTGCACCCCCAACACCCAATACCTTTATGTTGGCCTGGCCTACAACAGTTTTCTGACTATTCACGACTTTCACCTCTTTTCCCTTGCAGAATGCAAAATTATCCTATAATCTAGCTAGTATATAAATGTTACGTTTTTGTATACTGGTGTAGTAATAGTTATATTGATAAAGTGCATGATGTCATAATTATAATATGACAAAAATATAGGAAGTCTTATATTCTCTGTTCGATTACCTCAGTATTCGTGTTAATTATGGGAATTATCGTAAGCCCAAAGGAACTGAGAATTAATGTCGGCGAATCATGTAATCGTAGTTGCCTTGGTTGTTCAAAAGACAGCGATAAAGAAAGGATAGGCAAACCTGCAACCCTTGATGATTTCTTCATGGCAATTTCTGAAACAAAAGAACAAGGAACACTCGAATCAGCATCCATAACGGGCGGAGAACCATTGCATCCCCAGTTAAGGGAAAAAACATGCAGGTTAATAGAGTATGCAAAACCTGCAGATGTCAGGCTTTGCACTAATGGCGACTTCATAGACTCAAAACAATTTGCAGAAGAACTTAAGAACTTAGGTGTGAATTCAGTACAAATTGGCCTTGACTCATCAGCTCCTTGTTTTCAGAACATGCGTTCTAAGTCCGAAACTGCCTGGAACGACACTATGCAAGGAATAACAAACGCATTGAAAGCAGGGCTTCCTGTTTCCATAAGATACACTTTGTATGATGAAAATCTTGATGATGCAGTCAAAACATATTTATTGGTTTCAAGGATGGGTGTTCAGCAGTTCAAGCTGAGAACTTTGTTTCCGAGTGGTAGCGCAATACAAAATTGTCTTAATATGCTTCCTTCAGGAGAGCAGCTAGCCAAAGCACAACATGATGCATTGCTTGTAAGCAAGGGCAATGCAACCCGATTAGAACTGAGTCAGCCTTGCTTTTACACCATTCCACAAGGTTACAATGCTTTCATTGAAGATAATGAGAGCTGCGGAGAACGAAACAATGCATCCATCAACTCAGTTGGAATAGCGGAATATTGCCTGTTCTGCGACGATGGAGCAAGATTCGGGAATATAAAAGATAATTCCTTCCTGGATTTATGGAACTCTCCTGAAATCATTGCTGCCAGAAAACAGCGAAAGAGAAATGGAATAATTGTAGGCTGTCCTGCATATGAAATTCAAAGGCAAAGACATCTCGGAGACTATGCAACGTTTGAAAGAGAGCTCAAAAGAACAACAGAAGGATTGCAAAGAAATTTATAATTGTTCCATTTACAGTTATTTCATGGACATTAAACCAGAGTGGCTTGGTCTGACAAAGCAGCAGCTTGACCTTCTTTTGACAGTTTATGAACTTGAATTAAACAAAATTCCTGTCAGGGCTTCAAATATCGTCTCAGAATATGAGAACCGCTTCAATAAAAAGATTCAGCGGCAGAATCTTTTCAGTCAACTGAAGCCTTTGCTTAAAGTGGGTGCAGTGGAAAAGAAGGAAAAGGCGACATACGGCATAAACAAGAACAAGATAAAATCAATTCTTGACAGCAGGAAGAACAGCTTAAATGATGAAATGAAGAATCTTTCCGATTTCTCAAAAGACCTGGAAAAAAAATTCAAAAAAATCATAACCAAGCCATCAAAGCCAATAGTCACTTATCTGGAGCCCGACTTATACATGGAAACAATTGCTGCTCTTCTGAACAAGGCAAATGCATACTATGCGGATTCGCCCTTTCCAAACATAACATATACTGATTCATTATTTGAAGGAATGAACAGAGAGAAATTTGTTTTAAATCAGAGAAATAATTGTTTTACATTAAAGAAATTAAAAATTCACTACATAACTGATTTGAATATTGACCTGACATTCAGAAGAGCGTTGAAAATATTCAACAATGACGGCAAAAGAGCATACCTTGAATGCAAACAAGTCATAGAAAACCTTGAAAAGCAAATCAAAGAACCAAATCTCGATGTGCGTTATCTTGAGGTTCTTCCGGGCCCTCACATGTATATTTTCGAATACGACGAGCCAAGAGACCTTATATTGAGCTTAAGGGGCTCAATTGTACCAAAAGGCGTCAACAGGACCAGAGGTTCAAGGGACCCATATGGAGGGGTTCATATAATCTCGGAAACAATATTCTCCCAGGCGAAGAGCATATACCTTGATTCTTTTAACCAAGCGATAAAACTGAATTCCGCCCGTGGAAGAGGCATCATTGAACAGGTAAATGAGCATCTCAGAAAGCTATATGAGGGGTTTAAAAAGGTGCATAAATTCTCAAAAATTCAGCCTGGTTGACAACGACTTGTTCTTTACTTAAACTGTTGTAATGATGATATTAATGTGATTTCGAGAAAGATTTAAAAACACACTTTTTAACCAAGCATGAGGGGTGAGCATGATTAAAGGAGATGACAGTGTAAATGGCGCCAGTGTTATCGAAGAGTTAAAAAAGTTTGAGGAATCAAAGGAATCAAAGCTTATTAAACTTCAGAGAGATTCGGAGTTAAGAATCGAGAATGCAAGAAAGAGGTTTGATAAAAAAATTGGTGAACAAGATTTATTCTTTGAGAAGAAAAAAGCAATGATGATTAAGAGGGTGAAGGAGGATGTGAGAAAAGAGGGCATGCTGCTTGCGAAAGGACAGAAAAAGTCAGGAAAAAGGGTTGAAGAGCTGTTCTCGCAAAACTTCAATGCAGCAAAAGAGGCTGTGCTCGGAGAGTTGTTGAAATAGTTGATTGCTATGGGAAGACCGCTGACAATGAACCATGTAACTCTTTTTTTTCCAGAGAACAAAGTAGATGATTTAATATTCAACCTCCATAACATCGGAGTCTGTGAGCTTAAGAAATCAGAACACAAGCTTCCTGAAAAATATTCCCAGGAGAATGTCATTCAAATCAACTCCCTGATTTCAAGGGCCAATAATCTTTCTGAAATCCTCAGCTGCCACTCAGAGAAAGAAAAGCATAATCCATTCAGGACAAAAGCGAAATCAAATAATGAAACAATTGAAAACTCAGAGAAAAGAATATCTGCAATAGAGTCCAAGATACTTATGTCAGACCACGAGCTTAAATCGATTCATGAAAAGTTGCACGAACTCAGGTCACTGGCAGGAATAATGAAGATGCTTCCTGACATGAGAACAGATTCTTTTGAAAGCACGGAGAATGTAGTGAGGATTCCCGGCTTAATCATGAAGAAATCGCTTAAGGAGTTGGTTTCTGAAACAAAGGACAAAGCTGTGCTGCTCGAGAGCGGAAAGAAAGGCAACATGGCTTTCGCATGCGTTATCTGTCTTTGCGAAGATGCACCGCTGATAAAAAAAACACTCAATGAGCACGGCTTTCACGAGATACAAATACCGCTTAAGAAGAAAAAACCGAGCGAGATAATTGATTTGATGAGGGAAGAGATATTGGAGCTCGAGGAGACAGAGAGCTCTGTCGGGCTTGTTCTGAAGAAGAATGCCTCCCTTTATCTTGATGAAATCAGGGCAATCCACGAGGAGCTCTGCATCTGCAGGGAACGACTTTCAGCACTTAGGATGTTTGGAGCTTCCAAATCTTTTTCGATTCTGGAAGCGTGGGTGCCTGAAAGAGAGTTTGAGCTTTTTGAAGGGGCAGTGAAAGAAACAACAAGACTGTACTATATTGAATCGACCGAGCGGGATGATGCGCCGACACAATTGAACAATTCAGCCTTTGCAAAGCCATTCGAGGCAATCACAAGGCTTTATTCTGTCCCGAAGTATAAGAGGTTTGACCCAACGATGATAATTGCAGTTTTTCTGCCGTTGTTCTTCGGTTTTATGCTTACAGATTTTGTATACGGGATGATTCTTTTTGCAGCATCTGTGTTCATCTACTTCACTGCGGCAAGAAGAAGCAGTTCAGCAGCAACTTTTGGCCACATCCTGATGTGGTTCGGGGTATCAACAATGATTCTCGGAATAGTTTTCAGCAGTTACTTCGGAGATTTCTGGCAGAGGATTGGCTTGAATCTTCCGGTAGTTATAGATTCAATGAAACAAGTCCTTCTGACGCTGGGAATAGTTCTGTCGATAGGCACACTTCACATGATAACCGGCTTGGTTATCGGATTCAGAGAGAATGTGAGAAATAAAAGAGTCATGAAGGCCTTCACAGAGCAAGGAGTATGGATTGTTTTTGTTCTTTCAATATTGTGCATGATATCCGGAGTCAGCTTTTTGAGGATTCTTGGATTGGTCGTTCTTGTTACGGATACAGTGCTGCAGCTCTTTTTTGTTTCCAGGGAGAGCGGCTTTATTTCAGGTCTGCTTTCTGTCTTCGGTTTTATGTCATATGTAGGCGACACATTCTCTTATGCAAGGCTAATGGCGCTAGGAATAGGGACTTCAGGAATATCCCTTGCGGTAAACTTCATGACGTTTCTTGCAATGGAAAAGGTACCTTATGCAGGAGTTGTCCTCGCAGTAATTATCTTCATCATAGGCCATACTTTCAACATTGTCATGAACAGCCTTGGCGGGTTTATACATGGCTTGAGGCTTCACTTTCTTGAGTTTTTTCAGAAATTTTACGAGGGAGGAGGAAAGGAATACAGGGCTTTTGAGGCTCAAAGAAAAATAACCGAGGTGAGAAGATGATAGGTAGCGGAACAATATTTGCTATTGGCGGAGCAGCAATCGCTTTAGGTACTGCGGGGTTAAGCACAGCCCTTGGAGTAAAGGCTGCAGGCATTGCCGCAGCAGGCGCAGTTTCCGAGAACAAGGAGAATTTCAAGAATGGACTGGTGCTTCAGGCTTTGCCCCAGACACAGACAATCTATGCTTTCATAACAGCATTGCTTATTTTTATGGGTGCAGGGCTGCTTGGAACAGAAAAGTCAATAACCCCCTACCAGGGGCTGGCAATGCTTGGTGCAGGAATCCTAGTTGCCATAACAAGCCTCTCTGCAATCATGCAGGGCCTGATTGCGGCATCAGGAGTGGTTGCAACTGCAAAAAATCAGGAGGCATTTGTGCCGAGCATAGTCTTTGCAGGACAGTCAGAAACCCCCGCAATATTCGGCTTCATAGCGTCGTTGATACTGCTTGTTGTGGGTCTTGGAGTACTGGGCTAAAAATGATTATTCACGGCAGCGTCTCCAGAATAAAGAAAGCAGTGGAAAAGAGATACGACAAGCTCTACGCAGAAATAAGGAAAAATGCGGATAGGCAGATCGATATGCTGAGAAAGGAGAGCAATGAGAATCTTTCGGGAATGAGAAAAGAGCACAGAATACTCCTTTCAAGGGAAAGACATCAGCTTTACACAAAGCTGCTGAATGAGGAAAAGCTCAGACTCAGGTTAAAACAAAATGACTTGAAGGAGAGATTAATAAGGAAGGTTCTTGAAAAGGTGCGTAAGGATGCCAAAGCAATCATTCTCACTCAGAGCTATATTGACTTTGTAAAGTCAAGGGTAAGGGGAGAAAAGAACCTTTCATGCGTTGGAAGTTCTGAATCATACAGAAAGCACTTTCAGAATTTCAGAATTGACAGGACAATAAATGGCACGATATTGGAGGGAAATGGCACAATATTCGACTTTACAGTCGATTCCCTTCTTGAATCAAAGAAAGACGAGTTAAGATACATCGCAAGCAGGAAGCTTTTCGGTGAATGAAAAATGGAACCCATATTGATAGTCGCATTTTCAGCATTTCTGGTAGCAACCGTGTTCTTTTTTGTGTTCAGACATGTAAACCCCGTGATGCCTTTCTTCTACTCTAATGCAATAATACAGTCAAGAAGCAGGAACATCATCGGGAAGAAAAAGTTAAGCGAGCTTTCTGAGTCAAGAACAGTCCACGAACTAATAAGCCATCTGGAGGCCAGCGATTACCTCGGCGAGGAGAATATTAAAACGGATTTGAAAGGGTTCCACTCTTTAATAGAAAAGAGCTTTGTAGAATCCATTGTCGACTTGAAGGAGATTTCACCAAAAAGAGTCAGCAGGATTCTTGATGCCTATCTGATGCTCTGGGAGGTGAAGATGATAAAAGCCGTCTATAGGTCAAGGTTTTCAGGAGCTGATGCAAATGAGTGGATTCTATTTCCTGTCGGCAGCATAACAACAGATTTGCTTGACAGGATGAATCAGGCAACAGACATTAAAAGACTAAGAGGGCTTTTTTCAAAGACAGTTTATTCAGGCATAATGAAAAAGGAATACAAAAGCCTTGAAGAATTTGAGTCTGAGATTGACAGATTCGCTTTCGAGAACCTGCTTGAGGAAACAAAAAGCACAAGAATGCACGACTCAAAATTGATTTGCGAGATGATAAATACAAAGATAGATGTGATGAACATCATGGCACTTATGAAGGCAGTATCAAGAAAAGTTCCTGCCGAAAAAAGAAGCAATCTTCTTATAATTAATGATTCAGGGCTTTCAAAACTTCATTCTGAGCTGATAAAAGCTGGCAAGATTGAGGATATTGCTAAGCTATGCAAGGGAACATTATTTGAAGATTCCCTGATGAAAGCCCTTGCAGGATACGAAAAAGACAAATCCTTGTACCATTTTGAAAAAGAGCTAAGAAAGCTTTACAAGAACTTTGTTCAAGAAAGAGAGCTCAGCCATTCAATTGGCCCGTATCCTTTGTTTGTTTACCTTGCAAAGAAAGAAAACGAGTTTCATAATCTTCTTTCAATCAGCAAGGGAATCCATGCAAAGATGGGCCGTGCGGAGATAATGGAGATGGTAACATGAATATAAAGATTCTTGGGAACGAGGAATTTGTTTTTGGGATGAGGCTTTCCGGAATCGGGCAGTGCTTTGTAATAGAGGAGAGACAGAAGGGTATCAAAGTAACGAAAGAGCTTCACAAGGATGATTTTATCATTGCAAATACCAGCGTTATTGAAATGGTTCCCGAGCTTCAAGGCTTCAGGAATCTTATAACTCTTCCTGACGAAGCTGAACAGATGGGGAGAATAGATGATTTGAGAAGAATAATCAAGGCTGCAGTAGGAATGGAGATAGAGGTGAAATGATGGGCATAATTTCGAGAATCAGCGGACCAGTTATCGAGGCAAGAGGGATGAAAGGTGCAAAGATGTTTGAGCTTGTAAGGGCGGGAACTGAGAAGCTGATAGGCGAGATAATCCAACTAAGGGAAGACAATGCAATAATCCAGGTTTATGAGGATACAAACGGCTTACAGCCAGGAGAAATAGTTGTTTCAACAGGAGCGCCGTTGCAGATAGACCTTGGTCCAGGGCTTCTTAACAACATATATGATGGGGTTGGAAGACCACTGGAGGCAATAGCAAAAAAGTCAGGCAGTTTTATTTCAAAAGGCATAGATGTTCCGGGTTTGGATAAGAGAAGAAAATTTAAGTTTAATCCTGCTGTAAAAAAAGGGGACAAAGTAAAGGCGGGCGACATCATCGGCACAGTGAAGGAGACAGGAATCATAGAGCACAGAATAGTTGTCCCAGGCACTATTTCAGGAAAGATAATCAAGATAAACAGAGGGAATTTTACAGTTGAGGAAACCATTGCAGTTGTAAAAACAAGAAACGGAGAAGAAAGAATAAGGATGCACCAGAAATGGGCTGTCAGAAGGCCAAGGCCGATAAGAACAAGGCTTCCCCCCTCAGTCCCGCTTGTTACCGGACAAAGGGTTTTCGACACTTTTTTTCCGATAGCAAAAGGAGGTACAGCGGCAATCCCCGGTCCTTTTGGCGCAGGAAAAACCGTGGCCCAGCAAAATCTTGCAAAATGGTCCGATGCAGACATCATTGTTTATGTTGGTTGTGGGGAAAGGGGCAATGAGATGACAGAGGTCCTTAATGAGTTTCCAAGCCTTCTTGACCCGAAGACAGGAAAGCCCCTTATGGAGAGGACAGTGATAGTAGCAAATACATCGAACATGCCAGTGGCGGCGAGGGAGGCATCTGTCTATACAGGGGTTACAATTGCAGAATACTTCAGGGACATGGGATATTCTGTCGCATTGATGGCAGACTCAACCTCGAGATGGGCGGAGGCGATGAGGGAAATATCATCAAGGCTCGAGGAGATGCCTGGAGAGGAGGGATATCCCGCCTATCTTTCATCGAGACTGGCTCAGTTTTATGAGAGGGCAGGCAGGGTGAAAACACTGGGAAACAAGGAGGGTGCTGTGTCAATAGTTGGCGCAGTCAGCCCGCCCGGAGGGGATTTTTCAGAGCCTGTTACCCAAAACACGCTCAGGATAACAAAGGCGTTCTGGGCACTTGATGCGTCTCTTGCATACAGACGACACTTCCCTTCTGTCAACTGGCTGACAAGCTATTCTCTTTACCTTGAGAATACGGTAGACTACTTCAACACAAAGGTCAGTCCTGAGTTTACAAGGCTTAGAAAGGAGGCAATGGTCCTTCTGCAGAAGGAATCTGAGCTGAAGGAAATTGTCCAGCTTATCGGTCCTGATGCCTTGGGGGAGGATGACAAATTAATGCTTGATACTGCAAAATCGCTAAGGGAGGATTTTCTCCAGCAGAGCGCCTATGATGATGTTGATTCATACTGCAGTCTTGAAAAGCAATACCTGATGCTGAAACTAATCATGAGCATCCATAAGTTAGAGGAGGAAAAGCTCGGCAAAGGGCTGAAAACATCCTCGCTTCAGAAGCTCAAATTCAAGGAGAGGATTGCAAGGATGAAATTCTCCAGGGAAATAAGGAAAGAAGTCAAGGATATAACCTTGCTCGCGGAAAAGGAGCTTGAGCAGGGCGTCAGGGAGGGATTGATATGACAAAGGCATACACCTCCATCAAGGAAATAACAGGACCATTGATGATTGTCGAGGGAGTAAAGAAAGTTGGCTATGGGGAGCTTGCAAAGGTGTTGCTTTCCTCAGGGGAAAAACGCCTCGGCCAAGTACTCGAGATTAGCGAGGACAAGGCAATACTGCAGCTGTTCGAGGGCTCTTTCGGCGTTGACACAAAACACACAAAGGTAAGCTTTACAGGAGAAATAATGAAGATTGGTTTGAGCGAGGAGATGCTTGGAAGAATATTTGACGGCATCGGGAGACCAATTGACAACAACCCGGTCATAATTCCGGACAAGAGGATGGATGTAAATGGGTTGGCAATCAATCCGTACAAAAGGGAGTATCCTGCCGAATTCATCCAGACAGGAATCTCAACAATTGATTTGATGAACACCCTTGTCAGGGGCCAGAAACTGCCCATATTCTCAGGGGCAGGACTTCCGCACAATAGGTTGGCTGCGCAGATAGCGAGGCAGGCGAAGGTTCTTGGAAAGAAAGAGAGCTTTGCGGTGGTGTTTGCTGCTATGGGAATCACAAACGAGGAAGCGATGTTCTTCAAAGATGAGTTTGAGAAAACAGGGTCTTTTGAGAAAACAGTGATGTTCCTTAACCTTGCCAACAACCCTGCAATAGAGAGGATAATCACGCCAAGGATTGCGCTGACAACAGCAGAATACCTCGCCTATGAGAAAGACATGCATGTTCTTGTCATATTGACAGACATGACCAATTATTGTGAAGCGTTGAGGGAAGTGGCTGCTGCCCGTTCAGAGGTTCCGGGAAGAAGAGGATACCCTGGCTACATGTACACCGACCTTGCATCAATCTATGAACGGGCGGGAAGGATAAAAGGGAAGAAAGGTTCAATAACCCAGATGCCTATCATATCTATGCCTGACGACGATATAACTCATCCAATTGCGGACTTGACAGGATACATAACAGAAGGACAGTTTGTGCTGAGCAGGGATTTGCATAGGAAAGGAATATATCCTGCGGTTGATGTTCTTCCGAGCTTATCAAGACTTATGAAGCACGGAATAGGGCATGGCAAAACGAGAGAGGACCATCAAATGGTTTCTGACCAGCTTTATTCTGCTTATGCCAATGGAAGAGATGCCCGCGACCTAGTTGCAGTCGTTGGGGAGGAGTCCCTCGGTGAAACTGACAAGCTTTATCTTGAGTTTGCTGACAAATTCGAGAATACATTTGTCAACCAAGGACATGATGAGGACAGAAGCATAGCGCAGACGCTTGAAATAGCATGGAAGTTGTTATCAGAGCTTCCAAAGGCAGAGCTTAAGAGGATAAAGGAAGAGATAATAAACAAATACCATCCCGGCGACAGGAGGGCGAAATGAACGTAAAGCCGACAAGGATGGAACTTCTGAAGATAAGAAAGAAGCTAAAGCTGGCCCAGAAAGGGCACAAGCTATTGAAACAGAAGAGAGATGCTTTAGTCATTGAATTCTTCAGAATGCTTAAAGGGATAAAGAAGGACAGGGAGCAGCTTGCAGCACAACTCACTTCTGCACAGAAAGCGCTGAGAATGGCCGAGGCAATGCAGGGCTCCCATGACGTGGAACGATTTGTCATCGGCATTCCTCCAACAGGGCAGATATCTGTAACTAAAAAAAGCATAATGGGAGTTGAGCTTCCTGAGATTCAGGAAATCAAGGTTAGCAATGATTGGTTCGGCTATTTCGAGTCATCCCTTGAGCTTGATTCCGCGGTTGTCCAGTATAGAGACCTTGTTCCGGTACTTCTGAAGCTGTCTGAGAAGCAGCTTGCACTCAAGCGCCTTGGCGAGGAGATAGGAAGAACAAAAAGAAAGGTTAATGCCTTGGAATACATCATCATGCCACGGATAGAAAAGACAAAGATTGGCATAGTCTTCAAGCTTGCAGAGCGCGAGAGGGAGAACTTCACAAGGCTGAAGAAGATAAAGATGAGAAGGGCAGCTTAAATTCTGATTTGGAAAAATTCAGTCAATCATGGAATTCCGAAAGACATAAATACAAGTATATACTCAGTATAGACGTAAAAAGGTGAAAAAATGAAAAAAAGCGTTGACGTGCTCATGAGCAACAAGATTAGAATAGACAATGCTCTGGGCATGTTCACGGCAGACTCAAAGAGCAAGGCATTGACTGTAAGGAAGAGCGGCAATGGCGCAGTAATCCCTTTCCTGAAGCGCTACATAGGCAAGAAGGTTGTTGTGTTTGTTGTTGAATGAATTTTGAGGAGGATTATAATTTTTGATTAGGCTTCAGCTATGCTCTGCATAATCGGCATTTCAAGATTGTTCATTGTGACAGCTGCTGATTTTGTTTCATTAAGAGCGTTTATTTCGATGAATAGTATCAGAGAGTTGTTTCTTGTCACAACCTTTAACCCGACATTGTCAATATTCTCAAGAATTCTTTTCTCAACATTGTATTCCCGGAGAATTTCTATCGCATTAAGTACTTCTACTCCAACAATCTTTCCAACCTTATCGAACTCTATGTGAAATTCACCAATCATTACATTGGAATAGACATGAGAGTCTTTCCTGTATATGTACAATAAGTCGTTTTGCCTGTCATACGAGTACTTCAGGTTCTTGATGTATCTCTCATTTCTGATAGTATTTAATTGCTTCATTTTGTATCCTTCTCCTTATCTTAAAAATGGTTATCACATATATAGATTTCGGTTTGATGCTCACCGGAATCTTGAATATCCTGTTTTTGCTCAGCTTGAAATATAAATCATAAACAAAGTCATAGCTTGGATTTTTCGCTTTTGAGACTCCAACAAAAACAAGATTGTCTGGCTTGAGTATATTTTTTATTACCTCTCTTCTGTCGATTTTCTCTCTTTCAAGCTTCAGGCTGATGCGGCTCATTATATTCGATATCTTTCGTTTCATAGCGACTTAATATTTTTTTGATTTTATCAGGTTTTTCTGTCCTTAACCTTTCTTGCATTAAACTTTTCTTGTTGCTCAGAATGATGAGCCTTTACAAGAAAAAACCAGAATACTTCCGGAGGAATTGAAGAAAGAGCGATTCTCTCCGGAAAAATATACAGGAAATTGGCGTTTTTTGATTCTTTTTCCGGATTTCATAGAGGATTTT
>JAFGPE010000003.1 GCA_016926055.1 Candidatus Woesearchaeota archaeon | reverse complement strand
ATACTGGGTTAGCATCGCGGTATTATTGCTTCTGATTTTGGGAATAAGAGGTTGCATTAAAGCGATTGATTCGGCAAAGGGCAGCATACTCTTTCCCTAAAAAATCTCCTAGGCAATAAAATGAAAAAGCGTAAGGAATTTTATTTTGCAATAATCATTCTTGGAATCTCGACAATAGTCACACAAATCATCCTGATAAGGGAGTTTCTTTCTGTTTTCTCAGGATTAGAGCTTGTCTTTGGCATAATTCTTGCAAACTGGCTCATCATCACAGGCATTGGAAGCATACTTGGAAGAAAATTAAGTAAGAAATATTTTCCATCGTTACAGATGCTGCTTGGGATTATTCCTTTATTTCTGATATTCACCATAAGAATCATAAGGCATTGTTCTGGAGGAGAGATGATTGGAATAACTCAAATCTTTCTGCTGTCCTTCATCATCCTTCTTCCGTTCTGCATTATTTCAGGGATGATGTTTGCGCTTGGTTGCAACATCCTCAAGAAAGCGGGAAAGGTCTATCTTCTTGAAACCCTTGGAAGCGTGATTGGAGCATTAGCTTTCAGCTTCTTCATGATTTACTACCTTAATCATTTCCAAACAGCCATCATACTTTTGATTATTAATGCAATCTCATCTGTATTGCTAGTAAAAAAGAGAATCCCGATAACGATTATAACTGCAATAATGATTATTTCTTTTCTTCTGTTAAATCCGGAACAGCTCTCGACAAAAATGGCTTTCGCCGGAGAGAATGTCGTTTACAACAAGGACTCTCCCTACGGGAGATTAACAGTGACATACAGGGAAAAGCAGCTCAATTTCTATGAGAATTCAATTCCGTTGTTCACAACAACAAACACGATTGCGAATGAGGAAACAGTCCATTACGCCATGTCGAAATCAAGCGGTCCTGAGTCTGTCCTTCTGATTGGAGGAGGTATCTCAGGAACAATTGATGAAATTATGAAATATGGTCCTGAACGAATAGATTATGTTGAGCTTGATCCTGAGATAATTAATATTGGAAAAAGTTTTTCTGAAGCAGTCGGTAAAGTGAATCTTCAGATTGCAGATGCAAGGGAGTTTGTAAAGCGAAGTGGGGAAAGATACGATGTTGCGATAATTGACCTTCCTAATCCAACAACAGCACAAATCAACAGGTATTACACCATTGAGTTCTTCAGGGAATTAAAGAGGACATTGAATGAGAATGGAATAATTTCATTTGGCATTTCCGGTTACGAGAACTATGTCGGCAAGGAAACAAGGATGCTTCATTCCTCCATCTATTCAACCTTGAAACGAGTTTTCAGGAATATTTTAATAATTCCCGGGGAAAGGACAATATTTGTTGCTTCGGACAAAGAGCTTGATTACAATTTCACAATAAAATCAAATGTTCTCAGCAAGGAATACATCGACGCAAAGCTCGGCAGGATGAATCTGGCAGAATATGCCGTCTCAGGAAAAGCAACAATCAATGAGGATTTCAGGCCAGTTGCTTATTTCTATAACTTTCTGCAGTGGAACTCCAGATTTAGGACACAATACCTGATTTTCATTGTTGCAATAATCCTGGTTTTATTGTTCATCCTGACGAAAGCAAAGCCAATAACATTTTCCTTGTTTACTGCCGGCTTTGCCGGAGCATCGCTTGAAGTTGTGCTTCTGATTGTTTACCAGATAATAAACGGCTCAGTCTACCACACGATTGGGCTAATTGCTGCTATATTCATGCTTGGCTTGTTAGTTGGCTCGTTTGTTTCCAATAGATATTCTCTGGGAAGAAAGTGGCTGAAAACTGCACAGTTTGCGATTGTTATTTTTTCATTTGCTCTCCCGCTCATTTTCCTGACAATAAGCATATACATTCTTACATTCACCATTTCATCTCTTGTCGGGTTTATGTTCCCGATAGCAACGAGGCTTTACAAAAACCCCTCCGCCCTGTATTTTTCTGACCTCCTGGGAGCTGCAGTTGGTTCTTTGACTGTCAGCTCAATGCTCATTCCAGTCATTGGAATAGCGGATGTTTGTTTTGTAGTTGCTGTTCTGAACTTAATTTCCGCTGCGTTGCTAATGGCCAATAAGCGATAAATAGAAAGTAATTATCCGGGCTGAAATGAACATCTTAACAGGCTCCATAGTGTGGCTGGCATTCTGGACATTCGCAAACATATTTCGCATGGTTGTCCAGAGCTTTGACAAACATTATTTCGGGCACGTTCAACTGGTGTCGCTTTATTCTCTGGCAGCGGCATTCGGAATAGTCCTTTATTATAAACAACTATTATTTCCAGCAATCAAAGCTCTAACCACGTTTCACCTGATAGTCTTCCTAATCGTTGTTTCGATAAATCTGTGTTTATATGCCCATACCAAAAGAACAATAAAGCGGTGCCCTTTTAACCTGCCTGAAAACCGCCACAGCTATTTGCGGCTGGATTACAGGTATCATTTGTTTTGCATCAGTGAACTGATTTTCCAGCAGACGATGGTTATGGCGGGCGTATTGCTTTTAACATCCGCAGGACTCAAGACCGGTACAGTTTTGATTATATTTTCAGTCTTCTTTGCGGCGGTGCATCTTCCGTTGCTGCTTGTCATAGATACATTCTGGGCGCTCTTATTCACCATTTCTTCGTTTATTGCAGGAATAATCTTCCCGTTACTTATCCTCAACCTTAAGGATGGCTTCTTCTATGCGTTCCTTATCCACTATGTTTTTTATACTCTCGTCGGCGTGCTTTCCTGGAGATTCAGCAGATTTCTGAAAAAGATATGGAAGTCCAAACAAAAATAAAAAAGTGGGAGCAGCACGGAGGTGTTTGGGGGTTGGATTCCGACTGCCGCCACAAAAACAATACGGAGGGTTGCTTTTTCTGAAAGTGAGGGGGTGCTTCATACTATAAATGGCCTGTGAAAGCAACCTGCAGAACTTAATTCCATAAGTTTTTTAAATCATGAATGGTTAGCTATCCTGAATGATAGAGCTTGTTTACAGCCCTGTGTGGTTTTTCGGAAAGGACATCATCATAGACGTAGTTAGCATAATTGTACTGTCACTGGTCGGGCTTTTCAGCATAAAATATCATAGGATGAACAAGAAAAAGAGTAATCTTTTGTTCGGAATATCCTTTCTCATGCTGGCCGCTTCTTTTCTTTTCAAGATAATGACCAACTTCACAATATATTATCCTGTTGTTGTCACAAAGAATCTTGGCTTCTTTGTGGTAACATTTCGGGCGATGAAAGCGACAAATGTTCTTCTTCATTCAGGTTTCCTGATATACCGGCTGCTGACGCTTGTTGGATTGTATCTTCTGCTATCGACTTACACTAAGCAAAAAATGCCAAGCATCATTCTAATCAGTTATTTCATTATAATTTCGACGATATTCAGCCAATCTGCAATTTTTGTTTTCTTCCTCACGTCTCTTGTAATGCTCTCCCTGATAACAATGTGCTACATCAGGGATTTCAAGAAAAGCAAAAGAAAGCTGCTTGCAATATCCTTCCTCACAATAACAATAAGCCAAGCAATATTCATTTTTATTGCCTTGGACAAGTTATTTTATGTCATTGCCGAGAGCATACAGCTGATTGGCTATGTGCTGATGCTCGTTGCCTTCACATTGGTGCTTTATCATGGCAAGAAGAAATAAAACTGACATCATCTATGAGATGCTGATGTCTGTTATGCAGAAAGGCGAGATTAAGCCAACGCATCTCATGTACAAGGCCAATCTCTCACATGGCAACCTGAAACTATATCTTGAGGAGCTTGTGGAGAAGTCCCTTGTAAAGAAGATAAAAAAGAACAACTATGATTATGTTGCAATAACCGATAGAGGCTGTGAGTTCGTCAACAAGATGAAAGAGATGAAGGCGTTCGAGGATGCATTCGGATTATAGTTTATCTTTCTTCGCTGAAAACAAACGCATGATAGATGTGAATTTCTGGATTATCCTTCCAGCAAGCTGCTGTAGAGCCGCCTTTCTCGCAGAGGGATGACAAGAACTCCTCTTTTGTATTGAAATGGCTCCACACCTGCGGAAGATATGTTGAGCTTCTTCCATTGTAGTTGAGAACAACTCCGTCCTCATCGGGAACCAATTTATCAAGTAAGTTCTGCCAGCCATTGTAATTTAATTTCTCAGGAACACTCAGCACGCTGATTTCAACTGAGAGGTAATTTAATTCGTCCTCATGTACAGGGGAGAATCTCATGTCATTCACAGCAGCATTTACGCCATTGTCAATAACGCATTTGTAAAGCTCTTCCTGCGGAAGAATGTGACCTATGCAGCCGCGAAGATTATAATTCTTGTTCAAGGTCACAAAGCAGCCCTGAACCTTCTTCATGCTTTCTGTTAAATCACTTTCATCGACCTCAGGGGCTTTCTTTTCTTTTACGTATCTTTCAACAGACTGTCTTGCCAGCTTGAGCAAAAAATCCTGTTCTTCAGTTGTCAATGGCTCTTTTGATTCGACAAAGGCAACGGCAACATAGCTAACTGAATTTGTAAAATCATTTGTTTTCCTGCCGCTGGTGTCATAAGCAATTACTTCAGGCCTTGCCCTTTCATCAAGCATGTTAAGTAATATCTCAATAGGAACTCTGCCGCAGATTGTGTCTCCTGTCTGAGAAATGAAATCACTAAAGCCGGCAGCATCTTTGTCTACAATAAAGTTCACGGCAGCATTATCAAGGATTCTCAGGTTTTCCTGAACATTCTCATCGAAGGGAACGTAGCCGTAATTTGGGCCGTAATGGGTGAAGTCAGAGCTGACAACAATAATCGTTTCATCATCAAGAAATCTTTTCAAAATTGCTCCTATAGCTTTCGCATCATCTGCTGCTGTCAACGGGCCTATTGTAATCGGAACAATCTCGAAATCGTCAAGCTTTACCTGAAGGAACGGAATTTCCACCTCCAGGGAATGCTCATTCTCATGAATCGCTTCATTCTCGACGAAAAGGTTTTTATTTTTCAACTCTGCCTTTATCTTTTCTGCCTTGTCGCTTATCTCAACTAAGCCAAGAGGAGTTTTAAAGTGGGTTTTTTCTGTGATTGATGCGCCCCTGAAATTTGCCTGATGGCTCGGACCAAGAAGAATGACTGTTCTTGCATCCGTGATTAGCGAAAATCCTGCTGCTGCAATCTGGCCGGAATAAGCATAGCCGGCATGGGGGACAATAAGTGCTCTTACATTCGCCGTCTTTTTGTCTTTTATATTATTATAATAATCAGTTATTGTTCCACGTAATTCCTCTTTCCCTGCAGGATAGAAACTTCCTGCAACGGCAGGCTCTCTTACTTCAATGTTTTTTAGGTTATGGGTTTTGCTAGCAAGAAAAATTATCATTACGCTTATTGTTAATATGAAGAAGATTAAATGAATTTTTCTTATCTTGGTTCTGTATCTCTTTTTTTTCCTCATTTCAGTATAAAATAAACCCGCCTATTGTTCTTTCCCTTGTTCTCGATTTTAACAATGTCAATCTCGCCAATCTCTGATGTGTTCTTCACATGGGTGCCTGCGCATGCCTGCTGGTCAAACCCCTGTATGTCTACAATCCTTATTATCTTAATTGACTCGGGAAGAGCCATCTTCAACTTCACAAGCGAAGGAATTTTAAACGCTTCCTCCCGTGGAAGGTTTCTCAAATTAACAGGCAATGCTTTTTTTATTATGTCATTGGCTTCTTCCACGTAGCTTCTTATCTTTTCAGGGTCAAAATTCTCAAGGTCAAAATCAATCCTTGTCTTGTCCTCTGCAATCTGGTTGCCGGTAATCTCTGCTCCGGTCTCTTTATGAATTACTCCGCTCAGAATATGGGCCGCTGTATGATATCTCATAAAAAGATGTCGTCTTGGCCAGTCTACCTCGCAAGACACCTTGTCTCCGACATTCAATCCCGGCTTGTCGACCTGATGGCTTATCTCGCCTGAGAACTTTCCTGTATAAAGAACACGATATTCTTCGCCATTTGCCCTCATGAAGCCGGTGTCATGGGGCTGGCCGCCTGAACTGGGGTAAAAGGCGGTCCGGTCAAGAATAATAAACTTCTCCTCATTGACTTCCTTAACCTCTGCATCAAACTGCTTAAGATAGCAATTGTCCATGTAAAGAGCTTCAGCCATTCTACCACCCCTGAAAACAGCATAGATGGATTGTTTTTATATTTTATGCATAATTTCGGAGACTGTTACAAGGTCATAGTCCTGTTTTCTTAGTTCTGGAATTATCCTCTCTAAAGCGGAGATTGTCTGGTTTCTCGGGACATTGCCTGTGTCGTGAAAAACAACTATCGAGCCGGACTTTGCTTTCTCAAGGACAGTTGAGATTATTCTTTCTTCTCCCTGATTCTTGTAGTCATAAGAGAAAACATCCCACAACACGATGTGCAGGTCGAGTTTTTTTGCAGCTTTATTCATGAACGGAGAGAGTATTCCATAAGGCGGCCTGAAGATATTTGCTCTTTTACCAGTCACATTATAAATAAGAACGTTTGTCTGATACATATCAGAATAGATGCGATTATAATTCTTTAAAAAAAGATAGCTGTGGGAATAACTATGAACTCCAAGTTCATGCCCTTCCGCAGCAATTCTTTTTAGCAGTTCCTCGTTCCCATGGATATTTTTCCCGATGACAAAGAATGTTGCACTGGCATTGTTCTGCTTCAGGATATCAAGAATTTGAGGAGTATTGGATTTGTCTGGTCCATCGTCAAATGTCAAGGCAATTATTTTTTTGTCTCTTGGACCGTGAAAGGTCATATCAGTAGGAAGAAAGAACACCAATAACCCTATTATCAACACAATGACCAACAAAATGCCAAACTTCATGGAAGAACTGCGTAATTCTGTTTTTTATAATGCTTTCCATCCCAGTGTAGATTCCATCACGTGGTTGCCGGTTTTGTTCTTGGCTTCGATGCCATGTATTTTCTGAAGCCAGGGCTGAAAATAGAACCCAAGACAGCATATGCGAAGATTCCGACTGCCAAACCGAAAATACCTCCTGCAAGCATTGACGCATATGCTTTTAATCCAGCATATCCTGCAGCAACAGCAGTTTTATAGCCAAGGTAAGTGCCATATAATCCAGCAGCAGGCAGGCCAAGCAGTATACCGGCCACATCAAAAGCGTTCGGATGAAATTTTTCGCTTTCTTTCTTTGCAATGTCATCGAGGGATTTATCTGCCATATTGCGGGAAAGAACAAGTGTTGATTTTTAAAGATTTCGAAATTTTGACTACTTTCTAGTAGTTTTATCTTGCTGCAATCTCCTCTATCTTCACCATTTCTAATTTATGCTTTCTGCAAAATTCGTTCAGCTCTTTTTCTCTTGCCATTGTTCCATCGTCGTTCATTATCTCGCAGATCACAGCGGCAGGATATAAGCCGGCAAGCTTCATCAATTCAACAGATGCTTCAGTGTGGCCTCTTCTTCTCACCAACCCGTCCTCATGTGCAACCAAAGGGAACATGTGTCCTGGTTTTCTGAAATCGTTTTTGGTTCCATTGATGAGTTTACTTACAGTCAACGCCCTTTCCGCAGCAGATATTCCTGTCGTGCACCCCTTTGCATCGACAGAAACAGTGAAGTTGCAGCCAAGATATTCCTTGTTCTGCCTGACCATTTTTGGAAGATTGAGTTCGTTTGCTCTTTTCTTTGTAACGGGGATGCAGATTAAACCTCGTCCGTATTTTGCCATGAAGTTAATCCATTGTGCAGTGCAATACTCTGCAGCAACAACTATGTCGCCTTCATTCTCCCTGCTCTTTTCATCAAGGACAACAATGGCTTTTCCTTTCCTTAGATCATCTATTGCCTCTTTTAATCCCATCTACTTCAGCCTTCTTATCAACTTGACAACAGACTCTACAGACTGCCTCGCATAGCCTTCTATCCTTTCCATTCCCCCTAATCGAGATACCCTTGGTCCTGTAAAGCCAAGTGCCACTGGCTTTTCGAACTCAACTGAAAGGTCTGAGAGCTTTTTTGCACTGGTATGCGCAACAACCTGGTCATGGTCTGTATCTCCTTCAAGGACTGCTCCAAGTGTTGCAACGCCGTCAATGTCTTTTTGCTTCAGAAGTTTCTTCACTGCAATCGGCATGTCAAAAACACCCGGCACCCTTATTGTCTTCACAATCTCTGCGCCGAGAAACTCTGCATGGTCGTTTGCAACCTTAAGCATCATATCCGTAAGGTCTGCATTAAAGTCTGATACAACTATTCCGATTTTTTCCATTTTCATCCCTCCAACAGAGGACCAACGTCTTCGTGGCCCTGCCTCCTTCCTTTTCCAGCATATTTATCGAGCTCATTCTTTCCAATCAAAAGAGCAAGAGCATTTCTTGTGTGTTTTATCGTCCTATCCCTGAATATCCCGACAAGCTCTTTTTCATTATCTGCCTCATCTTCGTGGACAAAGACCTCGATTACATGAGTATTGGTCAACAACTGTGCCTGAATCAAGCCCTGCGATGCCTCGTGGGCACACTGCTTGTCTATTGGCTTTGAGCCGGGCATCCCTAGCGCCATTACGATGTCGCAATGATGCTCTTCAATAAGCTTTTTTGCAGCCACAGGAAGGTCTTTGACACCAGGTACAGTGTATCTTATTATCGTACAGCCGGAGTTCTCCCTTACTATTCTCTCCGCCAACGAACCCATGTCAAATCTTGCAAATGTGGTTTGTGCTATTCCGATGCGCGCCATGATGACGAAGAATAAGTGGCTACTTATAAAGTTTATGTTACTTGAAAAAGAGTAATTAGAACAATAATGGATTTAGCATGAACAACCCCAGGAACAATAGCAGCAACCCTGCAATGAGATGGGTGTATTTCGCATATTTCTCGTTCTGGTGCATCAGCTTAAAGGTGTGGACTGCTGCGACAAAGATGATGAAATCATCGAGCATGTAGAGGGCTATGTAAAGAAGCATGTAGAGATAATACTGTATCATTGGAAGGTTGCTTGCAACAAGAAGTCCGGTATAGATTGTCGGAAGGCCGAATGAGCACCAGAATTCAACAAGGTTTACAGCAAATGCCAGAAGAACAATCAGGAGAAATGATATGACTGTTATCTTGTTCGCGACAAGCTCCTTCATCTTTTCAAGTATTTTGGTATAGAATCTTCCCTTAGACACCTTGCAAACGCCTGGCCTATATGTTATGAATTCCTTCAGATAATAGACCCCTGCAGCCGCTGCACCAATGCCAATGAGCAATCTTACTATGTTGCTTATCCCGATTAACAGGAATGCGTTCAACCATACTGCTATGAAAAGGAAATAAACTATTCCAGATACCAGAATGAATGTTCCTCCAATGAGGATGAGCTT
>JAFGPE010000025.1 GCA_016926055.1 Candidatus Woesearchaeota archaeon | reverse complement strand
TCAGCTATGCTGACTGGAGCTTCAACCGTGCAATTACTGCCCTTTAGTTTTGCTTTCAGCTCTTTTCTTATCTGTTGATTTGGCTCAAAAAGAAGGACCCTGTAATGTTGCTTAAGAATCATCTTAAGAAGAAGACTTGGTGAAATATTTAGAACATCAGATAGCTCAGCCACCTGCTCCTGAAGCAGTTCCATATTAAGAGTTTGCCTTTGTATCGGTTTTTGTACTTGTCTTTGTACTGGTTTAAAGCCAATTCCAGTATGTGCATCGTTTTCCAATTCAACAGACCCCCTTAATACGAGTGCAAAGCTACTCTGATTTTTAAAATTTACTATTCGGACTACTTTGAAGTAATAAACAAAAGATAGTATGGAAGCAGTATAAAATATAAGAGATATAAAATAATATTCTTAATATATATCATATACAAAAAGAATATATAGCTCCCAGCCATTCTCTTTTTCAAAAGAGTTTAGCAAACAACGAGGCGATGCACATGAAGAAAAACAAAATGTCTGAAAATGAAGGGTGGAGAAAGCTGCTGTTGATAACGAACTGCATGATTGTGCTGTACCAGCTGGTACGCTCCTCGCTGTAGCAGCCGGCCGCTTGGCTTGTCTGGCACCAAGCGGAAAAGAAAACAACGTTCAACACATAAACAGGTAAATAAAATGAGATTCATGAACTTCCCGCACAACAATGAAATCGACATCGGACATCTCGAATCGATAATGGAACTGCTTCAAAACGACGAGGCATTCCTTGACTAAGTTTTTCATATATTAATTGAATTCTTTGGAAAGATTTATAATATTATACTTCAAAGAAGTGTCTATGGTTGAAGAAGGCTTTAGCTTGGATGTGTTTAATTTTGATTTGCAAAGAATAAATCAGGACTTGAAAGTTATTCTCAAGGATCATGACATTAAGACGCATTTAATCGGCCAAATTGTTTCTGAATACGAGCACATGAAACTACACGAGTTGGCAAGAGTGATAAACAAACTTAGAGCAATATGCAGCCACGACATGAGTGTCGAACAGGAAGAGAAAAGGTACGCCCTAGCGCTGCTGCCTGAGCTCAAGCAAAAAATCATGGGCGTTAGCGTGGTTAGAAATGCTGAAGAGAAAAAACTGGAAGGGGAGCTTAAGTTCAAGGTATTGGAACTATGCAATGAGCTGACAAATCTCTCGGAGTTATTCTCACGACAAATATCATTTTTTGACAAATACAAGGATGATATGACGTTGATAAGACAGCACCTTGACGAGTTAAAAGTTCCTATTATGGAGGAGAAGAGAATAATCAACAGCATAAAGACCACTCTTTCTTATCTAAATAAAAAGGTATACAGAAAACCTCTAAAATACATGGAGTTTGAAGTTAAAATAGATGGTGTTGTAAAAAGATTAGGACTCTGGGGAGAATACCACATCTATACAAAGGAAGATTCTGCTTTCGCAGAGCACCTGGCGGACAGTTATGATGTTCTAGCAATGGAAGGCGTGAAGAGAAAAGGGGCGGGCGCAATGGAGAAAACCATCGCAATCCTGCTCCTACCATCATATACACTATTCTCAGCAATGACCAGTAGAAAAATATCTAATCTTCACATACAGCAAATTTTCATTAGAAAAGGGAAACAGGTAATTAAGCTCGAGCAGGATATGAAAAGCAGAATTCCCTTCCCGAATAACCTTGCATTTGTCTCCATAATTACATTCGCAATACTTCTACTTCCATTTGAGTTTTTGACATATGGAATCAGGCGCATTAGAAAGAAAGATGATCCGTTTGACAGGGTTACAGGAATTTATCCTCATGAGGATAATTTGTTGCTTAGGGGAAAAAAATTCAGAGACAGGGTTAGTGATTATGTGTTCAACAATGATGCCAGGGATAAAGAAATGAGTGAAAAGATTATCGAAGTAATGCACTTGCATTCCAATGTTCTCGCAGGATTTGGATTAGCCCATTTTCCGGGCATACTTAAACATCTTGAAGAAAGACTTGATATGAATCTAGTAAGCGAATTCCCTCCGCTCATCATGATGGAAAGAAGAATGAATGAGCCGAGGCAAGGATATCGCCAGGCAGCGTGATATTTGGATAAGCTTTATATATCACTGAGTCCATAAAACACATGGGTTTGTAAAAAAGAGGAAGAGTTATAGATGTTGCACAAAAAGAGGTATTCAAACAGGTTCATAATACCTTGCATAATCGCATTGGTATGCGGCATGTTCTTTGTATTCATGCTATACGACTCGCCGACTAAACCGACATATCAAATAACCAAAACATACAGGGATGATTACAGGGTTGTTTTCAAGGAAGGCATAATTGAGACGTTTAAGCAAAGCTATGATACGGACAGAGAGTATATGTTCTGTCTTTTGGGTGAACAAAAAGGAGACACAATAATTGTGGATGGACTTTATGAAGAAAAGCTGCTGGAACACAATAAATACATAATCAGGTATGCCAATGACCCCCCTTGCCAGATCAACAGATCAATAGGTTCAATCCACTCGCATCCTCCTTCTGAAGAATGCAGGCCAAGCGACAATGACCTGTTCGCCTTCGGTGAGATGAAGGACCCTGAGCCGATAATTGCAATTATTCACTGCCAGCATGATGAGCTGCTCATCATGAAACTGCCTGATAAACATAACGGCCTTGACTACCGCTCGCTGCGGTGGAGTGTCGAATGAAAGCATCCATTGCAACCAAGAATGCAACAGTGCTTGTTATTTCGGTAGTTTTACTTGCTGCTCTGCTTTCGTTTTTTTCACTAACAACACTTACAAACAAGATTCAGGAAGAGATTACCTCCAAGATGATTGCTGATGCAAGCCACAGGATGAATAAAGTCGACAGATTCTTCTTTGAGCGATTATCAGACATCAGGCTTCTTACAGCCGACAGGTATGGAATCCTATCCAATGATATATACACCACAGATGAGAAGATTAAGTACCTTCAAACGATACAGAAGAAGAAAAAGGTATACGAATCAATTTCATTATACTCTGTCGAGGGAATCAAGATTGGAGATTCAAAGGAAATTGGGGTTGGAAATAACATCTCGGACCAAATATATTACAAATACGCTATTACCGGGTTCATATATGTTGACGAAAAACCAATCCACTCTGATGAACTTCAGGCAAATGTCATTCATTTTTCAGGGCCTGTATACAGCCCGAACGGAACAATAAAAAACATACTTGTATTCAGGTTCCTGATAGATACAATAAACAGGATTGTCACGGACGACGCAAATCCTGATTTTGACACCACAATGGATTTGGTTGATCAAGAAGGATCCATCATCTATTCCAACCACAGGCTTTCTGGCGACAGCGTAGCCAATCTTGAAATATTCAGAAAGGTTAAAGGAAGCTACACTGGCAGTGCAACCAGCATAGAACAGCTGGGAGAAGAAGAAACCCTGATTGTTGCTGTGCAGCAAACCGGGTATGAAGAGTACATTGGAGAAAAATGGGTGCTTCTCATGGGAGTTCCAAAGAGGATTGCCTTCGCTTCAGTGAGTGAGCTCAAAAAAAGAACAATTGTTCTTACAGGGCTTTTTCTCGGAGTGGTACTTTCCCTTTCCTTGCTTCTTTCTCATTTCATTACAAAACCAATAACTGAACTCAGCGAATCTGCAAAGAAACTAGCTCATGGCAAGTTCACAACTAAAGTTAACATCAATTCAGGTGATGAGCTTCAGCAACTTGGCGAGGTATTCAATCAGGCAACTGATTCATTAGCAGAATCAGAGAAAAAAAGAGAAGAGCTTGAAAAGATAAAGGCAAGGTTCATGAGCATGGTGACGCATGAACTCAAGAACCCTGTTGCGGCCATGCTGATGACGCTTAGAATGATGGTTGAGAACCAATTCGGAAAATTCACAAAAAAACAGGACAAATGGATAAAAATGCTTTTTAGCAGCACAACCCAACTTTCAAATATCCTTGAAGACTTCATGGTATTCAGCAAACTTGGCCAAGCAAGGCTACAGTTCGCATTCCAAAAAACGGATTTAACCCCGAACATACGCAATCTGGTTATGGAAATGAGAGGTGTAGACCCAGAGAAAAATCTAGACATGCAATTGAAGATGGGAAAACTTCCTGTATTTGAGGTTGACCCGAGCAGAGTCATGCAGGTCCTTCGAAACATTATAAACAACGCGATAAAGTTTTCCAACAAAAACGGAAAGATAATTGTGCGTGTTGAAAGAAAGGAAAAGCATCTTCTCTTTTCAGTACAGGACTTTGGAAGGGGGATTGCAAAAGAGCACCAAAAAACCCTGTTTGAGCCATTCAACCAAGGTGCAGATTCCACATTCAAAGACTATGGCGGTTCAGGCCTTGGAACAACAATCTGCAAGGGCATCATAGAATGCCAGAAAGGAAAGATATGGTTTGACAGCGAGCTTGGTAAAGGAACAACATTCTTTTTCACTGTGCCATATAAGCCAGTAAAGAAGATAAAGCCGATAAAAAGCATGCTTGTAGGATAAGCGTGAATTGGATTTCTTTCATAACTTTTATAAATAAAGCACTCATCCGCGTCCTTATGATAGGGAACTATTTCAAAACGGTGTTGCTCCTCGGAGCATTGACTGGATTAATGCTCCTGATAGGAAGCTACTTTGGACAAGGAGGATTGACAATAGCCATAGTGATAGTTCTTGCAATGAATCTAATAACATATTTCTTCAGCGATAAGATAGTGCTCTTCACATACAGGGCCAAGGAAGCGAAGAAAAGCGATTATCCAAAGCTCCATAAGCTGGTGGAGAAGGTTGCGAAGCTGGCAAATATTCCAAAGCCAAAGGTCTATATCATTCCTTCTAAGAGCCCGAATGCCTTTGCAACAGGAAGAAATCCAAGAAACGCTGCTGTTGCATGCACAGAAGGGATAATGGACATCCTTGATGACAAGGAACTTGAGGGAGTTATTGCCCATGAAATCAGCCATGTGAAAAACAGAGACATACTCATAGCAACAATCGCAGCAACAATTGCAGGAGTGATTTCCTATGCTGCAATGATGGCAAGATGGGCTGCCATATTCGGCGGAATTGGCGGCAGAGACAGGGACAATAACGGCCTAGAGGTGCTCTTCCTCGCAATACTTGCTCCAATAATTGCAGTAATAATCCAGCTAGCAATAAGCAGAAGCAGGGAGTATCTTGCAGATGAGAAGGCAGCAAGACTGATTGGAAACGGAAAGGGTCTTGCAGATGCCCTGGAAAAGCTTGAAAGAAACATAGACCATAATCCGCTGCGCTTCGGAAACAAGACATCCGCATCATTGTTCATTGCCAATCCATTCAGGGCACAGTCATTGCTCACATTGTTCTCAACGCATCCAAAGACAGAAGACAGGGTAAGAAGATTGAGGACATTATAGTTCTAAAATTATTCCGATTGTAATAATCGCAACAGTAATGTATTTAAATAAACCGCTTATACTCTGGATTGAATGAAGAAAGAGCATTTTCTTGAGTTGGCGAAGAAAAGAATGCTTGTTCTAGATGGCGCCATGGGGACAATGCTTCACAAGGCAGGCTTCACAACGGGTTGTGCAGCCGAACTTAACATAAGAAATCCTGAACTGATAAAAGCAATACACAAAAGCTATGCAGATGCGGGAGCAGATATGATTCTAACAAACACGTTCAGCGCAAACAGGAGGGAGCTTGGGAAGTACGGCATTGGGAACAAAACAGCCGAGATAAACAAGGCGGCTGTGAAGATAGCAAGGGATTCTGCTCCAGGATGCATTATTGCAGGAGATGTTGGACCGCTTGGAACATACCTTGAACCGCTGGGAGAGTTGAGTTTTGATGACGCATATGAGATGTTCTCGGAGCAGATTACGGCATTAAACGAAGCAGATTTGCTGATTATTGAAACAATATCCGACATAAAGGAGCTGAAGGCGGCAGTTCTTGCTGCAAAAGACCATTCAAGCCTGCCAATAATGACATCGATGAGTTTTCAGGACGGAAGAACAGCTACTGGAACAGACGTGGAAAGCTACACGGTTATCATGGATGCAATGGGTGTTGATGCTATTGGCGCCAACTGCTCCGAAGGGCCAGAGGGGCTTTTGGAGGTTGCCAAGATTATTGCAAAAAACACAGATAAGCCAGTGCTCATAGAACCAAATGCCGGAATTCCAAAAATAATTGATGGCAAAACAGTATTCATGCAAAGCCCTGATGACTTTGGAAAATATGCTGAAAAGTTCCACAAACTGGGCGTCAATATGCTGGGTGGATGTTGCGGAACCACTCCCGAGCACATAAAAAGAATTGCTGAAAGATTAAAGAACAAAAAGCCTGTTAAGAGAATCTTTGTGGAAAAAACAAAGCTTTCATCAAGAACAAAGACAGTAACTGTTGAAGGAAAAACGCTTGTCGTCGGTGAAAGGATTAATCCAACAGGAAAAAAGCACTTTCAGGATGAACTGAAAGAGGGAAAGACAAGCTACATCCAGGAGCAGGCGCTGCTTCAGGCACAGCAGGGCGCATCCCTTCTTGATATCAATGTGGGTGTTGCAGGCGCAGATGAAAAAAACAATCTTCCGAAAGCTGTTGAGATTGTACAGAGGATAACTGACCTTCCTATTGTAATAGATACTTCAAGCCATGAAGCGCTGGAGCCGGCACTAAAAAAAGCAGACGGCAAGCCATTAATCAATTCGGTTAACGGAAGCGAAAAAAGCCTCAAAGCGGTTCTTCCGTTGGCTAGGAAATATGGTGCTGCAATCATTGCATTGACTTTGGATGAAAAAGGAATTCCTGAAACCAAGGAAGAAAGAATAAGTATTGCAAGAAGGATAATTGAAGAGGCTTCAAGGGCAGGGATAAAAAAGCAGGACATCATAGTTGACTGCTTGACGCTGACAATTGCAACAAATCCTGGAAACGAGAAGATAATTCTTGAATCGTTGAAAGATATAAAGAGGCTTGGATACAAAACAATTCTTGGAATATCAAATATATCGCATGGACTGCCAAACAGAAGCGAGATAAACTCAAAGTTCCTGACAAAAGCAATTCATAACGGCCTCGATCTTGCAATAATAAACCCTACTGACAATATTCTGCAGGAAAATACGGACATAGAAATATTTAAGGTGAAGAAGATAAAGAAAGAGGACTACTTAAATCTTCCGATTGAAAAACAGCTCTACAATGCAATCCTTCACGGAGATGAAGACAATATCCTTGAGCTAATAGAGAAAGGGCTTGAAAGCATCAATGCCCTGAAGATAAACGACACCCTCATTGATGCGTTGAATGAAGTAGGGGACAGATTCAATAAAAAAGAATATTTCCTGCCGCAGGTCATTGCCTCTGCAAATGCAATGAAAAAGGCATTCGCAAGACTGAAAGAGGCGCTGAAGAAAGAGGGTGGAAAAGAGAAAGGGATTGTGCTGTTTGCCACTGTCGAGAATGACTATCATGACATTGGCAAGAATATCGTGATGGCTCTTCTTGAGTGCCACAATTACAAGATTATAGACCTCGGCAAGAGTGTTCCAAAGGAAAAGATAGTGGAAGCGGTGAAGGAATACGAGCCAGACCTTGTAGGTCTTTCAGCATTAATGACAACAACAATCACGGAAATGGAAAAGGTGATAAAAGAGTTAAGAGAAAAAGACATAAAAACTCCGGTTATTATAGGGGGTGCTGTCGTGACTGATGATTACGCAAAACAGATCAAGGCAGCATACTCTAAAAGTGCAGTAAGCGCCGTGAAAAAGGTCAGTGAGCTGATTGGATGAAAATAACAGAAATATTGAAACGGAAGGCTTTCACAGTTTCAGTAGAGATTGTTCCGCCCAGGAACGGTGCCGACCCTGAGCAGCTGCTCAGTAAAATCAGCGGAATTAAGGGAAAGGTTGATTTCGTATCTGTGACAAAAGGTGCAGGCGGCTCACTAAGAGGAGGAACCCTGCCGATGTCCCACCTAGTACAGGAAAGATTTGGCATAGAGACAATAGCTCATTTTGTATGCAGGGAAAGAACAAAAGAAGAGATAGAGAATGACCTTATTGATTTGCAATACCTGAATATAAAGAATATTCTCGCACTAAGGGGCGATCCTCCTGCAGGCGCAAAGGATGAAAAATGGGACGGAGACTACATCTATGCATACAAGCTTGTTGAGCAGATAAAAAGGATGAACAACGGAAAATACCTGCCGAGGAAAGGCCTTGAGGAAGACTGGAGGAATGGAATGAAGACGGATTTCTGCATCCTTGCGGCGGGCCATCCTGAGAATCCTCCTGAAAAAGAGATTGAATACATGAAAGCAAAGGTTGCTGCAGGGGCAGAAGTGATAATAACCCAGATGGTTTTCTCCTTTGAAGAGTACAAGGAATATGTTGAAATGCTCAGGCAGGCAGGAATAAACGTTCCTGTGATCCCCGGAATAAGGCCTGTACTTTCTAGAAAGCAGGCTGAATCAATGGAATCCTTCTTCGGGTTAAATGTCAACGAGAAGCTGAAGAAAGGACTAATGGACGAGAGCAAAGCAAGGGAGTTTGGATTAGGTTATTTTGCAGAGATGATGAGAAAGCTTAGAGCGTATAAGGCTCCGGGTGTTCATTTCTTTGTCCTCAATGAAGTTGAGCTTGTTGATGAGCTGCTGAAGAGAGCAGAACTATAAGCCTGGTTCTTAGATATCATAATGATTGTCTTTAACTTGGCTATTTTTAGTTACTTACTTTTGTAATACCAAAAGAATACAATTAGAATACAAATAATTTTTGTCAAAATGGCCATTTTATTCGTATAATATTCCTGAATCGTCATAAAAAACAAAACATTTATATATTACAAATGAAATACAAGTAGATTACATATGGCTGACGATGAGCAAAAAATAGATATTGTAACAGTAAGGCTGCCCAAGCCAATAGTTGAGTGGCTTGATTCTCTCGTCAAGAAAGGAATATATAATTCTCGCTCGGAAATCATAAGGGACTTCTCAAGGGAGTTTGTGGAAAGGCATCAAGGAGGAAAAAATGAGTGATGCAGTAGTCACAATCAGGATGCCGAAAGGACTTTCTAAAGAGCTAAAGCGGCTTGCAAAGGACGCACATTTTATGGACATGAGCGAGGAGATAAGAAGCATTGTGAGACAAAAATTCCTGAGCTGGAAAGAAGGTTTTGATTATGAAAAAAATGAGTAATATAGTGAACGCTGCAATTGCACTCATTGTTTTACTTAGCTTCATGAATATTGTTTCAGCGACAGAAAATTATACCCAGGAAGAAACAATCCAGGAAAATAATAATGTGTGGATTAAGGATGTAACAATAGCGGGGCAAGAACAGCACCAATATAATGTTGTTGTATGCTCAACTATAAAAGAAACGATAAAAGAGATGGCTAAACTGTTTTTCATAGACAATGAAACGATAATTGATGTGACAAAGAACGACTTGTATCTTGTGACATTCCATGATACAAACAGCAACAGCCTCATTGACACAATCTGCTGGAATGTACCGGAGCTCTCAACAAAGGAATTCCAGATCATAATTGACAACACGACAACTGCTACAGCTAGAATAAATTATCCTGATAACAACAGCGCAATAAACAAAACAAGATTTTCATCGATATTTGAGATAAATGTCACTCCATCGAACATAAGCCTTGCATGCAGGCTAGTGATTAAAGGTGCATTGACATATACATATGACTTCGGCTGCCAACAGGGAGTGAACAATATGTCTCTCGAGCTCACAGACGGATCATATGAGCTGAACCTGAGCATCTACTTTGATTCGAACAAGGTGTTGGAACAGTCAACCTTGTTCAGGATAGACACTGTTGCACCGACAATAGTTGTTAATCCGAACATCAATAACGCAAACATCATTTCCCTTATAAACGAACTGAACATCACCATAGCTTCGAGTGAAGAAGTGAACATGAGCTATGTTCTAAACAACATACCGTCCGATTCAGCATACCTGATAACAGGTTCAAGAACAATCTCAATTAATCCGCTGCAAGGAACAAACACACTTATACTTACTGCAAAGGACCTTGGAGGAAATACAAGAACATCAACGTATTCGTTTAATTTCTCATATAACGATAGCCTGTTCTGCCATGACGGAATAAAGAACCACGATGAAACAGGAATTGATTGCGGCGGAATGTGCAGCGCCTGCATCGCATTCTCTGCAACAACTGACAAAACAGAATACCAGCCAAACGAGATGATCATGATAAGCATTGTTGCAAGGCAGGACAGCAACCACACAATCGCCATAACTGGACAGAGCTACAGCTACACCACAAACGGCCATGGCTCGTCAAACTATTTCCTGACGCTGCAAGACCCTGGAAACTACATCGCTGTTGTAACATATAAGTACATGGAGCAAATCGAAAGCAGAATACTCTCATTCAGGGTAGGAAGCCAGGATGAAGACGGCGGAGGAAGCCAGCAGAACCAGACTCCTTCGCTAACTGTCGACATAGGTGTGAACAGTGCAAAGGTCAAGCCGGGCGGGCAGCTAAACTTCAATGCAATTGTAAGCGGAGGAACAATGCCATATAGATACAGGTGGGATTTTAACGAAGACGGAAACATCGAAGCAACAACAAGAGAAGCTGCCTATTCATACAGCGAACCTGGAACAATATACGTATGGCTTTACGTGAATGACAGCTCAGGACTAAGCGGGCAGGAGTATAGAATTATAAGGGTTGTGGAAGAGCACGTGGTCAGATTCGAGGTAAAGGAGAAGAACACAGGAAATCCTGTCAGCGGTGCAACCATAATCATCGATGAAGAGAACAGCACAACAAACAGCGATGGTGTTGCGGAGTTAAACCTGCTTGAAGGAAACTATGGAATAAGCGTGGAAAAAGAGGATTACTTTGACTACTCGGAATACTACTATATCACAAGCAATGATACGCTTAAGATTTCGCTTGAGAAAAAGAACCATGACATTGCGCCACCGAATATTACCTTGATAGGCCCTGAAAATGATGCAAAGATAAATGGCAACAAGGCAACCCTGAAATACAAGGTCAAGGATGATTCACCGACGAACTGCACACTTTACCTGGGACAGTATGCAAACTGGTGGTCCATAGCAAAAGCAAATCATCTGATGGCAAACGATGCAGAGGAAAGCTACACAACAGATGTACTCGAAAAAGGAAGCCAGTACTGGAAGCTTGAATGCAAGGACGCATATGGCAATTCAAATAGCGCTGAAAGGAAATTTTCAATTGAGACAGAAGAACAAACCGAGAATGCTATCCCTCAAAGCGAGGAAGAAACACTAGCCGAAATTGACTCTGGAGAAACAGCAAATGTTGACCAACTTGCTGCAGAGATAGAAAGCATAATCTCAAACATGAATAGCCTCGGAAAGGCTGAAATAGAGGCTGCAGATGCTCTTGGCCTGAAAGATGAGCTTGAAAGAATGTTGAAAGAAGTCAAGCAGATAAAAAGGGATTTCTTCAACCTCAGGTATAAGAAAGACGTGGACATGGAAAAGGAAAAGGAGGATATGCAAAAGAAGACTGATAACTTAAGAAAAAGCGTTATAAGGAATCTGGTTGTTATCGCCTCAGACGAGTATGTTATTTATCCGACAGAAGACGAGGTGGAAAAGCTGACAAAGAGTTACTTTGAATCTGCAAATACAGGTCTTACAAACAAGGATATTAGCAAGATTGTAAAGCAAAACAGGGATGTCCAAAAATCAGCAACCATATCGACAAAGGCAAAGGTTGTTGACTTAAATTATGTTAGCGGAGAAACAAAAAGGATAACCCTGATTGACAGGAGAATAAAGCTCGATACAAATGAAACAGGACTTTCAATTGTGGAGATAATGCCCAAGGAGCACGTGAAAACGACAGACGATGTTAAATTCATGAGCGATATTCAGATAATAAACAAGGATCCTGTGGTGAAACTGAAAAGCGCTGCTGAAAAGGGTGAAGCGAGGATTTCCTACTACATAAACAACGAGATATTTCTTGAGAAGGTAAGGGAATTCAAGACGCTGCTGACTTATGAATCAGTTAAGAAGAAGGAATCGGGCAGTAACCTGATAACAGGGTTGGCTGTTCTTGACGACGTGAAAGACAAGGTTGACTTTAAAACAAGCGCTGTCCTCAGCATACTTTTAAGCCTTATAGTCTATCTCCTGATTAGCAACGGCATAATAAAAATTCCTGCAACAAAAAAGAAGGTTGAGAAGCAGGAAGCACAAGTGCCAAATGAAGCGGTAAAAGCGGCTCCTGAAAAACCTATGACAATCATCCAGAAAACGACAACGCAGCTCAGACCTGCCGTGGACATTATAAGAAACATGGGTGAGATGATAATGATGAAAACAAGAAAGATTCCGATAGAAGTAACTGAAATTGAGAACAAAATATCGCTTGCATATACCCTCCTTTATAACAAGGAGCACGACAAAGCAAAAATGACGTATAATGAAATAAAAGCAACATTCAGGAAAATAAAGCCGGAGTACAGGAAAAGGATAAAGGACAAGGTGATGGATGTATATCACCGGCTAAACAAGGCAGAGATAGAGGCACTTATATCCGAAGCAGACTGCAAAATCTCTTTCAACCTCTATGAGGAAGCGTCAACCGTATATCCGAAGATAAGGTCTGTTGCAGAAATACTTCCCAAGCACATGAAGCCAGAGATTTATTCAAAGGTTGTACAGCTCGGAAACAGGATAAATTCGAACTACCTGCTCGGGCTGATTGAACAGGCACACTCTCATGTAGACAAAGGGAAAATAAGAGAAGCGTTTGATGCTTACAACAAGATACAGAAGATATACAAAGAAGGAACAAGTGAGATGAGAGAGACAATTGTCGAGAATGCAATGGATCTGTTTCACAGACTAAAACAAATATAGATTAAAAAAGAGGTAGAGCATGGAAGGAAAGAAATTTGCCATCGCTGTAATGATTTTTCTAGTTCTTGTTGTCCTTCTGAAAGACAGCTGTGCTGCAGCAACAGGCATCGGAAGCACCAATGATTTCTCAATAAATGGAAAAGAGATAACAACTGTGGTGAAGGAGGAGAAATTCGAAAAGGAATATATTGTCTTGAGAAATAAGCTCAGCTCAAACCAGTTCATCTCCGTGGAGATCACAGGAAATATAACTCCACTCATACAGATAACGCCTGGCAATATAACGCTAGGGGCTTTAAGTGAGCAGAGTTTTGAGGTTACAGTCTATGGCAAGAACAGTACGGGCATCTATGATGGCATAATAACAATTAACGGGCTTAGCTCTTTTAAGATACCTGTCTTGGTCAAAATAATGAATGCCGGCTTTGAACCGATAAATGCGCTCATGATTGAGATAGAGCTTCTTCAGGAAAGAATCTACAGGGGCAGAAGCCTGACGTACAACATTGAATTTGATAAACTGCTCAATGACCTTAACTTTACTGCAAATGTAACAACAGGTGTTTATCCCTATCAAGAAAACAAGACTCCTGAAAAGATCTTTGTTGTGGAAACTAAAACATATGACATGAAGAACTCTTTCTCTGTTCCAAAGGTGCTTGAGGTTCCAAGAAACTTTGAGCTTGGGAAATACGTTATGAAAGTAGAGGCGCGGTATCTTGGATTTAATTCGACAGCAACAACAACCTTCCAGGTTAGAGAACTATTCTACAATATTTTATTCCTCGGACTTGAGCTTTACAAATGGTTCCTGATACTCACTGGAATAGGAATTGGGGTATTTGGATATTTTTGGATTAAGAAATACCGTGAGTCGAAGAAGAGGTTCCATGTGAAGGTAGAGTATGACCTGCTGCCGAAAGAAGGAACGAGGAGCATCTTTGTCGGGAAGATTGC